>JBGCEN010000425.1:0-7419 GCA_045106435.1 Rhodothermales bacterium
CGATAGGTTGATTCGCCGGCTTGTTTGTCCAACGCGAGGTTTTTCTCCCGTTGCTGCCAGGAGCCAAATCCATTGGGTCCGACAAACACACAAGCGGATTTACTCTGGCTTATTTTCTGCTCCAGCTCATTTTGCCAGGATACACCAGGAATCAAGTACCATTGATCAAGAAAGACCGAGAGGCCTGCTGCCCGCAATTTTTCTGCAATACCATGCACCGCGGCCTGATCACGCCGGTTATAGCTAAGAAAGGTATCGAATCGGGCCAACGGTGAAGAATGGGCAGATGGATGATTAATCTGCTAATTAAATACACTGCCCGGCGAATTGCAATAGTTGGATTGTGGGGTTTTAGGGGAAGGATTGGGTAATCCGACCCACCCCGCCTGCCGGCACCCCTCCGGGGAGGGGAATATTTTGGGTATAGTATTGCTGTATATCGAAAAAGGCACATGCCCCAAAAGCCACATGTCAAAAATCTTGTGCCTTCCCAAAGTCCCCTCTCGAGAGGGGACAGCTCCGATGAGCATCATCGGAGCCGGGGTGTGTAATATGCCTGCTTACTGACTCGTCACCAGCAACTGCCCTGCACGAAACGCGCCGCCAATGATGCCGGCGTTGTTTTGTAGTTGTGCGGTTACCAGATCGGCATCGGTGCGCAGCTCTCCGAAGTACTTAATTTTCTTGTTGGGTTTGCTTACGCCGCCGCCAATAATAATGAGGTCTGGAGCAAGCAGGAATTCAATTCTGTCCAGGTATTCCTGTACACGGATGGCCCATTCGCTCCATTTGAGGTCGTTCTTTTTGCGCGCACTGTCTGCTGCGTAATGCTCCGCCGGCCCTCTGTGCATTTCGATGTGGCCAAACTCGGTATTTGGCACAAGTTGCTGGTCCATGAACAAAGCGCTTCCTATGCCGGTGCCAAAAGTGAGCAACAAGACCATGCCCTGGCGGTCTCTGCCAGCGCCGAATGCCAGCTCGGCAACGCCGGCGGCGTCTGCGTCATTCAGCACAACGGTGGCACAGCCGGTTTCTTTTTCGATAAGATTTTCGACATTCGTGCCAAGCCAGGAACGATCAACGTTAGCCGCAGTACGCGCTATGCCTCGTTTGATTCGGGCAGGAAATGTACATCCTATGGCTCCTTTCCATGAAAAGTGCTGGGCGATTTCGTTCACCACACCAACAACAGCATCTGGTGTTGCCGGTTGTGGGGTAGGGATGCGCAGTCTTTCGCCAATAAGTTCGCCTGTTTCTGTATTTACGGGGGCTCCTTTGATGCCCGTACCACCGATGTCAATTCCTAAGATTTCCACGTCGCTTCTGAGTCAAAATGGTAATTCAAGATCTCTTCAAGAGATACTGGAAGAGAATAGATTGGTTTTTGTTACGAGAACTCTAACTTAAGGCAAACCCGTTTTGAGTACTCGCTGGATTGCTTGATACATCTTGCTGAGTCAGGACTCGTTACAAAACGTAACAATACAACATAAGTTAGTTAACCCTAAAAAAGGGTGAAAAAACACCAAAGTCTATGCGAAAGTTGACATCTCCAAAAAAGTCTATGCAAACACTATTTTTCATGGTTTGCATGTTCCTTTGTTTAGGACTCAATGCGTGCCAGTGTTCAGACAAACCTGAAGTTGGTCCAGTGCAGGAATCTGGTCTTACCGCTGCCAATCCCAGCATTTAAGGTCCCAGTCTGCTCCTTCAACTGCCAGGGCTGCAATGTATTGCATCCCCATGTCCAGTGACTTAAGCGTCCAACGACTAGTATCGGCGGGGTCTACTCTAGACTCAAGCAGGGCGGCGGGTTCTCCCGGGATAAGGGATACATCGAATTGATTAAGCGGAATGCTCAGGCCTTCTCCTCTGGCCTTGATATAGGCTTCTTTTCTTGTCCAGCAATTGAAGAAGCCTATGGCTTGTGCATGGCGGGGCAGTGACCGAAGGGTGGAAACTTCTTTATTGGAAAAGAACCGCTCTGCGACGCCGTCGTGTGCGGCCTCTGGTCTGATGCGTTCGATATCGATACCCACTTCTCTGCCTCGTGTGAAGACGTAGAGGATGTATCCGTGTGCATGAGAAAGGTTGAAAGAAAGGCGTTCTTTGCCGGATTCGTTGCTGAGGGCCGGCTTACCATAGGGATTGTAGAAAAAACGCAGCCCTTTGGCATCTTGCCCGAGATAGCTCCCCAGCAGATGGCGCAACAGTCCACGTGCAATGATGTATTCATCGCGGTTGTCGTCAAAGCGATACCGGCCGGCCTTCATCTGTTCATCTACAGATAGCAGCGCATTGAAGTGGTGGAGCAATGGCGTAAGTTGCTGGAAAGAAGCTCTCCACACATGCACGTCTCCAGGGGTTAGCTGAAGCGAAGGCGGTGGAGTATTCCAGCCTGTTAACGAGGGAGCCATCTTTATTTCCACGATTGAAAAGCGTTAAATTTGGAGAAGTGTTGCGCTACATGATCGTTACGCTTCCAATCTATAGCAGATACAAAGCGTAATGTCTTGGGCAGGGATTCGATAGGGGTTTGACATTTAATTTCTATTTCTGGAATCTATCTACCCCGCTAAGGTTTTACAACCCTAAACCCTAAACCCTAAACCCTAAACCCTAAACCCTAAACCCTAAACCCTAAACCCTAAACCCTAAACCCTAAACAGATCCCGGGTAGTTCAGAGCCAATCCTGTTTTTACCAGGTTGAATCAGCCCGAAACATTGAACCCCAAACCCGAAACCGTTTAATGTTCATCCCTGAAGACAAAATTGATGCCGTACGGTCTGCGAGCGATATCGTAGAAGTCGTCGGGGAATATGTTCAGCTTAAGCGGAGAGGGTCTAATTTTGTAGGGCTGTGTCCTTTTCACAAGGAAAAGACACCTTCGTTTAATGTGAATCCAGGCTTAGGCATCTACAAGTGTTTTGGGTGTGGCGCCGGCGGCAATGAGTTTCAGTTTTTGATGCGCGTTGAAAACCTGGAATTTCCTGAAGCCGTAAAAGTGCTTGCTGAACGTGCAAACATCGTAATTATTGAAACCGATGATCAGCGACAGCAAAGCTCTGAAGTTGAATCTATCTATAATGCCCTTCGTTTTGCCGGTCGTTTTTTTTATCAGTCGCTCACACAAGAAGAACGGGGTAAAACCGCGCTGGATTATCTCTTAAACCGCGGCTTTACGCCTGAGACCATCAAGAAATTTGGCCTCGGTTATGCGCCGGATGGATGGGATGCCTTGCTCGTGGCAGCCGGCAAAGAGAATATCGACGTACAATATCTGGAAAAGGCCGGCCTCATCATCCCCAAAAAAGATGGCGGCGGGTATTATGATCGGTACCGAAATCGTGTGATCTTCCCCATCTTTTCTCATCTCAGCAAAGTGATCGGGTTTGGCGGCCGCATCCTGAAAGAGGAGAAGAAGCAGCCGAAGTACATTAATTCCCCGGAAACCCGCGTTTACCACAAAGGGAGCGTGTTGTACGGACTCCATCAGTCTAAGCAGGCCATTCGTAAACGGGAGGAAGTCTTACTGGTGGAGGGGTATACCGACGTCATTTCACTTTTTCAAGCCGGCGTTGAGCACGTTGTTGCAACGAGTGGTACGGCGTTGACGCCAGATCAAATCAAATTGCTTAAGCGCTATACACAAAAAGTGCTTGTTTTGTACGATAGCGATTCTGCCGGAGCCGCTGCCGCGTTGCGAGGTATTGACTTGCTCCTTGCACAAGGTGTTACGGTCTATGGGCTAGAATTGCCGGATGGTGAAGACCCCGACTCTTTTGTCCGCAATCACGGGGCCGATGAGTTTGAGAAATATATGGAGACCAAGCGGATGGACTTCATAACGTTTATGCATGGGCTTGCCAAGAAAAGCGGCCAGTTGGATACCCCGGAAGGGCAAGGAAAACTCACGAAGTCTATCGTGAATACCATTGCCATTATGCCGGATGTTGCGATGCATGAACCGTTTATTCGTCGGGCCAGCCACGTACTTGGCATTCCGGATATTCCTCTTTTTGAGCAATTGGGTAAGATCCGTAAGTCGGAGTCTCAGCAGTCCCGTTCCAGCCCTCGTCAGCCTGCGCCGGCTGTGGTTGAGCATACTTCAACTTCCGATGTGCCGCCTTACATGATGGACTCCTTTGTCGTGCCGGCAGAGGAGGAAAGGATGGATGAAGAAGAAGCAAACGAATCGCTGCCTGAAGAGAGAATGCTGCTGCGGCTGATGCTTGATAACGGTTCTGCCATGGTAGAATATATTATGGGCAATATGGCACTCGTAGAGTTTAGTCCGGGCGTAGTGCAGTCTTCAATAAAGGCCATTCTCAGTATGTATGATGAAGGAAAGGTAGATAAGCATAAGCTGATCGATGGTTCTTTTGGGAATGGGGTGAGGAATTTGGTCACAGAAGTGCTGATGCAGCGGCATGAACTGTCAAAAAACTGGGAGCGAAAACAAAAAATTACGGTCCCCAAGTTTAATCAAGACCCATTCGAAATTGCTGCAGGAACAATGACTTTGCTAAAACTGGATCGCGTTAAAGAAGCCTATAACGACCTTAAAAAGCGGATTTTTAGTGCTGAGCGCTCTGGTGAAAATGTGCGTTTGTTACTCGAAGAACAGATGGCTTTGCAGACGCTCCAGAAGCAAATCGAAAACAGAGAATTTCTAAAATGGAATACTTAATTTAAATAAATCTTCAAAATTCACGATCTTATAGATAATGGGTTTTGCATTTAGGGCGTGGTTGGTGAGTCTGTAAGAGATAAAACCATATCCTAAACGCACAATCCGCACTGAAAACGCCCTGGAGTATATCAGTGTAATTCATCACCCTGCGAACTGATTTCAGATACCTTACACCACAATATGTGCCTGTGTTTACGCGCGCATACAATTTGTGTATCTGAAATAAAGAATAAAGCTATATGCAAGAGCATGTAGGGTCTGTTTTTGGCCCCCCTGATACGGAAGCTGGCGATACACAAAAGAGTCATGCGGCTGCAAGCGAAGAATTGTCCTCAGGCCTCAAGGCTACGAAGGCCCAGCGGGTACCGCGTAAAATCGATTTAAACCATTCCAGCCTCTATTTTAATCGAGAGCTGAGCTGGCTCGACTTTAATTGGCGGGTACTCAATTCGGCAAAAGATGAACGGGTGCCACTCCTTGAGCGCGTCCGTTTTTTGTCTATCGTGTCTTCTAATCTGGATGAGTTTTTCCGGAAAAGGGTGGGGGGATTAAAGAGGCAGGTAGCCGCCGGCGTTCGGCGTTTATCGCCCGATGGCAGAAAGCCTGAAGATCAGCTATTGCTTATTGCACAGGCCGTGCCCGCGTTGTACAGGGCCATGGGAGAGGTGTGGCATGACACCCTGAAACCTGCACTGGCGTTGCACGCCGGCGTGGAGATCAAAAACTACAGCAGCCTGTCTGCCGAAGAAAGGCAAGCGATCAACACATATTTCAAGAAGAATATTTTCCCGATTCTCACGCCGCTGGCTGTTGATCCGGGGCACCCATTTCCCTTCATCTCAAATCTGAGCCTGTCTCTTGCGGTTATGCTGCGGCATCCCGTGAAAAAAACAGAGCACTTTGCAAGAATAAAGGTACCTGTTTCGCGCGAACGCTGGGTGCAGGTGAACGATCAACTCCATTTCATTCCTGTTGAGCAGGTGATCGCAAACAATATCGGCGAGCTATTCAAAGGGATGGAGATTTTGGGCGTATATCCCTTTCGAATCACCAGAAATGCAGATATTCGCAGAAATGAAGAGGAAGCTGATGATTTGATTGAGATGATTTCTGAGGAGTTGCGCGAGCGAAGATATGCCAATGTGGTAAGACTCGAAATTCAAAGCCGTACGCCTGATCATGTCCGTTTGCTGTTGATGCGCGAAATGGGTTTGCAGCCGGAAGACGTATATGAGACCATGAATGGTTTGTTGGACCATTCTGATTGCGCAGACCTTGCGAATCTGAACATCCCGGAGCATCAGTATGAACCCTGGGAGCCGATGATTCCTCGCCGGCTCCGGCCTGAAGGCGATCCGCCTGAAGCCCCTAATATTTTCAAGGTGATTCGTGACGGCGATCTGATGGTTCATCATCCGTACGAGTCTTTCCATGCAACTACGCAGCATTTTGTAGAAGCAGCCGCAGAAGACCCTAAAGTGCTCGCGATCAAACAAACGCTGTATCGCACATCAGACGAGTCGCCGATTATCAAAGCACTTGTGCGTGCCGCTGAGCGTGAGAAGCAGGTGGCTGTATTGGTTGAGGTAAAAGCGCGGTTTGATGAGGAGAACAATATTGAATGGGCACAGATGCTTGAGAAATCGGGTGTGCATGTGACCTATGGATTGGTCGGGCTCAAAACACATACAAAAATTACGCTGGTCGTACGGGAAGAAGAAGAAGGGTTACAAACGTATTGCCATATTGGCACCGGCAATTACAACCCTAAAACCGCCCGTTTGTATACAGATGTAGGTTTGTTTACCGCTGATTCAGTGCGTGGGCTGGAAATCATCAATCTCTTTCATTTTCTAACGGGTTACGTGGCCGACCAGCATTACGAAAAGCTGTTGGTTGCACCTCGTACAATGCGCAAGGCATTCATTTCGCTGATCCAGCAGGAAATGGAAAACCAGAAGCTGCATGGCAATGGCCACGTGGTGGCGCAAATGAATGCGCTGGATGATGTCGAGATGATTCAAGAGTTATACAGGGCCTCACAAGCCGGCGTCAAGATCGAATTGATTGTGCGCGGCCATTGCCGATTACGCCCTGGATTGCCCAAAATATCTGAAAACATCAAAGTTGTTAGCATTATTGGCCGTTTCCTTGAGCACAGCCGGATCTATTATTTCTACCAGAACGGTAAACCGAAAGTGTTTATAGGCAGCGCTGATTGGCAGCGGAGGAATCTGGATGATCGCGTTGAGGCAGTTACAGCAGTAGAGGACGTAAAGATCAAAGAACGATTGATTTCAACACTAAGAGCAGCGCTGAAAGACCGCCGCTCTGCATGGGTGCTGGACGCTGAAGGCTCTTACGCGCAATATGAACCCAATGAAGCAGAGCGTGATTCTGGCTTCCAGGAGGTGCTCATGCGACGTGCCAATCGCGAACGAGCCATTCCGCCACAATCCTGATTCGTCATTGCCTGATTCGTCATTGCCTGCTCGGCAATGACTCGAATTTCCAATGTCGAACAAGGAATTTCCAATATTGAAGGGGTTGGGACCTTGATGCTTGATTTGTATCAAAAGTTGTAATTAAAAAAAGCCTCATCCTTTAAACAGGATGAGGCTTTTTTAATGTCTCTCACCGACTCACCGACTCACCGACTCACCGACTCACCGACTCACCGACTCACCGACTCACCGACTCACCGACTCACCGACTCCTAATCCA
>JBGCEN010000426.1:0-4114 GCA_045106435.1 Rhodothermales bacterium
TTGCCCCGCTGGCAGGTGTTTTGCGTTGAAGGAAAATTGGTGATTGTTGCCAGCGATTAGCGTTCCGTCAAAGAGGGTGTCTACCTCGCGTCCTAGCAGGTCAAATACTTTAATGTCAATCTGCTCCGTCTGGGCTATACGGACGATAAACTGCGTCTGTGTTGAAAATGGATTGGGGTATGCGGGACTGATGGTCATTTCGTCAGGAAGTTCTGGCGACTTTTCCTGACCAACCGCAGCAACGAGGTTGAAGGTAAACGTAGCCACTGGCGCCACAACATCATTGTTGAGAAAGGGGGCTGTGTTTATTTGAAAGATGTTTTCAGCCGGCTGCGTGTCCGCATTGGGAGATGTATAGTCTGTTCCAGAGTCTGTGCCAGCGTCGTACACAAACAGATCAACAACCAGTTCGTCGATCCACGTGTTATTTTCGTACAGATTCAGATCATGCACGCCTACAAACCAATCTGGACTGGGTGCCAGCATAGACACCAGCGACACGAGGGGGAACTGGTCAGAGATATTAAAGCTTAACGTGACTCTTCCGGGGGAGACGCCAATGCCACCGCCTGAAAGGAGGTGCTCAGCATTCCCGAAATCAATCGCATTGTTTACGGCGGACAAGAGCGATGATTTGCTACCTGTCTCTGCCATACTTTCTATTCCAGTTGAAGCAAGTTCAGCGGGGCTCCAAAACGTCACGGTTGAGTCGTGGGTAGCACCGATAAGTCCTGAAAAGTGCGGATTGCCGGGGAAGCCGGCAGGATGTGTCGCCGCACTCCAGGTACTCTCAAAAGTGACGGTGTACTCTGCTGTTGTGCTTTGCGCATGCGCTTGAACGAGCAAACAACAGAGAATCAATTGAAAGATTAAAGCGCGATATTTTTTATATGACATTTTGTAATAAAACAGGTGTGAAATACAATAAAGAAGCATGCGTTTATCGCTTTTACGGAATCGTCCCGATACTACTTATCACAAGTTAGAGCACTGAGGGACATTTTGGTTCTGTCAAATATCGAAAATGCCTTTACAATATATTTTGAATTCATAACTCTTATTCGGGAAAATAAATGCGGGTGTTTGATCACATCATTTTAGGTACAGGGCAGGCGACAGGTACTTTGCTCGGCGGATTGTTGGCGGGAGACGATTCAATAGCGATTATAGAAGGCGGTAAAATCGGCGGGTCGTGTGTGAATGTTGGTTGTACGCCGACCAAAACGCTGGTTGCGAGTGCAAGAGTGGCCCATATGGTTCGGCGGGGCCCTGAGTATGGCATTCACACCGACACTCTACAGGTCAATTTCCCGGAGGTTATGGCGCGGATGAATGCCGTCCGTAATGGAAGTAAAAATGGGTTGGAAGGATGGATCACTTCGCAGGAGCAAATCACCTTGTTGCGCGGATGGGGGCAATTTGTCGGACCCCGGCAAATTAAGGTGGGCGATGAAGTAATTGAAGGGAAGAAGATCTACATCAATGTTGGTACGCGCGCCCGCGTTGCCGGCCTTAAAGGCATTGAAGATGTACCCTGGCTGGATAGCGGCCGGCTACTTGAATTGGAGGCGCTTCCCGAGCACCTGGTTATTATGGGTGGAAGCTACATCGGATTGGAGTTTGGGCAGGTATTTCGACGTTTTGGTTCGCAGGTTACGGTTGTTGAGCACGGAGACCGATTGATCAAGCGCGAAGATGAGGACGTTTCTGCAGCCGTCACCGAAATACTGACGAACGAGGGGATCAACATCGAAACGGGTGTATCTGCCTGTTGTGTAGAGCAGATGCCGTCTGGAGGCATTCGGGTTTTTGAAGACAAGGAAGGTGGGCGCTCTTTTGAAGGGTCACATTTGTTATTCGGGATAGGCAGAACGCCGGCCGTCAGCGGCCTTGGATTAGATGCGGCTGGTATCGAATTAAATGACCGTGGATTTATTCAGGTGGATGATTATTGCCGCACAAGTGCAGCGAATGTATTTGCCCTGGGCGATGTGAATGGGCATGGAGCCTTTACGCATACTTCTGTAAACGACGCAGAAATTGTACTCGATTTATCACGCGGCGGGTCGCGCAAACTGTCTGATCGCATTGTGACCTACGGGCTGTTTATTGATCCAGCCCTGGGAAGGGTAGGATTAACAGAGACTCAGGCGATTGCACAAGGATATAACGTGCTAAAGGCTGTCCGCCCGATGTCTAAAATTAGCCGGGCAAAGGAGATGGGGGAAACGCAGGGTTTTGCGAAGATCCTTGTTGATGCTGATACTGATCTTATACTGGGTGTGTCTATTCTGGGCCCGGGAGGGGACGAGATTATCAATATGTTTACTCCCCTTATGAACAACGGCATCACCTACAAACAATACCGGAAATCTGTGCTGGTGCATCCTACGATTTCGGAATTGATGCCGTGGACGCTTGATTCGCTTAAGGAAGTGGTTAATTCTTAGTGGGTAGTTTTTAGTGGTTGGTGGTTAGTTTGGTTTTATTGGAGATTGACTGGTATCTCAAAGAATGATGCTCTGTCTCGAAGTTATCTTCATGGCTGTCTGTTAATGAACAAACCACTAAAAACTAACCACTAAAGACTAACCACTCCCCCTAGCACCTTTCCTTTCAAAGTCTTAAACTGGCCTGATCATAAACCAGTGTATGTATTCCTATGAAAACTCAGGTCAGGGCATTTAGCTATTTATCATTAGTTGTACTGTTCGTTTGTTCAAGTTGCCAACCCCCGGACGAAATGTCACCCACATCTAATTCAACGATATCCGAGATGCCATTTGGCAACTTACCCGATGGGCGCGAAGCCACGTTGTTTACGCTTACAAACGCGACGGGTATGGTTGTTAAAATTACCAATTATGGTGGTGCGATTACTTCGATTGTTGTGCCTGACAAAAATGGAGTGATGGGAGAGGTTGTGCTTGGATATGACAGCGTGGAAGAATACGTAGCCGGCAATCCGTTCTTTGGCGTAATCGCAGGGCGCTATGCCAATAGGATTGCTAAAGGGAGTTTCTCGATTGGAGACGAGACGTATACACTTGCTGTAAATAACGGCGAAAACCACTTACACGGAGGTACAGAAGGGTTTGACAAGAAATTATGGGCTGCCGAATCGTTTCAGAATGAATCGGGCGTGGGTGTAGTATTGAGCTATGTGAGTCCAGATGGAGAAGAAGGGTATCCGGGTACGCTCACATCAAAAGTGACGTATACATTGACGCCGGCGAATGCCATACAGATTGACTATGAGGCCACTACCGATAAGTCTACAGTTGTTAATCTGACGAATCACTCTTACTTCAATCTGAAAGATGGCGGCGCAAGCTCAATGCTGGATCATAAAATGCGCATTGTGGCTGATCAGTATATCCCCACAGATGCCGGCAATATTCCGTTGGGTCCGTTAGCAGATGTTGAAGGGACGCCCTTTGATTTTCGTACATCTACGGCGCTTGGTGCGCGGATCGAAGGAGACCATGAGCAATTGGCGTATGGCTTTGGCTATGACCATACGTATGTTATCAATGGAGAAGAGGGCGCTTTAAACCTGGCCGCTGAGGTATTCGAAGAAAGTACGGGCCGGTTTATGGAGGTGTTGACAAATGAGCCGGGTGTGCAGTTATATACCGGAAATCACCTGAATGGTAATTTTGTTGGCCGAGGTACTATTACCTATGCTTCCCGTTCTGGTTTTTGTCTCGAAACCCAGCGTTATCCGGATACCCCCAATCAACCAGATTATCCTTCAGCACAGCTGAATCCGGGTGAAACGTACGAGACTACAACCATTTATCGTTTTTCCACGCGGTAGATTGAAGTGATCAGTTGTAAGTAATCAGTTTTCAGTCAATAGTTGTCTGTGATCAGATTATAGAGGAGAAGGTTTGCCTCGCCGGCAAGCTTACTACTGACCACTGCTTACTGACAACTAAGAAATGCTTGACCTTTCAGAACACGTCCATCGCCGCTATAATCCATTGACAGGAGAATGGATACTTGTATCGCCACATCGAAGCAAGCGGCCGTGGAGCGGGCATCTGGAAGAACCTGACACAGTACAACGACCCAGTTATGATGCGGGCTGTTATCTATGTCCGGGCAACGT
>JBGCEN010000427.1:0-12874 GCA_045106435.1 Rhodothermales bacterium
AAAGGTGCCGCTGATGTCGCCTTGATCGATCGCGGCATGGGCCGCGTATTGCAGCAGATCGGCCGCCTCGTATTCATTGACCCCAAGCAACTGGTATTGCCGATCCTGCGCATTGGACAATGCAGGAAGCGTCGCAATCGCAAGGAAAACAATGAGATGGGTTCGGAACAAATGCAGGGTTCTAAAAATTGTCATTCTCACACTCATTAAACTACCAGAACGTAGCCTGTTGATAAAACGGCCTAAAACCTAGGATTTTTAACACGCAATGTTTCAAATCCCCGACCTGGCAGGCAGCGGCACGGCGTCATCTAGATTGGGCAACTGCCCGCATTGGAATAATGCGATTTTTCGGAGCAACTGGTTCCAGCGTGTCTGACGTCAGCGCCTATGGGACCAAATAGGTTCATTTACTGAGAGCGGGTTTGTTGCTGATCGAAACCACCAAGGAGTGGACGATGAGAAAGGCAACGAAGAGCCCTGGCGAGAAGATCGTCAAAGACATACGGAATGCTCTACGGGAAACTGGGGTGCTGGATGAAACGGCCCGGTCGGTGCGGTTGCGGTTCAAGGACAGATTCAAGCAGACCTCCCTATATGTGAGGGAATACGTCTGGACGAATGACCGGGTGAGGAACCCGCGCGCCGCTATAGATCGGGCGCAAATAGGATGCGAAGCAGCCGATGCGCCCCTGCGCTTCGTGGACAGTGGCCACACCTGCCGCGCCAAGGGCCTCGATGACGCTGCGATCGGCGCGGGGAATGCTCTGGATGACTTTGTGCATATCATTCGTTCTTTGGGCTGGGGGAGTGCCATGTGTGTGGAAGGTGTCAATCGTTTTCAGCCCCCATGCCTGACCCTTCTTGCGGTCCGTTTCGGTCCATTTCACGGGCTCCCAATCAGAGGCGAGGGCAGGGGCTGTTCCAGTGCGGTGCTCGGGGTGTCATTCCGACAGCTCGGGGGGGGCGATCATGCTGCGCCGCGTGGTACGCGCGATGTCGTGGCTGGACCCCGCACTGGCCCTTGTGGAGCCGCGGCTGGTGCTGACGGCATCGGTGTCCAAACTCACGGCGCTTCTATCCGCCATCGAGGCGCGCAGCTTTTCCTCGCCAGCCCGAAATCTCGGGCTGGCGCAACCGAGCGTGCATCGTGCTAGTGCCCATCTGGAATCCGAGGCGGGCCGGAAACTCTTCGAGCGGTCTCGCCAAGGCCTCCTGCCGACCCGCGCGACCAAAGCCCTCGGGCAGGCCACGCGGCTGGAGCTTGCGGAACTGGATCAGGCGGTATCGGACCTGTCGGAACTGGATGGCCAAACGAGCCGCCCGATTGTCGTTGGCGCCTTGCCTTTGTCGCGCTCTGTTCTGTTGCCACGGGCATTGGTGCGGTTTCGGTCCGACCTTCCGCGCCAGCAGATCACAATCTGTGATGGTGCCTATGCCGAACTACTCGGCGGCCTGCGGCGCGGGGATATTGACTTCATGATCGGCGTAATGCGTGACCCGTCACCAAGCGACGATGTCGTTCAGGAACCATAGTTCAAAGACAGCCTCTGAGTCGTGTCGGGTGTCGACCATCCGCTCGCGGGGCGCAAAGCGGTTTCGGTCGATGATCTGTCAGGATTTCCATGGACTGTCGCCCGAAAGGGTGCCCCGCACGGGAACAGTTTGAGCAGCGCATTGCCAGCCGGCTTGACCATGTGGCCTTGATCGAAACTGGATCAATTCTGCTGATGCGGGGATTGCTTCAAGACAATTTGCATCTGGGCTGTGTGTCATCCGGTCAGGCGGCGGTCGAGATCGCGACTGGTTAGATCACGGCGCTGGATCTGGAGATGGACTGGCCCGATCGGCCAATCGGCCTGACACGGCGCAGGGACTGGCTTGCCACGGCTGCGCAAAGTGAGCTTTTGAGCATTTGCCGCCAAACCGTGACTGCTTCACAATTTGCCTGATGGTCACGCTTGGCGGGTCAGGGCCGGTCTGCGTGGGCGCCGAGCGGCCTTGATCAGGGGGGGCACTCCGGCTTCGGCATCTCAAATATCTGGTTAGTTGAAGATCAGGAAGCAACAAGCCGTACATTACGTCAGTGACCGAAGTTCGAGAAGCGGCTCCTTTGACCTAGGCAACTATTTGGGTGGTATTGCCTTGCCTAGTAAGGACGCTTTGCCTAAAAGGTTTGGATTGAAAGCACTTGGGGCAGGGTCAGTGGATGGACAGTTCAAGCTTGATTGTGGTGACTGGGGGCCTTGGCTTCATTGGGAAACACTTTGTGCGTCGCGCGCTGGATTTGGGCTGCTCAATACGCAACTTCGACCTTGTCAGCTATGCTGCGGACCTGAAGGCCAAGGAGGAGTTTGAGGAGCACTCGAACTATAAGCACCTCAGGGTAGATATTCAGACAGTCGACATACTGCCCGAGTGTGACTATCTGATAAACTTTGCGGCTGAAAGTCATGTGGACAACGCCATTACGTCCAACCGTCGGTTCTGCGAGACGAATTTTCTGGGCGTGCAGAATTTGCTAGAGTTGGTACGTGCCAAGCATTCTGCTGAACGTCCCTTATTTATTCAAATATCTACAGATGAAGTTTATGGAGATATAACCAAGGGCGCCCACCAAGTATCGGATGTGCTTGTCCCGTCGAATCCATATTCCGCGACGAAGGCCGCAGCTGATATGTTGGTCAAGAGCTGGGGCCGTACATATGATGTTGCTTGGAACATCATTCGCCCGACCAATAATTATGGTGAACATCAGTATCCGGAAAAGTTGATTCCCAAGAGTGTCTGGCGGATGAAGCGTGGACTTCCAGCCCTGATGCACGGCGATGGAAGCTATATCAGAACTTGGCTTCATGCCGAGGATACAGTTGACGCGGTCATGACGGTCATCGAAAAAGGTGAACGTCAGAAAATATACAATGTTGGTGGCAATATTGAACTGCAGAATATCGAGGTGCTGAGGGCTATTGCTGACCGGCTAGGCGTAGCGCATGATCAAGCTTGGCGTCCCGTAGGCGACCGATCAGGACAAGATGTTCGCTATAGCCTTGACGACTCCGACGTAACGGCCTTGGGTTGGTCTGCGCGCCGGAACTTTTTCGAAGAACTGAGAAAAGCCGTTGAGAGTTTCGATCCAACACGGTTCGCGTGAATTTAAGAATTAGAGGTCGCAAGCACTATGAAAGTTGATTTTTATCAGCATCGCCTTCGGCGCTCTGATGCAGATTCAATCGCTGATGTCTTGGCGACCCCTTTTTTGACAACAGGCAAGGTCGGCGCTGGTGTCGAAGCGCAGTTGGTTGACTATTTCGGCGTGCCCTATGCATTGCTTTTCAATAGTTGGACCAATGGTGCCTTCGCGTTAATGCTGGCGCTAGATCTCAAGCCAGGTGACGAAGTCATTGTGCCCGCTATGACATTTATCGCCAGTGCCAATATCGTCGAACTGACAGGTGCAAAGATCGTATTGGTAGATGTTGATCCTGACACATTTCTATTATCCCCCGACGCAGTAGCGCAAGCTGTGACGCCAAATACACGGGTCGTTATTCCTGTGCATCTTTATGGTCAAATGGTTGATGTTGCGGGTATGCGGCATGCGATTGATAGGGCAAGTGCTCCAGGTCAAAAGGTTTATCTTGTTGAGGATTGTGCCCATTGTTTCGAAGGTCAGCGGGACGGGTATCGCCCAGGGAAGCATTCAGATGCCGCAGTATTCTCGTTCTATGCGACAAAGAACGTGACTTGTGGGGAAGGTGGGGCCGTTATCCTAAAAGATGCCGAGCTTCAGCAGCGTCTTAGAGAAACACGGCTTCACGGGATGAGTGCAATCGCGGCGGATCGTTTCTCAGGTGGGCGGTATAATCACTGGGATATGAACCGACTGGGCACAAAAGGGAATCTGCCAGATATTCTTGCCGCGCTTTTGCCGCGTCAGATCGAAAATATAGATGAATTCTTGCCTGTCCGCGAAGCGGTAGCGCGGCGTTACCTAGACGCTATAGCTGATATTGCTATCGAAACACCGGCCCGCATTCAGGGATGTGTTCATGCGTGGCATCTGTTTGCAATCGGGGTGCCTGCAAAAAAGCGGGATCAGTGCATTGACGTTTTGAATGGGGCAGGGGTCCCGGTGACGGTTAATTATCGGGCGCTGCCCGACCTAACCTACTATGGAAGTCAGTACCCAGAGAGCCTTAGTGCTTGCCCTATCGCTGTTCAATGGGGAAGAAAAACACTTACGCTTCCATTTTACCCAAACATGCCGCAAGATCAGCAGGATCACATCATTGATGTCCTCCGCAAGAAAGTTGCACCTTTGCTGTGTGCATGGTGACGTGGAAATCGCCAAGTTGAGAGTGAGCGTTCCGTGAGCATCGTCGTGATACTTCAGTCGAATTACTTACCTTGGCGCGGTTATTTTGACCTTATTCGGCGGGCTGACCATTTTGTGTTCTATGACACTGCGCAGTTTACAAAAGGTGACTGGAGAAACAGAAACCGTATCATGGGGCGCAATGGCCCCATTTGGTTGACACTGCCAACTGTCACATCAAGCAAATTCGGGCAGTCTATTGCTGAGACCCGAATTTCGGACAAGCGTTGGTCGAAGCGTCATCTCGGCACATTGCAAGCGGAGCTTGGACGCTCTCCGTTTTTCCGTGAGCACCTCGTGCAACGCCTCGTCCAGTGGTATGATACTGCTGGAGACATGGAATTATTGAGTGAAGTCAATAGGTTTTTTATTGAGGGCCTGATGTCGATACTGCAAATTGATACCGTTCTCCATAGTGCAGCGGACATACCTTGTAGTGGGGACCGAACTGGTCGACTGGTTTCAATATGCCAACACCTTGAGGCTTCACGGTACTTGACCGGACCTGCAGCGCAAAACTATCTGGATATTGATCAATTCCAAAAGGCAGGCATTGCCGTTGACTGGATGAGCTATCCCAATTATCCGAGTTATCCTCAGGCAGGCGATGGCTTTCATCCGCGCATGTCGATTATCGAAGCGATTGCGAAGCTGCCGGCAAGAGGATTATTCGAATGACCCGTGAACTTCCGCAAATAGAACTATCTATTGTCGCAACGATGTTTAAATCGGAGCGCTTCATTCCCGAGTTCCGTCAACGCGTTGTTGACGCGGCTGAAAAGATCACTTCGGATTTTGAGGTTGTGTTGGTCAATGACGGATCACCGGACGAAAGCGCTGCAATCGTGAAGGCTATTTGTGCGGCGGATCCTCGCTTCGTACTAGTTGACCTCAGTCGGAACTTCGGACATCACGCAGCGATTATGGCTGGGCTTGAAGCCGCCAGGGGCGAATGGGTGTATTTGACTGATAGCGACCTTGAAGAACAACCGGAATGGCTGCCTGAATTCTGGAGTGCGGCCACCAAAGGAAACCATGATGTGGTCTATGGTGTTCAGGAACGTCGCACGGGGCGGAGATTTGATAACCTCTTAGGACGGATTTTCTGGTCGTTGCTAAATGCTGGCGCGGGAATCAACATTCCTGAAAACCAGATGACATGCCGCCTGATGTCGCGGGCTTATCTTGACAGCTTGTTGTCTGTGCGGGATCGCGTTTTGTACTTAGGTGGCCTTTTCCCATGGGTGGGTTACCGGCAGCATCCACTCCAGCTCGTGAAGACGCCACGAACGGTGGACACTAAATCCACCTATGGCTTGACGCGTAAGCTGCGCCAGGCCGTAGACTCGATGACGTCTTTTACCGCGGCACCGTTGACGCTGTTTTTTGCAGCGGGTGCCTTGATTTGGGTTGGTTCTCTTGTCTACGGGTTAACGCTGGTGGCGCAACGCGCGTTTTTTCCAGACACGATCTTGAGTGGCTTTACCTCGATCATGTTTTCGATTTGGTTTTTGGGAGGGAGCATCATGCTCGGGATTGGTGTTGTCGGTCAGTATATCGCCAAGGTTTTTCAGGAGGTGAAGGATCGCCCGCAATACGTAGTGCGCTCCATAACTCGGAGTAGGCAATGAATATACAGCTTGATGATTATCTTGAGGCCTATTCAGACGATTTCGAGTTTGCATTCGATAACGCTATCATACTGAATTGGTATCCTACTCGCATTATTGCGGAAACACCGTCCACTTCACGCGTTCTTGAACTTGGGGTTGGTCATGGGTTTACCTGCCATCGTTTTGCCGAGCACTTTGAGCACTATGAGGTTATCGAAGGATCCGGAGCGGTTATCGAAAGCTTTAGATCGAAATATTCGGAGTCGAACGCTATTCTGCATGAGGGCTTTTTCGAAGACTTTGAACCTTCTGGGAAATTCGATGTGATTGTAATGGGCTTTGTCCTCGAACATGTCGAGGAGCCCGAATTTATCCTGAGAAGATACCGTAATTATTTATCGGAAAACGGTCGCGTCGTCGTTGCTGTGCCGAATGCAGAGTCGCTTCATCGGCGGTTTGGACATGAGTCCGGTCTTCTTCCTGACATCATGGAAATGGGGGCGGGCGACAAGGCATTAGGGCATCAACGACTCTTTACGAGAGATACTCTACAGGCACTTATGGTAAGGTGCGGCTACACCGTAACTGCCTCGGAAGGTATTTTTCTGAAGCCTTTTACAACTGGACAGTTGAAATCACTCGATTTGAGCAACGATGTTCTCAATGGGATGTGTGTAGTGGGCCGTGATTATCCCGAGCTTTCAGCAGCGCTTCTATTCGAGGCAACCGCTTCGTGACTACCGTTCTTGTGACAGGAACCGGCGCAATCATCGGCTATGGTGTGTTGCGAAGCCTGATGGGAATAGCGGGTGTGAAGACAATAGCGACAGATGTTCAGCCGCATGCAGCCGGACAGCATTTTGCCGATGTTTTTGTCCGGGCGCCGATGACATCCAGCCCGGAATATGAGGTTTGGTTAAAGGACATTATCTCAACACATGGCATTGATCTTGTAATCCCGTGTATTGAGCAAGATGTGTCTTGGCTTGCAGATGCGGTGACAGATGGAAAAGACTTTGATGCGGTTCTTGCTCTCAATAGCCCAGACCTGATCCGCCTGAGCACTGATAAACTCGCGTTTGATCAAGCCCTTGTAGATTTGGAGAGCCCAGCGCGAATTACAACGGCAACTGATGGGGACTTTGAAACCCTACGTGGATCACTGGGAAGTACTTTCCTACTCAAACCTAGAAAGGGATACGCCTCTAAAGGAATTGTAAAAATTGCATCATCTAAGGATTTTAGCCCTTATGCCCATGGCATGGGAAAAAAATACTTAGCTCAACGTATCGTAGGCACGGAAGAGGATGAATATACTGTGTCGGCCTTTTGCATTCACGGTGAAGTGTGCGCCACAGTAGCAATGAAACGGCATTTAGCGCCCGATGGGTCAACCTTGAGAGCAACACTGGTTAACAGTGACCCGTTTTCCGAGACTATTGGGGCACTTTCTGCGGCCTTCAGTGCACACGGTCCAACCAATTTTCAGTTTAGAGTAGAAGGTGATGATGCCTATATTCTGGAGATCAATCCGCGTATTTCTTCCGCGACATCCCTGAGAGCGGCGTTTGGATTTAATGAGGCGATGATGTGCCTTGAGTATTTCCTCCATGGGCGTTTCATAAATCAGCCGCTTTTGCGGAGCGGTTGCGCAATTCGCTATATTGAAGATATCGTGACTTATGATGATCGCACTCATTTCTGATATCCATGGGAATTTTCCAGCGCTTCGGTCTGTTCTTGCTGAAATCGATGCGCTGGGAGCTGAGGAGATCATCTGCCTAGGCGATGTTGCGGGTTACTATGCGCAAGTTGACGAATGCGTTGCTGAATTAAAGTCGCGCAACATTGCATCGTTGATGGGAAATCATGACTTTTACCTATCGACAGGAAGAGCATGTGATCGTTCGAACAGTGCCAATCAATGTCTCGATTATCAGCGTAGCCAATTACAGCCTGACACCCTTGCATGGTTAAAGGTCTTGCCGAAAGTCTTGGTGAGATCCGGAATGAATATGGTCCATGCCGGATGGCGGGACCCACTTGAGGAATATATGAGCCCCAGCAATGACTATTTTTCAAGTTTTCTGGAAACCTGTTTCGCTTCAGGTCATAGCCACGTGCAGTACGTTTGGCAGGGAGAAACAAAGACTTATTGCAACCCGGGCTCAGTGGGACAACCTCGAGACGGTGACCCAAGGGCGGCATTCGCCCTTTGGGACGGTTGCAACTTTACGTTGCATCGCATCGCTTATGATATAGACGCGACCGCACACGAAATGAGAAGGGCTGGTTTCTCGCCTTACTTTTTCGATAACCTTTACAAGGGCAGTCGTATCGGTGGAAGGATTGACAGCCCGCCTTGGTGAAAAACTCGTTGCCCGCTATGCCACTATGCTACGTCTTTTTTGCCGCTGCTGAGGAAGAAGCCGTGTGAATAGGGGACTCGTAGCAGATCCGTGTGCAGTCGAAACTCAGTATGGACTAGGCAGGTTTCAAATAGGTCCATGTAGCCTTCACGCGTACGAATGTTACGGCCACTGTCGCAGTGCTTCATAAACCGCGCAAACGGGTGTTGGTTCTGGTGAAAAATGGGCTCTCCGACGAGCAAGGTTCCATTGGGGCGGAGTACTCGCGCTATTCCGGACAGGAGAGAAATTGCTTCCGCATCGTCGAGATGATGTAACAATCCGAATGCAAAAGCTCGATCAAATGTCCTACCTGCCATTGCGTTTGGATCTGCGACATTAGCAACTTCGAATTGATACTTGGGATCAGGAAAAAGTGACCTAGCCGCGCCGATATGGGTCGCATTCCAGTCCAGGCCCAAGTAGCTTTCGCAGGATTTCATGAATGGGACGCCTGTCGCCGGGCCACAGCCAACTTCCAGTACCGCCTGCCCAGTGAGGTCTGGAAAATAAAGGTCTTTGATACGTTGGCGCGATTGATTTGCCCCCAAAATATCCTGAAAGTCGCTGTAAAACTTCGGATGTGTAATCAATCTGTATAAACCTGATGTACGTTCACTCATGTTTTTGGTGTTCCTCCAGCCCGCGGGCGGACAGTAAAATGCATCGGTGTCGCCATATTTGGCGGTAGGAACTTAAGGAAGTCGATGGTTTTCGTCGTAGTCAGAACCGAAAAAATCTTCCCGACAATTCCCGATTTATGTCTGGCGGCGAACCCTGGGTCATCAATAAAGCGGCGCATGCTATTCCACATAACGGCCTTCTCGAAGGTCGCGTCTGCATCATATCTGTCAGACAAGGAACGTACCCTCGAGGCCGTCACAAAATTCAACGAACGCCAAAGTTCCATATCTTTTTGGACTTTCCGAAAGAAAATTCTGCGTGAGAGGCTTGGGAAAAATGGCACCAAGGGGATGCCAAAATGTGGTTCATAGGGGATAGAATAGTTTGGGCAGGAATTGCACCAACGCCCAGTTGGTCTTAGCGCGGCAATCACCGCCGCAAATGCCTCGTCAAGTTTTTCGATATGTTCAACAACGTTTACAGAATAGGCAAAATCAATGCCTGACACGCCATGTGAAGCCAAGGCTTCCGCGCCGATCGGCAGAAAACGAATTTCCAGGCCCTCTTTTTGCGCAATATTTGCCGTGTAATCCAAAGTGTGGCGAAATAAGGGGAAACCTTCGGCGCTTGGTTCAATGGCAATCACGCGATACCCTGCCTTTGCCAGAAATAGCGATAAAAAACCTAGCCCCGCACCAACCTCAAGAATTGTGCGATCTGAATGGACGATATTTTCCAGGACAAATTTGAAACCAAAGCTCATTTCATTAAAGTAGACAGCAAACTGGCGATTTACTTCTTCTCGGGGCCAGCCTGTCGCGCGTTCAACGCTTTCCCGAAACATGGGAGTATTGTGTTCGCTAAGAAATTCCTCGAATTTTTCGATTTTTAGATTCTCGATTGGCATAGATTTTTCTTTCATAGGTCGCCTTTTATTGCATAGAATTTTTTCGCAGCGGGATCATGTGAAGAAACTATCCCCCCCTACGCTGCCTGTGGGACAGCGACCATCAACACGCCAAGAACAATAAAGCCACAGCCGATGACCTGCTTCAGGCCAAAGCTTTCGCCAAGAAATACGAAACTTCCGAGTAGGATCATCGGATAGGCCAGAGCGGCAAAGAAAAACGCAACGCTCAGGGGCAATCTGCTAATGCATAGGTACCATAACACGGCGGCAAAGCCCAAGAGGGCAAAGGCAAGCCAAAGCAGTGGGTTGCGAAGGCCGACGACAAAAGTCTCAATCAAGGTAAGTTCGGCAGTTTTTATGAAATTGAACTGTGCCTTGACCAATATCTGGGCCGAGACCATGGCAGCGACTGCGATTATGATGAGCAAGTAAAACAAGGCCAATCTACTTCATTAGGAAAGATTTCGAGTGAGTACCTTGATACGGCATAAGGGTAAATGAGCCAATCTCCAAAAGATAGATATGGTTGGGACTAGTAGCAAACCTGAACGCGGCGGCTCCCTTCCACATCGTTCGTAATCTGGTCAATCACGTTATCGCAGGTGGTATCTGAGAACAGGTAGGTCGTTTCCGCGTGTGGAGAGACGCAAATAGTCCTTGCAAGGGTAAGCAGGTCCCCTGCGTCGCAGGCGCCTGAACATACGAAGTGACTTGCCTGGCCGGAGGCCTCGAAAAACAGATAATTTAGATCGTACGGTCTGAAACTGTACCGCGATGATTCACTGGCTTGAGAGACTGGATCGTCTTCCGGTAACTCGCACGCACTTGATGTGGTCCAATCCCCGGCAGCTAACACTGCACCCCAATGGCTGACTATCTGAGCTTTTGAACGATCCAATGCGCGCATTTCCCCCCAACTCCAAAAGAACAACAGTGTTCCCAAAAAGAAAGGAGTGCAGGCGAGAAAATAAATAGGCAACGCACGCCCACAGTATCTGACAACATATTGCAGTAGCAACCCAAACGCAATTTGTGCCAATGCAAAGCCTAAGATCATATACCGAAAGTCTTCGAGAGCTGCGCCACTGCTTGTTATCGTGAGTATCAAAGGAACCGACCTTCCGGTCATCGCAAAAGGAACCGAATTGAGAATAGCAACAAAAAGGAGCCCGATGATGATAACCGCCGCCCTTGCCCCGATTGCGACGAAAGCCCGTGAGGAATGGATTGCGATTGCCATTGCGGGGAACATAAGGAGTGTAACAATACCCAAAGGCATTGCGATCTTTATTGATTGTTTTATGACCTCAAAGACAACATCAAGCACACTGGGCGTGTTCAAGTCGCCGTAACTTGCGTAGAGCACACTGGACGGAAACATTAGGCGCCCCAAGAAAAACGCCGCAAGGAGTGCTGCAATTAATACAAGCAATTGAAAAATAAGAGATTTCCAAGGCAAGTCGCCCCCGAATGACCGACCTCTGCTTATCACAAACAGTAATGCACATAGTCCCAATAAGGCTGGCGCGATATGAACCACCTGCATCCCAAAATATACTAATAAGACGCCAATTATTTTAGCTGGTAAACCGCGTTGGGAGACAATGACGGCGCCGATAAGACCCAGACCGATAAACAGGTAAACTGTCGCCACCATTGATGAGGTGGCGATTGCTGCCAAGGGGATCAGAGCACTTGCCAAGAACAGAGGAGGAAATGGCGAGGTGTCTTCCGCCAGAGTGCGCATTGTCAGGAACAAGCTCAAACCAAATATCGCAAGGCACAAGGCGCGATAACCTTGCCAAATTTCCCACCCAAAAGATGATGTCAGGACATCGATGGCTCCAAATAGCGTTCCCTGTACAAATCCTCCAGCCTGCAAATGCATCTCATGAACGCCAGCAAAGTCACCGGTAATGACTGCGTAGTCATAAATAACGCCGTCCCAGTGATCAAATTGTAAGGTAAGCGAGAAGTATGCAGCCGAAATTATCAAAAAAAGCGCCAAAAAAGAACTGATTGACGCAAATGGCTTGCGTTTATCAGTTGCCAGATGTCTATTCACGAACTGCCCTTCCGTAAAGCTTGTCCAACCCGAATGAAATCGGGGCCGCATCGTCCCTTATGCCGCACGCACAGTTGGAATCCAATATGCCTATAAAAATTGGTGTTGCTTACTTGCGCGGCCTCCACCAGTTTTCAGGGCTCCGAGCATAGCATCCGGCAAATTGCTCGTTACAAGCCGCTTAGGATCTGTCTTCAGACTGATCCATATCTCCGAGCGGGATTCGACCTGCTGAAACTCAGTAGGCACGCGACGGCGCAGACACCGCTGATTGCCTCTCTTGATTACAGACATAACGCACCCCGCCTTGACCCTGCTGTGTAGCAGATTGTGTAACAATTTCGAGGTGTTCCATTGGCCCATACGGCCCGCAAGACACCTTTTAAACGGGTAATTACGCGTAAAATATGAGCTTTCAAGATTTGGTCGAGTTTGGTCATGGCGGAGAGACAGGGATTCGAACCCTGGGTGGGCTTGCACCCACAACGGTTTTCGAGACCGCCCCGTTCGACCACTCCGGCACCTCTCCGCGCTTGGTGGGTCTTTGTGGTGGCGGGACATAGCGGCAGTTTCGGACCCTTGCAAGGGGGCGGAGAGGGATTGGATGAAATTCCCCGAAAAACCCCTGACCCAAGCCAGCCAACCCCTAGTCTCGGCGGGGGGCTGCTCACAACTTGATGATCATTGGCGCGGGGCGGTGGATATCCGCAGGCATGTCGCCCATATTACGTTCACAGCGTCATCCTTTTGGAACAAACGGAGAGATCATGCAGCGCCAATTCGTTCTTGCCACGGGCCTCGGTCTTGCCTTGCTTGCGGGGCCCATGACCACGGCTCCCGCGCTTGCGCAGGAGGCCTCAACGCCTGCCAGTTTTG
>JBGCEN010000428.1:0-18935 GCA_045106435.1 Rhodothermales bacterium
GCCGCCGTTGCCTTTGGTTCGGGATCTTGAGACCATTGAAGAAGAACCAGATCAATCGTTGATCACCCGGCGCTACACACAAGAAGCGGTGTCGTTTATCGAGGCAAATGCCGGCCAGCCCTTCTTTCTGTACTATGCCGACAGCATGCCACATGTGCCGATTTACGCCTCTGAGGATTTTGCAGGCTCCTCCGAGCAAGGCTTATATGGCGATGTAATTCAGGAAATCGACTGGTCGGTAGGCGAGGTGCTAAACGCCGTCAAAAAAGCCGGCATAGATGACAACACACTGGTCGTCTTTACATCCGACAATGGCCCCTGGAAAGTATTCGGCAACCATGGCGGCGATTGTGGTGGACTACGTGGCAGGAAAGGTTCAACATGGGAATGTGGCATTCGCGTGCCTTTCATCGCTCGTTGGCCCGGCAACATTCCTGAAGCCGGCCACAGCGATGCGTATGCCATGACCATCGACCTGCTCCCAACCATCGCCAGCCTCACACAGACAACGCTTCCCGAGCATCCCATCGACGGCAAAAACATCTGGCCACTGTTTACCTCACCGGAAGCACAGACGCCGCACGAGGCCCTGTTTTTCTACTACGCCAGACAGCTTCAGGCCATTCGCTACCAAAACTGGAAACTCCACCTGCCCCATTCCTACAGAAAAGTAGACCAGGCCGGCGCTGACGGTATGCCCGGCACCTATACCCATCCCAAGACCGGACTTGAACTGTATGACCTCGCAAACGACACCGCTGAATCAGAAAACGTGGCTGCACAAAATCCGGAGATCGTCGCCTACTTAACGGGCCTTGCTGACTCTGTTAGAACAACCCTGGGTGATCAGGTTCTGGAGATTAAAGGGACGCAGGTTAGGCCGGCGGGAGTTGAGAATTCGTTGAGATGAATCCCTACGAATGTAGAACTGCAGAATATAAAACAGCAGAACCGCAGAGGGATCTCAATGGCAAACCAATCAACATACCTTCTGCGGTTCTACATCTTACATTTTACTGTTCTGCAGTTTCAAGCACGTCTTGCCGTGCGACCAACGCCTCATACATCATATCGCCAAGCAGCTCGTGCCCGAGAATATTGGGATGCGTATCCCACTCGGCGAGTTGGATTTCGGAGACTTCTTCGTATTCGTTGAAGGCGCCGATGAGCGACCATTGTTCTTTAAAGCCCATCTCTGTAGCAACTTCAGCCCAACGTTTGTATTCGTCTTCGTTCAT
Source organism: Rhodothermales bacterium (assembly GCA_045106435.1). Lineage (GTDB taxonomy): Bacteria > Bacteroidota > Rhodothermia > Rhodothermales > JAHQVL01 > JBCCIM01. The sequence goes on from JBGCEN010000428.1 coordinate 1,239, forward strand.
GTTGCTGCCTTCGCCGTTGTCCAGGTGATCCATCGTCCTTGGGATGTAGATCCAGATCGGCAGGATGCCTTCTTCTTCGCAGACTTTCAGGACGCGCTCGTAGCCCCAGCGGACAAATTCTTCTTCGTACTCGTCGAGCCGGCGCTTTTGGTCTGAGTATGGCATGTCTTTATCAATGCCGGCTTTGTCGATGATCTGCTGTAGCTCCGGCGGGAATTCGACGTCTTTGGCGTATGACTTCAACACATTGGCTACCACACGGCTGCCTTCTCCGGCGTGCGCGGTAACAAACAGTACATCGGGTGAGAAATCTTTGAGCTTGCCTTCTGCCAGCAACACGTATTGGATTACGGTGTAGCCACCTACAGAGAAGTTCAGCATCTCGTAGTTCTGACCGGTTTGCGGCGACAGCTCTGCATTGAGTCGATCTTCTGTAACCTGCTCAAACACCTGGTCGTTGCGCACCCCCCAGCCCATTTCGTACGACTTGCCAAACATGGCCATGCGTACGGTGTTTGCTGGTTTCTCCAGCGTATAATCCTGGTCGCGCATCCGCCACTGGTTTGTAGTCAGCGGGGCGCGCTTAAATACCGTTTTGATTTCAGGGAAAAGCTCTTCGTACCACAAGTCATCCGTTGAACGGGCCACACCTGCCGGTACCATACCTTTCCAGTCTGCCGGCCGCTGGTTGTTGGAGGACCAGAGCGCTGACATCTGCGGGCGTGAATCAAGCAACTGCTCGTAGTACCCGCGCTCCTGCACCTGTTCGTCTTTAATACTCATCCGATCTGCCTGCAGTGAGGCGATGAATGAGGCGGACTTTACGCCAAACTTTTCGTTTACCTGTGGCTGCCCCAGTGAATACACAGCAAGCAACCCGATGCTGGTAAAGAGCGCTGTTTTTACGAAGGTGGCTTTGTGCTCATCGAATGTGATGCCCCAGCCGTTGTCTTCCAAACCAAACCAGGCGAAGATGCCTACAAAGAGTCCGAGGATCCCCAGCCCCAGCCACATAAATTCTTGCGCGCCGCTATTGGTGACCTGCGACATAATCGCCCACCATTCGCTGGACGACTCGCTGCTCCAGTACGACCACATCAGGCTTAGAAACAGGAACGTTGCCGTTGTGCGCAAAGATAAGCCGGCCGCCGCTTTGTAGTCCCAGCCGCTTTTGTTCGTCGACAGTTTTTTCTTGTTACCCTTCTTGGTTTCCCAAACAGAGTTGATGGCAACGAGGATACCCAGTACACCCCAGTACACCGCATCTACTTCAAGAATCGGGAAACGGCCCTGCAGCCAGAACCACTGATATGAGTGTAGCAACCACGTAAAGATGAACACGAGCAGCGTACTAAATACAAGTGCTGTGGTTGCCCCCCAGTTACGGGTTTTCATGTAGATGGGGTAGAAGAAGATCTTCATCATGAAGTCCTTCCAGTAAATGTTGATACGCCGCCAGTAATCGTTGAACCCTGAAGCCAGGAAGTACAGCTTGTGTGTTTCTGGCAGGTTAAATCCAAAGAGGCACAACATCCCTACGATCAGGTGGAAGAGGCCCGAGATCCGCAGATACAGCAGGTAGCTGGAAATGATAAATAACAATACACCGCCGAGGCCCGTGATATCATCTACAGAAGGACTCATGTGGTAATACACCACCCGGTAAACGAGCAGGTGAATGGCGCCGCGCAGCATCCAGAGCACGCCTTTCTGGTAGATGGTGTACGCGTCTTTGTTGTAATACGTACGACGGTACGTGATGTAATCTACAATGGGATAAAAAGGAAAAATGACATTAGGCAGCATGAAGAAGTAGCACAGCCGCTCCCACAGGTTGGCTTTCTTTTTCTCGCCCGGCATATCGTAGAGATAGAGCACGATGCGAAACATGAACATGGAGCCAAGAATCCCGATAATTACGCCAGACCATTCCGTGGTAAACCAGGCCATCCGCATCGCCATAAGGCCGGCGCCGGCTATGGCAACCAGCACACCCCTTGCCAATCGAGGAATAGGTAAATGACACAGCCCAATCATGACGAGCGAAATACCTACCAGCCAGGCGGCATTTATAGCCCCTAAAACCAACACCATCGCCGCAACCGTGAGCCCGAAGAAGAAGGGCATGCGCCAGGGCATAGGCAGCCAGGCATGCACGATAAATCCGAAAAAGACGAGCTTCGTGATGTTCAGTAAGCCGCTTCTTTCTTCGATGCTAAAGTGCTCCAGAATCAAGATAAGGAGCCCAAGTTGCAGCGTAACTGCTATAAACTTGGGCAGACTTGTTCCTTCGAAGAATGCAGATAACTTCCCCGGCAACGGCAGTGCCTGAGCGGAAGAACCACCTACCTGATCAATCATGGTCGTACTTTTTTAAAAATTATTCTATAATTTTTTAGTGGTTAGTTATTGGTGGTTAGTGGTTAGTTCGCTTTTCAGCACACTGAACAACTAACCACTAAAAACCAATCGCTAATCACTAATCACTTTTTTAAACATTCGTCACTCGGCATTCGGCACTCGCAACTCAATTGGCATTCGGCACTCGCAACTCGAAGAGCTTTGGGCGTTTTTTCATTTCTTCACTGAGCCGGCGTGCGAGGAGTCTGTGGCCCAATACGTTGGGGTGCTGATCATATGAGGCGAGGGCTACGGCCAATTCTTTTACATCACCGTAAGCGCCTTCCATGTCGATGAGTGTGAAGCCGGCGTCTTGTGTCATTTTTACTAATTTCTCTTTCCACTCGGGCTCAATGCCTTTTAATTCCCTTGTGGTTGGCATCATCAGGGCAATCGGCTCGATGCCATTTTCGCGGCACGTCTCAGCAATCTGCACAAAACTCCACGCCAACATTTCTTCAGCGTATGGATCCAGCAGCGCCCTGATTTCATCCTTGGTCATTTCGGGCTTTGCGCCTGATTTCTCAATGAGTTCAGCCAGGAAGGGATAAGGCAGCGTCCGGTTCTGTTGCACGATGTTTTCCATCTGCATCAGCATGCGGCGCTGTTCTGTTGAGTACATCGCGTAAAAGGCAACATCCGGCGCAAACTGCACCATTTTGTCTGCCGCTACGCTTACATTTTGTATGGGGCTATACCCACCCACAGCAAAGTTCAGGATTTCGACGGCATCGTATGCTTCGCCGGCTGCCTTTGCGTTTAAGCTGTCTTCAAGCACCGCCTCAAACGTCTGGTTGTTCTTCACACCCGCACCTTGCTCATACGAAGCCCCCAGCAGCGCCATGCGCAGGGTGCTGGAATCTTTTTCGATGGCGTATTCTTTGTCTCGTAAGCCGGCTGAATTGGTCGTGAACGCGGCGTCTTTGTAGCTGCTGTTCATGTTTGGCTTTAACTGATAGATCAGCACGCCCGTGCCATCTTCAACCAGATCGCTTTCCATAATCGGCCGCCAGTGTGCCGGCGGTTTATTGGATGATGACCATGATAACTGCGAAGTGTAGCTTCCGCCATCCATCAGGCCTTCGTAATATCCACGCTCTTCGATGGCTGCATCTCGCGCATTCAGGCGCGTTTCCTGTAGAGACGCAATATAATCTCCTGTTCCGGTACCCAACTGGTCGTGTACCTTGGGCATGCCAACAAGCACAAGTCCCAGGGCCATTACGCCCGTTCTGCTTGCGACGGCGTTGAAGCTCATCTTCCGCTCGTCGAAAAACACGTGGATGTTTTTGTTTTCGAGCCACTCTTTCAGCACGAGCAGCACAAACAACGCTGCGAGTGCCGCGCCAATCATGCCCCACTCTGCTGCAGTTCCATTTCCAGCGGCAGACATCACACGCCACCATTCATCTACACTTTTACTGCTCCAGAACGACCACATCAGGGCAAGGAATACAAACGTAACAACCGTTTTCAGGGTAAGCTTTAATACCGGATTCCATTCCCACTGCTTGGAGCTCAGGGCTTTTGCCTTGCCACGCTTGATTTCCCAAACCGAGTTGATGGCAACGAGCACACCCAGCACACCCCAATACACACCGTCGATGGTTGTCAATGGGAAATCACCTTGCAGCCAAAACCATTGGTATGAATGCAGTAGCCAGGTAAAAGCAAACACTATTACGGTACTGAACACCAACGCATTTACAGGTCCCCAGGAGCGGGTTTTCATGTACACTGGATAGAAGAAGAGCTTCATCATGAAGTCCTTCCAGTAGATATTGATGCGCCGCCAGTAATCGTTGAAGCTGGAAGCGAGGAAATAATGTTTGTGCGTTTCGGGCAGATTGAAGCCAAAAAGACACATCAGGCCGATGATGAGATGGAATAGGCCGCTCACCCGCAGGTAAAGCATGTAGGCGCTTACAATAAACAATACAACGCCACCTAGACCCTCGATATCATTAACCGCCGGCGTGTAGTAGTAGTACACCACCCGGTACAGAATCAAATGGATGGCACCGCGCAGCATCCATAACACACCTTTCTGATAGATGGTGATGGCGTCTTTATCGTAATAAGAACGGCGAAACTGGATGTAATCGATGATCGGGAAGAAAGGAAATACCGTATTCGGCAGCATAAAGAAGTATGCCAGACGTTCCCAAATCGTGGCTTTCTTTTTCTCTGCGTCCATGTCGTACAGATACAATGCAATACGAAACATGAACATGGACCCCAGTACGGGCAAAATGGCCTGGGACCAGGAAGTGATGTAAAAGCCGGCGCGTAGTGCGGTAAGGACGGCACCGGCAATAACAACCAGCGAAACGCGCATCCATTTGGCGATGGGCAAATGGCACATGCCAAGCAGCGCCAGCCCGATACCAACCAGCCAGGCGGTATTAACCCAGCCAAAAATCATAAAAATACCGGCGACGCTCAGCGCAACAAAGAACGGCATGCGGAGCGTTTTGGGCAGAAAGGCATGAACCACAAATCCGCCAAAAATCAAGGGGAAAAGCCGGTTGAAGCCCGTAGCAGTTTCGATCTGAAACAGATGCAGGGCAAACAAAACCATCGCCAACTGCACGGTAACCACTAAAAACGACGGCAAGCTTAGCGCCGGCGCATTTTCTGCTACTCGTCCGTTAAGCGCAACCTCATGCGAGGCATCTCCACCGATACGTTGAACAACGGATTTGGCTAGTTTTAACATTTCAATTCAATAATCATGGGTCACGCGCCACTGGTCATTGGTCATTCAGCTTCGCCATCCGACACGCATTTCTCGTCGCGTGAGGTAGATCTAACAATTCTGACGATTGACTAATAACTAAGACTAGTGATTGACGATATGCGATGAGGTACGAGACGCTGAACGAATAACAAATATTATTTCCGAAGCACCAATCGAGCTTCCGATGACTTTTTTGAGCAGCGTGTCGTCTAATTAATTATTAAGACGAATGATAGCGATCGTGTGGGGGCCTGCAATACACTTATCGACCCAAAGTGGCCATCAGTAAATGGAGCAAGCAATTAGGTCGTTTTGGCGCATATGCCCAAATTGAGTTCCGGGTTTAGTGTTCAAAGTTCAAGGTTGGCCACAATCGCAACCAACCTTGAACTTTGAACCCTGAAATTTGAACTCTAAACCTTAATTCAATCCCATAGATTTGGCGATTGCATTTCTTTGCATGGCAGCAGTGCCGGCATACAAAGTACTCCCAAACGCATCGTGTAAAGAACGACCTGATTGTTTGCCTTCGACAAATGCGTGCCCGCCATAGATCTGGCCGGCATCCAGCACACTCTGGACCATCGAGTCGCTGGCAAACAATTTTGAAATTGAAGCAGCCATCGTATCATTCGGATTATTATCGAGGCTCCAGGCTGCTTTGTAACTCAACAGCCGGCCAACTTCGAGACGCATCTTCATATCAGTAATACGATGCGAAACCGACTGATTTTTTCCGATAGGCTGCCCCTGCACTTTGCGCGTGCGCGCATGCATGAGCGCTTTCTCTAATAGATAGTCCATCCGTCCGACATGCATAGCCGAAAGTATGCTGCGTTCCCAGGTAACGCCGGCATTATACACCGCCGCTCCACTCCCTACTTCTCCCAGTATTGCATCGGATGAGACCGCTACGTTATCAAACGAAAGCTGTCCCATCGCAGCCGTGCGATACCCAATGGTGTTGTCGCCGTCTGCCTTTGAAACACCCGGTGTGTTCGTATCAATCAAGAAACAGGTCAGGCCGCCGTCAAATCCTTTTTCAGCATCTGTAACAGCATAAACAAGCGCTACATCTGCGAGTGGCGCATTGACCAGAAACGACTTGGATCCGTTGATTACAAATCCTTTCCCGTCAGCAACGGCCGTTGTGGCCATATTTTCATAATCTGAGCCGGCTTCTGCTTCATTGATGGCACTTGTAGCCACCCAGCTTCCATCAGATAATTTGGGAAGATATCGCTGCTTCTGGGCTTCAGAGCCAAATTGCATGAGCGGTACCTGGCACCTGAACATCTGCGCGCTCAGGCTGACCAACAGGCCAGCGTCGTCACATCCGTTCCCCAGGGCCTCCATCGCCAACGCAAGTTTAACCGCGTCATACCCCATACCACCATAGGCTTCCGGTACATGCAGTCCCTGGATGCGTTGCTCTCCACATTTATCCCACAAACCACGCGAAAACTCATGATTTCCTTCCCGTGCAGCCAGCGTATCATCCTTCAATTGCTCTGTTGCGAAACAGGCAATATCCTTCTTCAGCCGCTTCTGCTCTTTTGAAAGCTTGAATTCCATTTTATTGAAGTCGTTAGTTTTTAGTGGTTAGTGGTTAGTTTATGTAGCTGTGATCAACACAACTACCCACTAACTACTAACCACTAAAAACTAGATTTAATTAAGCTCCTTTAGAGCCTGGTAGTTAATTTTATCCGTCGACGTTTTGGGTAGTGAGTCTTGGGAAGAAAAACGATCGGGGATCATGTAGAGCGGGAGGTTATCCGCGCAGAACTTCTTCATTTCAATCAATGAGCGCGCTTTCCCGTCCGACCAGCTAAGAAATGCCTTAACCATTACACCACTTTCTTCATCGGGCAATGCCACAACGGCTGCTTCAGATACTGCCTGGTGGCGGTATAGTGCAGCTTCAATCTCTCCGAGTTCTACCCGATACCCTCTGCGTTTCACCATCCGATCCCGCCGGCCAACAAAAATAAATCCGTCGTTTTCGGACTCACGTACGATATCGCCCGTTTTGTACCACTTTTTGCCGGCTGCGTCTTCAAAATAAGCTTCAGCAGAACGCTCAGGCAGATTCCAGTAGCCCTGCATTACAGAACCGCCGGCAATCAATAACTCTCCATCTCCTCCAGGCGCGACTTCGTTGCCGTCATTATCAATTACCAACGCCTGGTCGTTCTCACATACCGGTCCGATTGGAAACGGGTCAGTTTGCGTGAGTGCAATCTCGGCTGGTAGCTTGTAATACGTACATACATTGGTTTCTGTAGGACCGTACAGATTGTAATAGACCGGCACCGGCCATTTGTCCTTCAGATTCCGAAGATGTTTGATCGGGAATACTTCGCCGGCGAAGAATACAACGCGCAAGGCGCTAAAGTCTTGCCGTTCGAGTCGGCCATAATCAACCAGTAAACGCAAAACAGAAGGCGTTGAATACCATACTGTAATTTTGCGCTCGGCAATCGCAGGGCCAAGAAGCGCCGGCTGTTTACCCAGTGACTCACCGATCAGTACCAATGTTGCACCATGCAGCATCGGTACGTAAATGTCGAGAATCGACAGATCGAAGTGAAACGGTGCATGTGACGAAAATTTGTCTTTTTCGCTAAACTCAACCGTATCAGCACACCAGTTTACGAAGCTCAATGCGCTGGCGTGGGTGTGAATAACACCCTTTGGCTTGCCCGTTGAACCAGACGTATATAAGATATACGAAAGATTCTCGATGGGCTCCTGTGTGTTGCCGGCTTTGTTTGTAATTGCAACAAGTACCAGCTCCACGCCAAAATCATCCATGAGAGCCAGCGGTTCTTCCGCTAGCTCGTAGGAGTCGCCGAACTCTGCGCTTAATGCTTCGAGCAAAGGCCGGGCAACGATCATGCATCGTACTTCGCAATCCTGGAAGATGAATGCATTTCGGCTGGCCGGCGCTGTTGGGTCTACTGGTACATAGGCTGCATCAGCCTTCAACGTACCGAAGACCGCCGACAGCGAGCCAATCGATTTGGGTACACAAACACCAACGCGATCTCCGGCTACTACGCCATGAGCAACAAGCCTATCCTTTATCTGACCCGTACAGGCGTCAAAATCTGCATAGCTTATTTCATTATCACGTTCAGCATCCTCAACTGCAATCTGCTCAGGAAAACGCTGGGCAGAATTTGCTAGCAAATTATATAACTTGTTGTTCTGATCAGCCATAGCCTTTTACTGCTTCGAGATAACAAACGTTGTAATTTCAGAAAGGGTATCCAGGTTGTCTGCATTCATTTCATTTGCCTGTACCTGGATATCAAATTCCTCTTCAAGGAATGTGACAAGTTTCAGCGTAGAAATAGAATCAATAACCCCACCAGAGATCAGCGGTGTATCCATTTCCAATGCACTTGGATCTTCACCTGGTAGGAAAGTCTCCAGGATAAATGATTTTACAGGTTCTGTAATTTCTTCCAGCTGTGCTTGCTGAAGACCATTAACATCTGCCATGATTGTTTTACTTGTTTCGGTGAAAAGAAATTTGGAGAGAAATACTGCTTCTCCTGCAGTAAACATCGATAAGGAATTGCTAAAGAAGTAAGGATTCCCTGATATATAAAGATGTGTATCGCCCTATAAAAGAAAGAGAATTATTGTCTGATTGATAATACTTTTTGACCGTATCTTTCCTTTATTTGACCTACTGAGAGGAAGTGTACATGCGAACGCAAAGTTAGTACCATTCCTCTCGGACGATGCACTTTATTGGATGATTAAGTAAGCAGGTTTTGGCGCATGGATAGTTTATCTTTTGGCCTACTGCTTACAATCATTCTTTAGCAAACAAGGATTTTTTTGCTTGCAACAAATGCTGCTTTGGCATATTAACCTCCTTGGCCGACATTGAAATCTTTCATGCCAATTCCATGTGCACTCAGAAATACAGCACAAATAAACACGGTTTTGAGACGAAATATTGACAACCCACCTGGCAAGGTTTGCCCAATACGGTTACATCGCGGCTGTGAGAACGAAATGATGCAGGAATCCCCCACAATCAAGTATTTAAAAAGCCCGATCTTTAAAAGCCTGTGCTCATTCACTAAATACAGCACAAGCTCTTACGCTTTACAGGAAATAACACCAATGAACAGATGACGCAACAAGCCGTGAATATCACCGAGGTTCGTAAGATCTTGCACGCCTGGATCAGCCCGATACTGACAACGGATGCCCTGAAATGGGTTGATGATAAATCACAACAAATTGCCAACGGAGCAGATGACTGGGTTTTCTTCACGTCGTTCAGTGCTGTTCCGCGCTACACCGGGAAAGCAGACCTGCTCCTTGATGCATCTGCTTTAGCAAAAGCAAACGCGATACGTCCCCTATGGAATCCTCAACATTGGAGCGTGGATCAGGCTGCCAGAACCCTGCTCATATTGTCTTTACCGACAACCCCTATTGCTCCCTATATCGAACGTCTTGAAAAAGTATTTAATGCATCTGATATCGGAGAAGGCGTGGTGCTGTACCAGAGTTTACCGCTTTATCCACATCCAACACATTTTGTTGACCGCGCAGCAGAAGGCCTGCGCAGCAACATGACGTCAGTGTTTGAGGCTGTTGCGCTTCGGAATCCGTTTCCTTCCGAGTACTTTGAAGAAAACGCATGGAATCAGTTGGTGCTGAAAAGCTGCTTTGTCGGCAGTGTGTTGCATCAGATTGTAGGCCTGGACAAAAGAGCCAACGCAACGCTTGCGAGCATTCTTGTTGATTATGCGCATGAAAGATGGGCCGCGGGACGCGAAGTAACCCCGGAGCTTTGGCGTCCGGTTGGCCCCTTTGCTACGGATGCCTTTGTAGATGACCTCGCGCGGGTGCTGAACAATAATGATCCGGTGCAGCAGGAAGCCGGCGCACTGGCGCTTTCACAAAGCCCCTCCGCAAAGGCTAAAGAAGCCCTCTCCACCCGCGCAGATTTAAAAGCGCGTATTGATGCCGGCGAATTAACCTGGGACACGTTTTCAGCAAATCGGTTATAATCGCCCAACCCTGAACCAAGAACCTTGAACCCAGAACCGAAAACCATGACCGATATATATCTCGATCCACATATCCACGCTGTTTCACGCACTACAGACGATTATGAAGCAATGCGAGCAGCCGGCGTTGTCGCCATCATCGAGCCGGCTTTCTGGTTTGGACAACCACGTACCAGTGTATCCTCGTTTCAGGATTATTTCGGGATGCTCGTCGGCTGGGAACGGTTCAGGGCGGCGCAGTTTGGTATCAGACACTATTGCGCGATTGGCCTCAATTCCAAAGAGGCAAACCAGGAACGACTCGCTGATGAAGTCATGGAAATATTACCGCTCTATGCCTGCAAGGAAGGCGTGGTGGCGATTGGCGAAATTGGATATGATGATATGTCGGATCTCGAAGATCGCTACTTTCGCAAGCAGCTGGATCTGGCGCGTGAGTTGGACATGATGGTGATGATTCATACACCCCATCGTAATAAAAAGAAAGGGACCAGCCAGAGTATGGACCGTTGCATTGAGCACGGCCTTGCCCCATCCAGTGTTGTTATTGATCACAACAACGAGGAAACGGTACAAGAAGTGCTCGAGCGCGGATTCTGGGCAGCGTTCACGCTGTATCCGGGCACGAAGATGGGCAATGAGCGCATGGTTGAAATTGTCAAGGAATACGGGACGGAGCGTATCATCGTTGATAGCGCTGCTGACTGGGGTAAAAGCGACCCACTCGCTGTACCCAAAACAGCAAGACTCATGGCTGAGCGCGGTATTTCAAAAGAAGCCATCCGCAAGGTAACGTATGAAAATGCACTCGCCGCCTATGGCCAAAGTGGGCAGATGAGGGAAGAAGATTGGCTGACACCAGATCCTGTTGACCAACGCCAGTTACTTTATGGAAATTCTGTACTTCGTGGTGGTCAGGTACCTTCGATCGATGAGCTTGCGGCAGAGAAAGAAAACCTTATTATTAAGTGAAAAGTTAAAACTCAAAAGTTAAAACGCTAAAGTTAAAATTTTGTCATCTGGGAAGCTGAGAGCTTATTTAGAATTGGCGCGGCCGGCTAATGTTGTCACGGCCTGGGCGGATATATGTGCCGGGGTTGCGGCTTCGGGGCTGTTTTCGGCCTTTTGGGCCCCCTGGGTGGTCTCTAATGGCAGCGTTGGGGAGATGCATGAATCTCCCTTGGCAGTACCATTATTTTGGCTTCTGCTCGCGACTTCGGGGCTGTACGCCGGCGGCGTGGTGTTGAATGACGTATTTGACGCGGAGCTGGATGCCACCGAACGGCCTGAACGTGCGATCCCGAGTGGGCGAGCTTCGAAGGTTGGTGCGAGCATTTTTGGCGTGCTGCTTTTAGGCCTGGGCATGGCCGCGGCCTTTCAGGTAAACATGATCAGCGGCTGGATCGCGGTAGGCGTTGGTTTACTCGCTGTTATCTACGACCGGTTTGGCAAGCACTTTACGCTGCTCGGTCCATTGAATATGGGGCTTTGTCGTAGTGGTAACCTGATGCTCGGTGTCAGCGCGGTGCCGGCTGCTTTATTCGAGGTGTGGTTTCTGGCGTTTATTCCGCTTGTTTACATAGGTGCAATTACAGCGATTAGTCAAGGAGAGGTCTATGGCGGATCGAGCACAAAAGGACGTGTCGCCGTAATTTTTGTGCTCTCTGTTGTCAGTAGTCTTGTGCTTTTGGTGTTTTCTCCCGGATACAATCTGCTATACGCCGGCGTTTTCATCCTGTTGTTTGCCTGGGCCGTGATCCCATCTTTTCTGAGGGCAGCCCAATATCCCGAGGCACTCAATATCAGACGGGCCGTGAAAGCCGGCATTATGGGCCTGATTCCACTGAATGCTGCCCTTGCTGCAGGCTTTGCCGGCTGGCCGCTTGGCATTATCGTCCTGCTCTTCCTGCCGATATCCATAGGATTGGCGCGATTCTTCGCAGTAACGTGAGTCGGTTGAATATCGAACACCCAACAAGGAATTCCGAATTCCGAAAAGCTTCAGGCCGGTACATCGAAATTCATTATTCCCTGTTGGGTGTTCGATATTCTCATGAACCCTGGAACTTGAAACATGAAACGCCATTTCCAAGCTTACCCCACCCAATCGTGTAGTTACCTGATGTAGATGATGAAACCCATCCAGCAGCGTTTTTCGATTTCCTATGCCTATGATGTTTTGTTTACCGAACGCATTTTCGATATACAAAACGATCTCCTGATAAATGTACTCAAGCAGCCAGACGCGTCGCCTGTTGATGTATTTTTTGTTATAGATGAAGGCGTGCTAGACAAGCACCCGCAGTTGGTATCAGATATCAATGCATACGCAACGCATCATGCTGCGCATATGCAATTGATTAGCGACAAGCCCTGTGTGGTGCCCGGCGGGGAAGCAGCAAAGAACAACGCCGGCTACGCAACAGAAATCCATCGCGCCGTTTTTGAAAAGAAAATCTGCCGGCATTCGTACGTGATCGCCATTGGCGGTGGAGCCGTGCTCGACATGGCCGGCTATGCAGCAGCTACGGCGCATCGCGGCGTGCGTCACATCCGTATTCCAACCACCGTTCTGTCGCAAAACGACTCAGGGGTTGGGGTGAAAAACGGCATCAATGCCTTTGGTAGCAAGAATTTCCTGGGCACCTTTATGCCGCCGGATGCGGTGATCAACGATTTTGCTTTCCTCGATACGCTCGATGATCGCGACTGGCGCGCCGGCATTTCGGAAGCGATTAAAGTAGCGCTGATTAAAGACGCTGATTTCTTTGCCTTCATACAAGACCACGCGGCCGCGTTGTCACCTGCGGTTCGTGACAAAGCATCCATGCAGCATCTGATCCATCGATGCGCTGAATTACACGTTTCGCACATTTCTGCATATGGTGATCCTTTCGAAAGAGGCAGTTCGAGGCCGTTAGACTTTGGGCACTGGGCAGCGCACAAGCTCGAGTCTCTCACAAATTATGATTTGCGTCACGGTGAAGCGGTTGCCATCGGCATTGCCCTGGATTGTGCGTATTCGCATCTTATCGGCACTTTGCCCCGCGAGCCTTTTGAAGCCATCTTGCAAACTTTTGAAACCCTTGGCTTTGCACTTTATGTGCCGGCGCTCGCCTCTCATCTTGACGAACCATCGCATCCAAAATCGCTTTTTCGTGGACTGGCTGAGTTCAGAGAACACTTGGGGGGCGAATTAACAGTCATGCTCCTGAATGGCATCGGCGAAAGTAAAGAAGTCCACGAAGTTGACTTCGAGATTTATCGCAAAGCCATTACGCTGTTACAGGACAGGCAAACCGCAAGTAATTCGCTGAAACTTGAGGCAGAAGCCGGGCGATTGTAGTCCTTAGTCATTAGTTTTTAGTGGTTAGTTTTCTTTACCTACCAACCACTAATAACTACAGCCATGAAGTTGGGGCAGAACGAGGCGTACCACCTTACCTATTGCAGCAACATCCATCCGGGCGAAACGTGGCAGAAAGTTCGTGAGAATCTGGAAAACTACACGCTTCCGCTAAAACAGTCCCTGTGTCCCGACGAGCCTTTTGGTGTTGGGCTGAGATTATCCGATGCATCTGCGCGTGAATTACTTTCAGGCGATCATCTATCAGCGTTAATCGATTGGCTCGATCAACATGGTCTTTATGTCTACACCTTCAACGGTTTTCCCTATGGAGATTTCCACGGGCAGATTGTTAAAGACAAGGTGTACATGCCCGATTGGCGAACGCGTGAACGTGTTGATTATACTCTGCGGCTGATCGAAATTCTGTCTGCTTTGTTGCCGGCTGATATAGACGGCGGTATCTCAACGTCTCCGCTTTCTTACAAGCCCTGGCTCAATGGCGATCAACAAGCCACTCAAGAAGCTTTTGAGATCAGCACCCGGCATTTTGTAGAAATTACACAGGCCCTCATTGAGGTACGCAACAAAACAGGAAAGCTCATTCATATCGACATAGAGCCGGAGCCTGATTGTCTGATTGAGAACATTGAAGAAACCATCGCCTACTTTACCCAATGGCTTTTTCCAAAGGGTGGTGCGCTTCTGGCAGATACATTGGGTATTTCCAATGCTGAAGCAGAAGATCATCTAAGACAACATATTCGACTGTGCTACGACACCTGCCATTTTGCCGTAGAATTTGAACCCGCGGCCTCTGTAATAGAACGGATGGAAGCAGCCGGCATTTTGATCGGGAAAGTGCAGATCAGTGCAGCAGTAAAGGCAGGTTTGCCGGCTTCATCGACTGAAAGGAAAGCCATAGCCAGGCGACTCGAACCGTTTGTAGAGTCAACCTATCTGCATCAGGTTGTTGAACAACTGGAAGATGGTACGTTGCATCACTACAACGACTTGGGTAAAGCCCTTCCTTTTATCCAAAAGGAAGCAGCACAAGAGTGGCGAATCCATTTTCATGTCCCGATATTTGTGAACGACTACAATCACATACAATCAACCCAGGCAGACATCGTTGATGCGCTTCAAATACAAAAGAAAAAGCCGTACACGACGCATCTTGAAATAGAAACTTATACCTGGGGCGTCCTGCCTGAAGGGCTCAAGCAGGACATGACGGCGTCTATTCATAGAGAGTATGAATGGGTTTTGTCTGTGCTTGGTCGTGACTAGTTTAGGGTTTAGGGTTGATGTAACAATATGATTGATAATTATTATCACAAGTAGCTCAAAACGCCCAATTATGTCATCCTGATCGGAGGTCGACGATTTTCGTCGACGCAGGAAGAGCCTGCCCTCAACTTGATTGGAGGATCTTTGCGAAGGAAGGTCTTTGCTAAGGCAATCGCGGCGTTTTATCTATGAACTTGTTACATCTCAGGCTCGAGGTTCTTGTAGGCAAAGAACCGTAGTACACAAACAATATCTCAGAAGATATTTCTTGTTATTTTACAGTTAATCTGTGTTTGTACCTGGAGAACGAATATGCACAAAACAGCGGTTGTGAATGTTGTAGGGTTAACGTCCAGTCTTTTGGGGGAGCACACGCCGTTTCTATCCAAGTGGGCCGGCGAAGGGCATCAGGCGACCATCGATCCTGTGTTGCCGGCGGTTACCTGTTCAGCGCAGGCTACGTACCTGACCGGTGAAATGCCGGCGTCCCATGGTATTGTGGCCAACGGCTGGTATTTCAGAGATGAGTGTGAAGTCAAATTTTGGCGTCAGTCCAATCACCTGATTGGTGGACCTAAAATATGGGACCGTGCCAGAGAAAAGGATGCGTCATTCACGTGTGCCAACATGTTCTGGTGGTACAACATGTATTCTTCGGTTGATTACTCTGTCACACCCCGGCCCATTTACCGAGCTGACGGATTAAAATTACCCGACGCGTATTCACATCCTGCAGATTTGAGGGACCGTCTTCAAAAAAAGCTCGGCGACTTTCCTCTTTTCGAATTCTGGGGGCCGGCAACAACCATCCGCTCGAGTAAGTGGATTGCTGATGCATCAAGAGCTGTCGTTGAAGATTTCAGCCCCACGCTCACCCTTGTCTATTTGCCCCATCTTGATTACAATCTGCAACGGGTGGGACCTTATCATCCGCAAATAGCGATCGATTTAAGAGAAATTGATGCGGTGTGTGAGGAGCTGATTACCGACTTTGAGCAAAAAGGAATGCGGGTCATCGTATTGTCTGAATACG
Organism: Rhodothermales bacterium; assembly: GCA_045106435.1. GTDB lineage: Bacteria > Bacteroidota > Rhodothermia > Rhodothermales > JAHQVL01 > JBCCIM01. The sequence continues at coordinate 17,093 of JBGCEN010000428.1, forward strand.
GCATTAACGAAGTATCGCGCCCTGTTTCACTGAACAGGATTTTCCGAAACGAAGGGTTTATAGCGATCCGGGAAGAGATGGGCCTTGAGTTGCTAGACGCCGGCGCGAGTAAAGTATTTGCCGTTGCTGACCATCAGTTGGCACACATTTACGTAAACGACAAATCGTTGCTCGGTACAGTTAAAACGATGGTTGAGCAAGTGCCTGGTGTGGCGATGGTGCTCGACCAGGAAGGGCAGGTGGCTTACGGTATAGAACACCCCCGCTCAGGCGAATTGGTTGCTATTGCAGACCCGGATGCCTGGTTTACCTATTACTATTGGCTGGACGATGCCAGGGCACCAGACTTCGCAAGAACGGTTGATATTCACAGGAAGCCTGGATATGACCCTGTTGAATTATTCACCGATCCACGCTACAAATTTCCGATGTTGCAGGTAGGGCGCCGGCTCATCAAAAAGAAACTCGGATTTCGGTATTTGATGGACGTTATTCCCCTCGATGCTACGCTGGTAAAGGGTTCTCACGGTCATCTAACGTCCGATCCAGGTGAATGCCCTATATTTATTACACGGCATAGTGAATTGGTACCGGATAAAAGTATTCGCCCCACACAGGTCCACGATATTATGATGGACCATATGTTTGTTTGATAGTAGTCATTTTTCAGTAATCGGTTGGCAGATGTTAATCTTGCACGCTTGAGGCCGTATACTGAAAACCGATCACTGAAAACCGATCACTGAAAAATGTCCAATACTCCATCAAAGGGCGACGTTACCCAGCTCATCAATGATTGGCAGGCCGGCAAAGATGGTGCTGCAGATGCGTTGTTCGACCAGGTGTATCAAGAATTGCGCAGAATTGCCCGGGGCTACATTGCACGGGAGCGCCAGGACCATACCATCACGCCTACGGGACTCGTAAATCAGGCCTGTATCAAACTCCTTGATGACGAGCATCTTGAAGCGAAGAACCGTGCGCATTTCTTTGCCATCGTGGCAACGAAGATGCGGCATTTCCTTGTGGACTATGCGCGCCGGCACAACGCAGCCAAACGAAACAAAGGCGCCGAGCATGAGCCGTTCGAAGATGAGTTTTATATGTTCACCCAGGATCGCATCGAAGAAATCCTCGCCCTGGATGAAGCCCTCGCCAAGCTGGCAAAAGAAGACGAACTGCAATCCAAAATTGTAGAGATGCGATACTTTGGCGGCTACACCCAACAGGAGATCGCTGAATTACTGGACATTTCCCTCAAAAAAACAAGGCGAGAATGGTATCTCGCCAAGGCCTGGTTGAAAGAGGCTATTTCTAAAGGCTGACAGGTTTAGACCAGGTAATAAATCAAACAAACACTTTTAGCTTTTAGCTTTTAATTTTTGACTTCTTCCCCCAATTCCTACAGCACCGTAAAAGCCACGCCAAGCTGGATGTAAGAAGGCTCTGTTGGGCCCTTGAGCCTGATGTTATCCACAATTACAACATCTTCGTTTGCATACAAGACATTCACATTCAAAAAAGGAGAAAGCGCTACTTTTTTCGCGTGCCCGAGCAGGATATCATACCCGAGTCCGAACTGTAAACCCGCGCCGCCGGCTTGAAGCTTGACAACGTTGTTTTCCAGCGTTGCACCACCAAACCCAAATCCTCCTTTTAGAAAGAAATTACCCGTTTCATTAGGGTAATAGCGTGCCACAAAGGACAGGAAAGCAATGGAGGATGTTCGGTTGTTTCCATCAACAGCTCGGGCCCACTGGTTGATTTCTGCACCAATCTGGAGCTTCGGGCCAATGGTACCGCCCAGGGCAAGATAAAAACTGCCGCCGGCTCCCCCTTTCCA
>JBGCEN010000429.1:0-7249 GCA_045106435.1 Rhodothermales bacterium
GAGCATGTCGAAGGATCTCACGACTCACAGCACAATACCTCAAATCCTTGGCTGAATCGGCTAACCGTATTTCGAGGGATCCGTCGACCAAAGCTAGGACAAGGATATTGAAATATGAAATACCCAACAGTTCCAATCTCGCAGTACCAACAATAATAGTTGATTGGTTAGCTGTGCATTTCATGTACAGGCTGCACCAGGAAATGTTGATAGTCTGCACACAATTCCTGTTGAAACCAGCCCTGCATCATAAAATTACAGTAGGCATCTCTTTTGCAATATGCACCTTGACGTTTTGCTACTGATGCGGTCATGCAGACAATAAGAGATGATTATTAGCACCTGGTTTTATGCAGAGCCAGAGGGAGAAGAAAGCACATACTCTCAAGTTGGGGGGATTTCTTCCTCTGATCAAATCAGCACCTGAACTGGCGATGCTTTGTTTGACACTGCCTTATTTGACACTGCCTTGTTTGACACTGCCTTGTTTGACACTGCCGTTTTTGACACGCTATTCTTGTAAGAGATTGTATCAGAAGATAATCCTTTATGAACCTTTCAATTATGCCGGCATAATTAACAAACGACTTTAAGTCCTTTTTCAAGCCAGGTCATTATGCGAAATACGTATTTCCTCATTTTTGCACTATGCTGTTTTTGTGCATTGCCTCCTAACGGGTCCAATGCTCAAACCCATGTAGAGACGTATACATTGAATGATTGGGGGCGCGGTTTGGCAAGTTCGGGTGATTATTTTGTCGTTTTGGAGATCAATCCAAGTGTATATGCAAAGGTTGATGACAGATGGGTTTTTCAACAGCAGTTGTTGCCGGATTCAGATGCAGACAGAGACGCTATTGATCGCTTTGGTGGCTCTGTGGATATCCAGAATACTACGATTGTAGTAAATGCTCAAAATGCCGTGTATGTATATGAACTGGTAGATGATTCATGGCTTAAGACTCACAGGTTCGAAATTCCTGAATCGGCTCTGGGTGAATATCCTGTTTTAGGGAGCAATCCATTGGACATTGTAATTGAGGGCAATCAAATAGTAGCTGCCACCAATTTTTCGAATCAATATTATGGTGGAGGTACGCTAACCTTTTATGAGAGAAAAGGAACAGGTACTTCAGGAAATGCTCTTTGGGAATACACTGCTGATTTTTTTGAACGTGGAAGTGGGTTTGGATGGGACTTGGCAATTTCTGAAGAGCGCCTAATCGCTAGCGCACAGAGGCTAGGCAAGGTATACACTTATTCGAAGTTCAATGATATTTGGATACCGACTGCCCACTTACCGTTGACATATTTTCCAGGGCGAACTCCTCTTTTACTTGAAAATGATGATCTTTATTTGATTGATGCAATCGATGAAAAGTTACAGATATACTCTTTAGCAGGTCTAGCTCCTTCGCTTAGTGCAATAATTCCTATTGAACCTGATGTGCTCAGTGAAAACAAAGGTATTGCCGGTGATATTATTAAGGTCGATAACACCATGTATATTTCTTCTGGACGTCAGGTCCTCGTTTACAAAATTGACGGCGGCGTACCGCGTTTTTCACATGGGATCCGAGACCCTGGAGGCATTACGCAATCTTACTTTGAGTTCATAGCTTTATCGAATAATACACTTCTTACAGTAAATAATAAACGGATCCAAGAATTTGATATCTCCCGCAATGTTATAGTCCCTGCACCAATTGCTCCAGTTGATCAAGCCAGTAACATTTTGCGCGAAAACGCTTTTCTGAGTTGGTCGAGCGCACATGGTGCACTGTCTTATGATGTTCAATTATGGTCATATAGTTTTCAACGTGAAAAGCTATTAGCCAGCTTTTCAACGCAGGATACAACCGCATCGGTAGTCCTGCCAGATTATAATGTTAAATACTCATGGTGGATAAGAAGCTCAACTTCAGAGGGCCCTTCTAATTGGTCACCCGTTTCTTCTTTCTATACAGAATTAGAACCTGCCAACGTATCTGCCTGGGAATCGCTTTTTGGTACTTTTGGTGCTGATTCAACAGTTCTTGCTCTCGAAGAAGATTGGGATGACAACATTTATGCAGGCGGAGCTTTTCTTCACACAGGCGCATTGCCCATTTCTTATATAGCCAGGTGGACTGGTAGCCAATGGTCGGCACTTGGCGAAGGCGTTGATGGTCCGGTTCGCGAAATGGTTTTTAACCGCCGTATCAGAGATTTGTATGTTGTAGGCGATTTTAATCGGGCCGGCTTACTTGATGTTCAGGGTTTTGCACGTTGGAGAGGTCAGCAGAATGGATGGGACAATCCACTCGAAGATGCTTTTGAAGGAGCCCCTACGCACCTTTCCTGGGACTATAGCATTGGGACTGTAGGCGGGTTCTATTTGGCAACGTACGACAAAACTACGAACAATAAGGGTAGACTTTATCGGTATGAATTATCAAACGGATTCAATTTGCCACTAGCAGAAACTGGGTTCTGGCAGTTTGCCGATTCTATAGCAGCACTTGATGCCCTTGATGGTCAAGTACTTATAGGGTTTGACCATCCGTCTACTGGTGCTGGCTCCCCACAAGACTGCGAGTACACTGGATGTGTCGCTCTGCTGAATGGGCTACAGCCTTTTGCCCTGGATCCAGACTTTCCCACAGATAGCCTTAGTGGCATCAATCATGTGGCGATTGCTTTTGATGATTATTATGTTGCCGGCGATTTTGTACTAAGTGGATTAGATGGCCCAATTTCTCATTTAGGTAAATTCGATGGCAATGAATGGGGGCGTATTGATGCCATGCAGAATGGCCAAGTAACTCTTCTGGAAACAGCATGTAAAGACAACTGCACAAGATTTGCTGTCAGTCAGCAATTGTTGTACGTAGGTAGCAGTACAGCACCCCATATAGGCTTGTGGAATAATGATGCCTTTTTGATTCCAGATGGGGGTACAAATGGCCCGGTTCGAGCAGCTGTTGGGTCTTATTTTGCAGGAGATTTTACACAAGCCGGCGGAATTCCATCTGCAAATATTGGCCTTTGGCGTGGTGCGCTTCCTGTCAATATCGAAGAAGAGATCAAATCCATACCCGCTTCCCACACCTCATCATCGGTATATCCTAACCCTGTCAGCCAACAGGTTCATGTTGAGTTTACTCTTTCAGAGAGCTCTTCTGTCACACTTAATGTTTATGATCTTCTTGGGCGCATAGCGACACAGGTTAATAGAGGCGTCTTACTGCCTGGCGAACACTCACAGGCCATCGATACCTCAAACTTTGCTGCAGGGACCTATTTTATTGTCGTAAAGAAAGGACAAGATCACGAGACAATTCCTGTAAGTGTTAAACATTAGCGACTGTATGAATGATTTATTCGCTACAGGTCGCAAACAAGGCCACATAAAGGATTTTGCGCAATTTGTTGACGCCTCTGAAGCAAATTGCACAGTCAAGCCCAAAAAATCTATGAAGTATCTCTTTTCATTTTTTGGATTACTCCAGCTCGTGATGATCTTCGTGTCACCAGCAAGCGCTCAATCAGACGCGCTATGGATCAAGGAATTTGGAGGTGCTCAACAGGATGAGGGATGGGGTGTAATCATCAATTCTGATGGGGATTATGTGGTGGTTGGAATTAGTGACTCCTTTGGGACAGATGAATTTCCTGACGGATATGTCGCACTTTTTAATTCTGATGGGGAGACCCTCTGGCAAAAAGTTTATGAGTCCCCCGGTTACACAACGGCAATCGAATCTGTAGAAGAACTACAAAACGGTGATTATCTCATTATTGGTCAGCGAGTAACACGCGAAGCATCTGATTTTCGTGTGGGAGCACACATTGGTGCGTATTATGCCAGGATTGATACATCTGGAAATTTGCTATGGGAGAACATAGTAGAACGTGAATATATAAACTTTTTTAGTCGAGTTGTTCAACTCTCAAGTGGCGAATCTGCCATCGCTGGTTTTTCGGTTCATCCTCGTTTTGGAAACCATGCAGTGAATCTCATCAAGGTAAACAGTCTCGGTGATATTGTATCGGAAATTGAGATTAAATGGGCAGAGACCTTTGATATGAAGGAGAATTCAGATGGCAGTATTTCTTTACTAACCCGATATAAGGGAGGCTCTAACTCATTCGCACTGAAAGAAATTGACAGCTCTAATAATGTAATAGCAGATAGTGTTTATTTCCTGGAAATGAATGCTCACGTCGCCACCATTCTTTCTTCGGTTGGGTCTTTATATGCAGGCAGCCCAATAGAAAGATGCTTTGAAGACGACTCAAGAATTGATAGAATTGTGGTAAAAAAGATTTTGCAATCAGGCGAAGTCTCATGGGAGCAAGGGATTCAACTTGCAGAAGGAGTTGGAAAGCAGAATAGTTTAGGAAGAGCAGGTAGCGCTGAATGTTATTTCGCAGACGCTACATCAGCTGTAGAAATGGAAGACGGGAGTTTTTTAATAGCAGCGAGCTATAAAGATGGACCTAATACACCAAAAAATATATTGTTAATAAAACTGGATTCAGGTGGTGAGATCATTTGGCGGGACCGCATCGAACGTCCCCAGAGCGACGTGGTGTATGGTATGATTCCAACATTTGCCGGCGACTTCTTCGCTGTAGGCGCTACTGGGAGTCAAGGCTTAATGGCAAGATACGATGCAAACATATTGACTTCTTTGGAGAAAAAGTCTCCTTTTTCAAAAAGCTTTACTTTCGACGCTATCTACCCTAATCCGGCGAGCAAAAGAGAAAACGTTAATATTTCATTTAGTGTTAACCAAACTTCACTAATCAAAATTTCGATTTATGATGTTTTAGGACGATTGATTGCAGTATTGGCACAGGGCAATTATGCTCAGGGGAGTTATCAAAAAACGTGGGAAGTTAAAAATGCTACCAGCGGGGTTTATTTTGTGCGCTCAGAATCGACTACAGGTTCAAAGACTCAATATATAGCTCTGAAGTAAACAATTGTTGATGATAACGCTAGATGCCAGATATGAGGAAAACAATAGGCGAGTTTTCAGCGTGGGATTCCTCAACTTGATTGGAAAATCCTGCTGGGTATGAATACAGCCGCTTTTGGGGGCATCAATGCCGCAAAGAAACGCCATATTGTGGATTAAAAACACCAAGGCAAAACAATGAAAACAGCTTCAATCATATCCTGCCTAATGCTGATCTTCTGCTTTTTTGTCTCCTGTTCAATTACCGCACCGTAGGAAAACTTAATAAACATCCGGATCGTCAATAATAGTGATGCTGAACTGAAATCCTTTTCGGCATATACGATCACGTTTGACGAAGTAAAGCCCAATGATACACGTGCATTTCAATCCACCGCTGTACCTGTAGGTCTCTACCGATCAAGATCTCATCATATCTCTTTCATCGTCGACAGCATAAGCTTCAAATGCTATGGACAACCGTTGTATGATGGGAATTTCACAGTGGTTATTGAGAGAAGCCAGGCAGATAGTCTATTCAGCGTTACCGTCAATGGAGATGCAAGAAGCGATAGTACGCTGATTTATGCGACAGATTTATAGGGAACGTTTGATTAACGTTAGATTTTCCTCAACACCCCTTCTGCCCTCCTTTCTCAAAACCCTTAATTGGTGTATAATGCATGTCTCTTACGTATCCTCGGCTTAATTGCATAGGCGTCAAGGATACCGTTACAATTGCGGTAAAAATTAGCAGAGATACCTCACCTACCACACCCGTCATCCCTGCAAAGGCAGGGATCCAGTGTTTTTGGCTTAATACATACTGCTTTTCTGGATTCCTGCCTTCGCAGGAATGACGGCTAAATAATCGGATCGCCACAGAAATAATCTTGCTAACTTGTTATTTCTGTTGAACATAAGCACTTAATAAGTGGGTGCAGGATAAATTTCACTCTCCCCGTTTTTTACGCCTGCTAATATCGTCCCCTATGGGCTAAAACGAGTGATCAATAAGTGTAAGTTTCTGCGATCTAAAAAACTCTGCACTCTGACGATGCCAGTCGTACAGAACAAGTCCTTTGTTGGGACTTAGCGTCCAGATTTTTCGAAAATATCCGTCCACTGATTCACCCAGACTATCTTCCATCACCGAAATAAATCTTGGTAAGGGCTCTGGTAACAAATCCAACGTTAACGGATGCGAATCCATGAGGTATTGAGGCTTCCCTTCCCAAAGGCTATCTGGAGCTGATCGAGTGAATTCATTGTACTGAAATCGTAACCCATCCTGCTGCTCATTGATCACCAAGACACGATCCCAGGAAAGAGGCACATCTTTGATCCATACAAATTCCCAGTTGTTATTTCCATCTGAATACTGATAGTCCGTCGTTCCTTCGAATGACTCAAGTATGCTATGGCTGGTTGTATTGTCAATTATTTCGGCCTGTTCGTATTGCCATCTTAGCGTACCACGCGTTAACCGCCTTGTGGAAAACGAGCCAGAGAATGACTGTGCTTCAAAATGATAGGTCCATTCTGCTCCCTGGGAAAGTGGAAAATAGTCTTGCTCTTCGAGTAGCGATGTCTCACAACCTGACAACAGGCAGCTCATCACAATCCAGGTTATGGCTGTTAAATTGAAATGAAGCACGCGTATCATGGTCAGGTAACGCCGTTTGTTTTTGTCAAGTTTATCATGCCGGAATTAATATGTCATCCTAACCTGTTGAAGACCTGTCCTCTGCATAACTTCGGAGTCAGTCTAGAACGCTACATCCAGGCATTTTTTAAACGCTTGCACTTCGCAAAGATACTTCGCTTCGCTCAGCATGACATGACTAAAAACCTGTGCTTGGTGTTAGTTAACTCTTTTAATCAACACAGGTATTTATTTAATGTGGGTTCGGGATGAGAAGTTCTTGAAAACCACAGAAAAGGGCCGTTTCCGGCGTCATCCTGAGCAAAGTTGAGGGATGACTTATGAGAAAGCGTTGAGTATGTTTTAAAAGCTGTTATCCCGAATTGACGTTAAGTTATCGTTTGCAGCGTGGTTGGATCCAAAAGACGAAATAATCCCTCATAAACAATTTGACTACAACGGCTTATTTCGCTGATCCATCAACCCCAGAACCATGAACTGTATTTTTCAAAACCCGAGCCGAATCACCATAGAAGGCAGGAAAGGCGTCAGCGGGCGCTCTACTTTGTAAACCGCGTTTGATTGCTGATCGTAGGCCAGGCTCCACTCTTCCACATTGTAGATGCTGAGGATATTTGCCAGGTCAAACCGAACCTGC
>JBGCEN010000430.1:0-19508 GCA_045106435.1 Rhodothermales bacterium
ATGGCCCTCTTTATGGAGTTGATATGGAGCTATTCGATTCCACAATGAAAGATGTGAAAACCTTGTTTTTACCGGAAACGAAGGCAGACGAAGGCATTTCAATCAGTCGACGACTGGGTATACAGGTGCTATTTGTTAAGCAAACAGATGCCATCTGGAATGAGCGGGAAACGTGGGTCTCCCATATTAAAAAGATTTATGAGAGCGACTGTTGTCGTATCTATAAAATTCCTGATCACAGCAATGACTAGGCTTTGTCTGAAAGCTCAGATAAAACCGCATCCGGAACTCACGTTTATAAGTTGCTTTGCCTGTTTCAAAGAGTAAAGGCCGATTATGATCCTGCAATCTTACTCTCAAAAAATCTACAAGGTTTTATGAACTTGTCATTCGATTAGGCTTAATCAGAAGGTTTTCGCGCTACGCAAAAAAGAGACACGCCAATAGGGAAGTTCATATAGCGAAGAAACCATTTCTCGGAAGCGAACAGTCTGTATAATAACTCGTCTCCTTTTCCGAGTGAATAGGTGAAATCAGATTGCGCTTGCTTCTCAGGATTCTTGAAAATCCGATTTACGATTCGGACCAAAGCCACAAATGGGAATAAGATTGAGTTGAAGTAAGTAGACTTCATAATCTCAAAGCCGGCCTTTCTCAGTGCCTCCTCAAGATTCTTGCGTGTATATCGGCGGTAATGTAAGTTGATTACGTCCTGTTGCCCCCAGAGCATCATGAAGGCTGGGACACTGATAACCAACAAGCCTCCTGCTTTTATTTTCCGTTTTACGCATTCGAGTACGAACACATCATCTTCAGTATGTTCAAGGATATCGAACATTGTGACAGCATCATATGAATCGTCTAGGATTTCTGGTGGCATCTGTTCGGCTGTAGCTTCGTAGACGGGGATGTGACCACGCGCTTGAGCCGTTTTTACCAGCATTGGATCAGGTTCTACACCTATGAGCTTGGCATTTTCGGAGTAGAGGCTGTAGAGGTTTTTACCAGGCCCAACGCCAATTTCCATGATATTAGCTTGTGATGGGAGATCTAATACCCTGATTTGATCTTTAAGGATAATCTGACGTGCCCTGAACCACCAGTGTTCTTGTTCATAATTCTCGTATTGAAGTGCGAATGTTTTCTGCATGAGCGGAATCGTAGAATTGAATTGCATCTGTAAGCCAACCTCCGGTCTGGTTGGCAACATAATGGGGTCGGTTTTTTACTTCGTCAAAAATACGACCGATATAATTGCCCAAGATGCCTAATACCATGAGTTGAATGCCGCCGAGGAATAATACCACGATAATTGTAGACGTCCAACCTTCCGGAAGTTGTATGCCGGCAATCCTGCACACAAGGGCATACAGCATATAAAAGAAACCCAGCATGGCCGATAAAGCCCCCATCCAGCCGGCAAGCCATAAGGGTACAGCCGAGAACGAAATCAGTCCGTCAAAAGCCAGTTTGAGTAATTTGCTGAATGTATATTTTGACTCACCCCTGGTTCGACCTTGCCTTTCATAGGCTACACCGGTTTGTCTAAAGCCTACCCAGCCACGCAAGCCGCGTATAAACCGGTTGTGCTCAGGCATCTGATTGATCACATCTACAACCTGGCGATCCATTAGAGAGAAATCTCCTGCATCCAGGGGGACATCGATGTTTGCAATCCTTTTCAATATTCTGTAAAAGAGCGCGTACGCCAGTCGTTGCGGCCATCCTTCTTTGCGATTTTTCCGAATGCCGTATACAACATCGTACCCTTCTCGCCATTTTTCGACAAACGCAGGAATCACAGCCGGCGGATCCTGCAAGTCAGCATCGATGACAGCGATGATGTCACCGCGGGCATGCCTCAAGCCGGCTGAAACAGCATTTTGATGTCCGAAATTTCGCGAAAGACTCAGACAGGCAAATCTTTCGTTTCGATTACATGCCTCCATAATGAGTGCAAATGTATTATCGGCACTACCATCGTCGACAAAAAGAAAAAAAACAGGAAAAGGCAGCGTCTCGTCGAGTTTTTCGAGTTCAGGAAGCAACAGTGGAATGACATCTTCTTCGTTGAAGCAAGGAATAATGATGCTTAGCTCGGGAGTGAGTTTTCTTTTCATTTCACTGAGTTTCTTCGTTCATGCCATGTTGAACCAATAGAGCCAGACGCTCTATTTCTATGCCTTCAACGGTATTTGAAAGTGGCTATTTCATGGTTTCCGTCAGATAAATACGACAGCATATGCTTTCGTAAACTGGCTCATAGGGGGCAAGCCAACTGTTCGCATCGTTCCAAATAGGGTCGGTGTGTTTAAGGAAAAATCCGTCGATGTTGAGATGTGAAGATAATTGAAGGCCTTCTTCTGATGAAAGACCCGGTAAGAAAAAACGGTTTACTTTGACGAAAGTGCTGTCAAACATCACATCGTTGATCCCGTAAGCTCTTGCGTAAAGACGGTCAGCGATTAAAACCTGCCGATTTCCATATAGCGCATGAAAATATTCGGCTTGATCACCTGGATAAAGTTCAATATCAGGATAGTGCTGCATGACGGCTGCGATGGGCAGGTTCTCGTCTTGCCATTCGTAGGCTTCGCGTAGCGAAATTGTGAGTTTATGATCAGGGCCCCAGAAATAATTCCTCATCATGTAACTCTGAAAGAGAATCATAAAAGTGCTCAAAACAAGAGCCAGAATAGCCAGCTTACGTATTGTTGGTGTCAGCGTAAATCGCTCCTGCGAAAAACTATTACTCAGAGAAGCGAGTAGAGGCATACTATAAAAAAGGAGGATGAATTGAGCAAACAAAAATCCTCGCCAGCCCAGGTCGTTGTTGAACAAGGCTGAACGGAAAAAAGTACATACGAAAAAGCTCGTGGCCATGAGCAGGAGGGAAAATAATTCGGTGCGTTCAAGCTTGTCTGGGAAGCTCCGGCGATATCCCCAATAAATCAGTCCTCCTATGGCGAAAAAACCAAATTCTAACAAATAATTTAATGGAAGAACCAGAAGCCGTACGAGATTTACAAGTATGGGGGAGAGGCCGTTGAACAGTGTGCCCAGGGGGGTGAATTCACGCACCTGGAAAATAATTGAAGGCCTGAAGAAATGATTTGCTTCATACAAATCAATGACATAAGGTAGCGCCAGAATAATTGAAAGACTTCCTGTCAGCACCAGGAAAAGCGACTCTTGACGCCAGCCGGCCCGGAGCGTTGTTAATAACCAGAAAATCATAAAGAGGCCGGCGACAAGCGTAGCCCAAATAGACATCCCCAACGCTGAAACAAACGTGGCAGCAATGAGCACAATGGCCACTTTTCCCTTTCTTGTTTGTAATGGTTTTTGTTCAATAACGAGATAAAGTGCAATCATACATGCTATAAAACCGCCTACATGATGAGGTGTCCATAGCACTGAGGAGACCCACGATTCTACCTGGTCATTCCACCATAAAACATCAGGAAAGACGCGTCCTTCTGGCGTGTATACAGGGTTAACCAATTCGAATACTATGGGCAGTATGTCCAGGCCTGTAACCAATAACAGCACGTAACCAAAAATCAGGTGCTTACCTTCGAGGCCCCTCACAATACGATGGCCAAGCCGGTTTGCGTAAAACTTAACCAGATAAAAAAGGGCAATGCCAGACCAGATAATGCTTGCCAATACCGCGCCACGTGGTCCAATATAACTGCCTCCTAGCAAGTCGACCATACTACAGAGTAGAAACCAGAAATAGTAATAAAATAGCGGTAAGGGTTCTCCCGGATGAAAGCTGGGATTTACCGGTATGATGCCCGTACGGCTGATTGCATCTGTAACGGCAACATGCTTTACAAAATCGAATGACATCAAGGGGCGAATTAAGCGTCCGTCAATCTGAAAATCAATGAGAAGAATGCATGCCAGAAGATAAAAAACGGCGAAGATGGCAATTGGTCCGAGGCGAAGTGATTTTGTGACGCGTTGGCGGAGCGTATCGCGTTGTTGGTATTGGAGATATAAAAACGCAAGACAACAAAAACCCAGGAAGATCCAAGCCGCCGGCGCTCCAATAAATCGCATGAGATAATAGAGCACCACTGGGCAAAGTGCGATTGATACTAGCAGACCGATGCTCCAGTGCATCGGTCTGTCCTTGTCAGTGAACAACCCGCTAAGATGAGCCAGTACATACCCAGGTACAACAATAACTAGTGGGAAAAGAAAAAAAGCTCTGGTTAATTCCCAGAAATCAGACACTATTGGTTGCATATACGAAAGCCTAGACTGGAATACTTAGCTCGCCATTATCCTAATAGATAATGCCTCGAATTTTAAAATTGAAAATGTAGAATTTAGAATTTTCAACTATTCTGGAGATGCTTTGAAGGTTGCTGAACAATTTTATCATTGTTTTTCCCTATCCAGTAGACAATCCTTTACACTTCACATCTGAAGAAATATGATATACACCTGTCGTAGCAGCGGTTGGGTGCTTGTTGTTAACTCTGCTTCAGTATAGCGAACATCTGAGAGGTTTTAGCCACTTGTCCTCGGAGCAAATCAGTACATGCAAAAAATATGTTGAATACCGGGTACAGGGGATGCTTCGGCACAGGGCGTTCCTTGGATACGCGTATCCATTTACGCCGGCCCAGTGCATAGAGTATACTCGTAGTCCAGAATGGGGCTCCCTGGGTGTATTTGAAGAAACCGATCTTTAAACCAGTTTTCTGAACGATCGATTTGAAATTGTTTTCGTTAAAAAGAACCCAATGCCGCGGGCAATGATAGCCGCCCCAATTTCTATGACGAAAGAGTCTCGCATCCAGACTGTCTGTATTGGGGGTTTTAACAATCACAATTCCTTCAGGCGAAAGCAAGCTTTGTGCCTTGGCCAACAGTTCTGCAGGATTGTCTACATGCTCAATCAGGTTTAGCATGAGGATAACATCGAACGGTTCGTCGGATACGTAATTTTCGAAACGTCCACAGAAGTATTCGAGGCCTTGCTGGCGTGCCACTTCTCCTGCGTCTTCGTTTAGGTCAACAATTACCGTACGGGTTATTCGATCATCAACCTTTAAAAGGGACAACAGTTGTTTACCTGTGCCGCCTCCAACATCTAGCACGTGAATCTTTTTCTGAGGCAACTTAGAGATGTACTTTCTGAAGAACCGCTGGTCCAGCCAATCTTTAATCTTAAAAACGAAAGAACCTGTAACCTGCTCGTCGAAACTGTAATAATTTGCAGGATAAATAATGTTCAATTGATTGCGGGGTACTGGGTCTATAAACAAGGCCTCGCACTTTTGGCACTGGTAATACGTGAAGGGATCATCTGTAGTAAAATACTCCTCATCGAGTCCAACTGCCCAGTGGTCCGCATCAGTATGTCTACAAGCAAGACAAGTTGGCATATGATTATCTCCACACTGGCTGAAACAGGCGCCGGAATGTTTCACTATAGGTGGTTACATGCTCTTTCAAGTAGGCAGCACCCTGAGTATCCATAAGGAAGTGTTCAATTTCTCGAAGTCGAGTGTAGGAAACCTGGGGATCCCAGTGATGAAGCAAGTGACGATTGAAACCCGCACCGCCCAGCGTGCTCGCGAGCACGCTGTCACCAAATAGACGGTGAATAGCGCCATGAACAACCGTCGTATAGTCGGTTGATAAATCGGCATATTCGTCGCGGTGTTCGATAATCTGGCGCAGTACGCCGAAGAATGGAAACCATGCAAAAATCCCACCTGCCCATGCAATGATCAAAACCCACTGATTAAAATACATCAGGATCGACAGATAGATCAAATTAACAGTCATGCCGGCGATCAGCGTATAAGGGATCGGGTTTTTTTGTGATTTCTCTTGCTCCTTCTTACGCAACGCAATCACTTTCAGTGCGCGAATGCCGAGCAGGGACGTTACCAACAATTTTATATTCAGCGGATCAAAGTAAGAGATCTCTGTATCCTCAGGGCTACCAAGATGTCTGTGATGATTCCAGTGGATTGGCCGGTATTGCTTTATGTCCTGTCCTACAATACCGCTGACAAACAGATTGCACAGGACATCGTTTACTTTCCTGTCTGCGTGCAGATTGAAATGAGCCGCCTCGTGAAAGAACAACTGTAAATAGGCAATGTTAAAACCGATCACTATCGAACCAATGCCAATCAATAGGAAATCCATCGCCAGATGCTGACCTGACAGCAAAACGATACTCAGATTAAACAAGGCGAGAGCCATCCACCCCAAGGCTATGTGTGACCATACAACACCCCATCTGGGTGTCAGCGTCTTTCTGAATTCCATGTAGGTTTCCCCTTTGGAATTGATAAGCGCCGACTTTTGGAGTTCTTTGGAAAGCTCGTCTTGCATTTACTTTACTTCTGGGCCATGATAACGAAAACCTTAACTGGTTGTATTCTTCTTCGTTTCAATGGCTTGAATCATACTGAAATTTAATGCTGGTTTCAACGACTTTTCTCGGTAAACCTACTATCTACAAAAGAAAGGGGGCAAAGCGCGAAATACCTTGTCCCCTTTAAATTACGGTGCCCTTGTGAAGTTGTTTTTGCTTTTTGGGTAGCGTCCAACGGGACATCAAGATTTGAGGAATGAAAGAGCATGCGATTCAAAAAACATTTTATGATGTCTTCAACGCACTCATTCAGCCAGCTGTTGGGTTTGGTGTGCTGGTGAGCCAGCAAAACAACGAGGTAGAATACGAGCCCAGTATCTCTCTGGGCCTGGCAGGAAACTTCGGTTCTGTCGTATTGCTCAGCGGCTATGACGTACTGGCCGGCGGATTGGATGTTGGCATCGCCTACAACTTCAGGGCGCGGCGGTGATCAACTAAATCTCCCCTTTTCGCGCAAATTCTGCGATATGCTCAGCAGCGCGAAACGCGAGGGCCTGAATGGTCATCGTAGGTTGCCCACGACCGGAGGTAACAAGACTGCTCCCATCACAAATGAACAAGTTGTCTACCTCGTGGGAGCGGTGATACTTGTCTACCACAGAAGTCTCTGGGTTGTCACCCATGCGGCAAGTGCCGAGCAGATGAGCCCCGACGGTTTGCGGTACAATGTCGGGCGCCCATACCTTTGTGGCGCCGGCTGCTTCGAAAACCTCTTTGGCCCGATCGATCATAAACTGCATGGCTGCCAGGTCGTCGGGGTGATCTTTGTAGGTAACCCGTAATGCCGGCCGGCCCCATTTGTCTCTGGCTTCCGGGTCCAGCGTTATATTATTCGTTTCAAGGGGAAGCGATGTAGTATGCCCCATGATTGTCATGGTACGGATATAGTCGTGTGCAAGGGCATCCTTGAATCCTTGACCCCAGCCCGGGGTGTCAGGAGACATACTGCCAGGAATAACGCCGGCAGCAGACAGAATAGGAGAAGAAGGGAAAAATCGCGCATCAAGTCCGCCACCGCCATAAAATCCGCGGTTCGGATCGGTGTCATAGAAGTCGATTAACATGCGGGTCGACTGAATACTTTTGTATTCGTTCAGCGGTTGTTCAAAGACGCCGTTACAGATGGGGGCACCGTTAAACATCAGGTTTTTGCCGACCATACCGCTGCCATTGGACAATCCATCCGGATGTTGGGACGATGCTGATAAAAACAGTAACCGCGGCGTTTCAGCACCATTAGCGCTCACGATGACGGCTTTTGTCTTTTGTGCGTGCTCTACACCATCGCGATCAAGGTAAACGATCTGGTGGACCCGGTTCTGATCGTTGGTGTCGATCCGCATGACCGTACTTTCTGCGCGCACTTCACATTTACCTGTTTGCAGCGCTACAGGAATGGCGGCAGCCAATGAGGATGACTTGGCCCCCATTTCACATCCCATGCCCCAGCAGTGTCCGCAATGGGTACAGGCTGCGCGTCCGTTATGTGTTTTGGAAAGAATAGCAACTGGTGAGGGTTGCGGATGCCAGCCCAACGCGCGTGCACCCCGCTCGAATAGTACGCCGGATGATTTTACCGGCATCGGTGGCAACGGATAGGGTTTGGACCTCGGCGGGTCAAAAGGACCGGAGCCTCCTGAGACGCCTATTTCCCAATCAACACGCGTGTAGTATGGTTCAAGATCTGCATAGGTAAGCGGCCAGTCGGCGAAGTTGGTGCCGGCAATGGGACCGAGTACAGACCGTTCTTTAAAATCGATTTCGTGAAAGCGCCAGTAATTGGCTGCAAAAAATACCGAGCTACCGCCAACCAGCCGGCCATAAATAGCAGCCGGGAATCCAACAGCCTGTGCCTCCTCGTCAGGCGATGCACGGAACGTTTGCACATGCTCTCCCTTTGCACCACCCCAGTATTTTAGGTCGATGAACTGGGCAAAGTCATCGTGGTCGATGAAGGTCGTCTGATCGACAAACGGGCCTTGCTCCATAACAACAACATCGAAGCCGGCGCGGGCAAGCTCCATGGCCATGACACCGCCGGCGGCGCCTGATCCGACAATTACAAAGTCAACTTCCTGTGTATTCGCATAGGTAGGCATTTCTTGTCTCATTTGGACGCCTCCCCATAGTTTGCTTCGTAGTCATAATCAACGTCGTAGTAGCCGAATGGAGGCTGCCATACATGCCGATCTTCCAGCCCGATCAACTTCCAACCCGTTTTATCCTGATTGCCGCCATACTTTGGGTGAGCAAACAGACCACACACAGTTATTAACCGTGCAAGAAAAAACAAGGGAGAGGCCTCAATGCTGCCAATGAGTTCTTTTTGATCAGCATCGGATAGTTGGGCAAACGAAGCGGTACCCGCTTTTTCCTGTGCCCTGGTTCTTAAATCTGCGAGTCCATCCCGAAGGGGCTGGAGCATGGGAATGATGGCATCAACTTGCGTTAATGAGATGTCAGCAAAATAAACAACGCCGGCCTCCGTGGCCCCGGGTGTATCACCAGACGGAATGATCTGTGCTGCGAGTGCCGCAAAGTCAGCGGCTTCCTCGGGCGTAAACGTGATAAAAGCCGTCTGATCCTCATGCGCCTGGCAGGCAAGTTCTGATACGGATAGCAAAACAGGGAAGGTGTAGGCCAGCCAGCCTAATCCGCCTGCTGTGCTTGTTTGAGTGAGAAATCTGCGTCGGGTCTGGTTCTGAAGGTCCATGGTTTGAATGTCGCGTCAGCAACGTTTTATAGCGTCTAATAAGGAGAGGCACGTTTCTGCCTAATACTTGTTCGCGGTATACATTTGTATTACTCTATGAACCTGTTGAGATTTGAGGTTCACATTGAGTGAGCGATCTTTTGGTGCTTTTGAATCCGCTTTTTTATTTTCATCAGTCGGGCTGCGCCCTCGTGTCACACGTAACGCTGCTATGCGCTCAAAAAGTCGTATCCAAAATCACTCAAATTCTCATCTCTCTCAATTGTGAACCTCAAATCTCAACAGTTTCTAATAATACAACATTTTATGTGTAGGAGTTTGCGCACACACGTCTAGGCTTTGCCGGCTACAGGTCCATCTGGTTTTTTGACACGTTGATACTATCGTGTACAAATTGATGAGAGGGCAGGAAGCAAGGGGAATTATGATATTTAACGTCAATTCGGGATAACAAGAGCCAAGAGACTACAAAAGGTTATCTTCTCCGTCATTCTTCGCGGGGCTCAGAATGACGATTTAAACGAACTTTCTTGCGAAGACAAATTGATGCCTATCCCGAATTGACGTTATCCATCTTCCCGTCAATCCATACCCAGTAATACTTGTCTGTCTGCTAGGGTGTGTGGACAATTAGCAGGGAAAAGAGCATTCGATGGCATTTTTGTTCAGATCAAGGCGCTTTTTGTGTTCGATGCAGTGCATCGGGCGCAAAAAGGAACGCAGAAATGGGCAAAAAGGACGCGAAATGCATTTTGCAAGTTAATTGTCCACACGCCCTAGTCCTCCAAAATTGTCTAAACCATCCCTCACCCCCCCATGAGTAATCCTAATCGACAAACCCAGCGGCTGCCGAGCCATGTGTTTGACTTGCCCATCCAGGAATTACGGCGTGGATATCGAAGTGACATCTATTTTTGGCGGCAGAAGAAGATTCTGGAGCATCATAACCTGCACCCTTCGGTTACCATGCAGGTCTTTCAGAAAAAAGAAGCCGTCCTTTGTGGCATTGATGAAGCCATAGCCATCTTAAAGGTTGCCAGCGGTAGATACCGCAACGAAGAGCAAGCCTATCAGCTATTCGACCGGCTCATAGAATTAAAGGGGCAGGCACGACAATCTTTCCAGGCAGACAAAGAACGCTACCTGCATATTACCCGCGAAAAAACGGAAGTCTCTGAAGCCCTGGATGCACTTTGGGAAGATGGGTTTGAAGAGCTAAATATCCAGGCGCTATACGATGGGGACAATGTTAAGCCGTGGGAATCGGTCATGCACATTACCGGAGATGCAAGCTTGTTTGCCCACCTCGAAACCGTATACCTGGGCGTTTTAGCCCGACGCACCAAAATTGCAACCAATGTACGCAGAGTGGTGAACGCTGCGAACGGAAAAACCGTGTTGTACTTCCCTGCACGATTTGATCACTGGGCTGTACAGGGAGGAGACGGATACGCAGCACATATGGGCGGTGTGCACGGGATTTCAACTGAGGCTCAGGGGGCCTGGTGGGGCGCGCCGGCTGCCGGCACGGTCCCTCACGCGCTCATCGCATCCGTCGGCGGCGATACCGTGCATGCGGTAACACTGTTTCATCAAACCTATCCCGATGTAAATCTTGTCGCACTCGTTGATTTCGAAAACGACAGCATCGGCACCGCGATGGCCTGCGCACGTTCGCTCGGCGACAAGCTATGGGCCGTGCGACTGGACACTTCTGAGAATATGGTTGATAAGTCCATGATGGCGCATATGGGTAAGTTCAAACCTACAGGCGTCATCCCCGAACTGGTCATTGCGATGCGAAAAGCACTCGACAGCGAAGGATTCTCGCATGTGCGCATCATCGTTTCCGGCGGCTTCGACGCAGAGAAGATCGCCTTGTTTGAAGCCCGGCAAGTCCCCGTAGACGCCTATGGCGTTGGCAACGCCCTCACAGCCGGCAGCCTGTCCTTCACTGCAGACATCGTACTGAGAGACGGCCAGCCCTGCGCCAAAGCCGGCCGCAGTTTCAACGCCAACAACAGGCTGGAAAAGGTGTGACTTTTTAGTTGACAGTTTTCAGTAACCAGTTTTCAGTAACCAGTTTTCAGTAACCAGCAGAGCCTATTCCCCTCTCGAGAGGGGAAAGTGTCGACAATCATTGTCGACACAGGGGTGTGTCAACGCCCCCCTTCACTCATACCGCAGCGCCTTGATCGGATTCATCACCGCCGCTTTAATCGACTGATAGCCCACCGTTAACCAGGCCATAAGCAGCGCGCCGGCTACAGCACCGACAAAAATCCACCAGTTTAAGCCAACCTGAAAAGCAAATCCTTCTAACCACCGGCTCATGAGCAAATAAGACAACGGCACAGCAACAGCCGCAGAGATTAGCACAAGCCGGGTAAACTCTTTCGACAACATCAAGACAATCCCGGGCACCGTTGCACCCAAGGTTTTGCGCACGCCGATTTCTTTTGTGCGCTGTTGGGTGATGAAAGACGCAAGTCCAAAAAGGCCAAGACAGGCAATAATGATGGCGAGTATGGTAAACACGACAAAAATACGCCCCAGTCGCTGTTCTTCAGCGTAAAACCTGTTAAAATCTGCACTCAAAAACACAGAGTTATAAGGATACCCTGGCTCAAACATCTCCCATTCTGTTTGCAAAAAGCCCATCGTGGCCGCCATATTTTCAGGTGCAATACGCACCGAAAGCCGCTGGTACTGCGGCTGATCGATATTCATAGCCAACGGACCGATCGATTCGTGCAGCGACTCAAAATGGAAATCTTCTACCACACCAATAACCGAGCGTGAGATATCTTCACCATCCTCTCCTGCGGCCAATTCATGGACCCGTTTCCCCAACGCTTCTTCAGGTGTCCAGCCAAATTCTTTTACGCCGGCAACGTTAATCAACATCGCATTCGTTACATCTGTAGAAAACTCTTTGCTAAAGTCTCTGCCGGCAACCAGGTTAATTTCAAGTGTTTCCAGATAATCATGACTTACGCGGGCAACAGACAAGACAAAGGTCTCAGCGGCCGGCGCCTCTTCCGGGCGATAGGCTGTCGCATTGCCAACCCGACCCGGCACATAGTCAGATGCAGCAACAGCCAGGACACCGGGATGCTGCATCAAGGCTTGTCGAAATGTCTCGTACTGCTCTTGCCCCTCCTCAATCGGTAAAACAACAACTTGTTCACCGGAAAAACCAAGGCGCTCATTCTGCATGTACTGGATTTGGCTAAACACAACGCCCGTTCCAATCAACAGCATAACAGATACCGTAAACTGGACGACTATCAGACTCCCTCGCAACCATGAACCCTTTGCTCCGGTACTCATTTTCCCTTTGAGCACAGTGATTGGTTTGAAGGCAGATAACACCAGCGCTGGATAGATGCCGGCCATTAAACCACTAAACAGCGAAAGACCAAATAAAATGGAGAGGCTTAACAAACCTGTTTCCCAGCTCAGCACAAGCGTTTTGCCGGCCAGACTGTTAAACATCGGCCGCATCATCAGAAACAGGAGGCCGGCTACAAAGAAAGCAACAAATGCAAGGACAACCGATTCTCCCAAAAACTGCCAAATCAACTGTTTCCGTTCTGAACCCAGTACTTTTCGCATACCCACTTCCTTCGCGCGCTGGGCTGAGCGCGCAGTAGAAAGGTTCATAAAATTGATAAACGCAAGCAGCAGAATAAACAGAGCGATGGCACCAAGGATATAGAGATACTTGATATCGCTCGTTACACCGATGGCATCAGAACCCACGTGATCCAGATACAAACCAGAGAGCGGTTGCGTGTAATACCCGAATTCCATTCCTGATTTTCGTGCTTCCGCCAGACTGGTCCCTGTGAATTGTTCAAACTCTGGAGCTACGTACCGCTCAACAAGATCGGGAAACTTGGCTTCTATGCTCGATATTCTAGCCTGCGGAGTCAGCACAATATAGGTGTGCAGGTGGTGCGAGAGCCAGATGACGTTAAGATCCGCGATAACGGATTCCATCGAGACCAGTATATCAAACTGGAGGTGAGATTGCGCCGGCACATCCGCAACAATACCTGTTATTTCATAGTCTGCACGATTCTCAAACCTCAAAGTCTGTCCAATCGGATCTACTGCTGTCCCGAAGTATTTTCTGGCAGCTGATTCAGTCAGTACAATGGTATTCGGCGCTGCCAAGGCTGTTTTTTCATCCCCTCTCAACAAGGGAAAAGAGAAAACGGAAAAGAAGGTAGAATCTGCCCAGTAGACAGCATCTTCGTAAAATTGTGTATTCTCCCGCTCGAATAACACGCGTCCCATGGATTTCACGCGTACAAACTGCTCTATCTCAGGATAATCTTGCTTAAGGGTGGGCCCCATCGGCGTACCCGAGTTGGCAATCTCCATGAACTGTCCACCAATCACACCCCGCATGCCGATCTGATGGATGCGTTCACCCTTTTCGTGGAATTGATCGTAACTGCGCTCATCCTGAATGAATTGAAGAATAAACAGACAGGTAACAAGTCCCAACGCCAACCCGAACACGTTGATAAAAGTATACCCTTTATACTTAAGCAAATTTCGAAGCGCAATCTTGGCGTAGTTTCGGATCATGGCGGCAGCGTATGGAGCGTGCTATGAAAAACCAGAGACGTTGAAAATAATGTCTACTAAAATAATGCCTACAGGCTAGACGGATTACAGGCACGAATAGTTACTTGCAGTTAACCCTTGTTGTGTAGTATAGGAATACGGGCCTCGAATATGTCGGTCTGAACAAAGTGAAAACACACAACTAAGTACAAGCACAAGTATTTTGTCATGTCATGCTGAGCAAAGCGAAGTATCTTTGCGAAGTGCAGTCGTCTAAAGAATGTCTGAATGTAGCGTTTCAACTGTGTTTGCACTTTGTGTCGAGTTGATTTTGATCAGTTGGCAATTAAACGCCTCCAAATGCTCCCCATCTGAAGCAGCCCCGTAGACAGCTTGGATCGGAAAAAAAGTATAATTAAGACGCAGGGGTGTTTTTCGCCTTTTGAAATAACATTTGCATAAGGAGCGTACTTGTGATAAAATGCGACCTTGATATGAAATCAGCATTCAAAAAAAGTGGATCTAAGTAAAAGAGCGCTGCGAACCTATCTTGCCGAGGCCATCGGCACATTTGCCCTTGTTTTTGCCGGCACAGGTGCCGTTGTGGTGAACCAGGTAAGTGGAGGGATGGTAACGCACGTAGGCATTGCGCTGACGTTTGGCCTTGTGGTCATGGCGGCCATTTATGCTATCGGTGAAGTATCAGGTGCACACATTAATCCAGCAGTCACTCTTGCGTTTTGGGCCGGCGGCGAATTTCCTTTCACTCGCGTTATCCCCTACATTTTAAGCCAGCTTATGGGCGCGTTGGTCGCAAGTTTGTCTTTATCGATGTTATTTCCGCTTCAGCAGACACTCGGTGCCACAATGCCTGCTGGTACTGCCATGCAAAGTTTTGTTTTCGAGATCATTCTGACCTTTTTACTGATGTTTGTGATCATGTGTGTGGCGGTAGGGGCTAAAGAACAGGGATTGATGGCCGGCATCGCCATCGGGGGAACGGTTGGCCTTGAAGCACTTTTTGCTGGCCCTATTACGGGCGCATCGATGAATCCCGCCCGATCTCTGGCGCCGGCTCTTGTCGCTGGAGACTTGTCCTTTCAGTGGCTTTACATTGTTGCCCCAATAGTTGGCGCTCTAATTGCGGTCTTGGCCTACAAAGGTGTTTATGGACTGGCATCCGAAGCATAAATCGACCTCGCCGATCCACACCAGTCTATTTACATTACAATAAAACGATCACCATACACAATGCATGTAAACCTTCCAGCCCAAATCATCGAATTTTGCAAACTGATCGGCATCAACCCGGAAGCGACAGACCCTGCGGAGATGTTGGGCGCAGAATTATGGGCCGCCCTCATTGCAAACCCCGATGATGCGGCGATTAAAAACGAAGCCATGCAAAAGGTATATGGACGGGTGCTTAGTCCGGAATACAGCAAGTCTCTTGTACAGTTTGCAAAGTTTTACGGGTTCTCCGATGAAACGCCCCCGTTGTTGATTGAAATGAAACTGGAAACACTGGCCCTCGAACTGGCTCTTTTGCTCAAAGAAGTCAGTCAGGGTACCCACGAGGCCGGCTCTATCAGGGATATTGTTAAACTTGTGGTGGAAGGCAAGAGAGCGCAGGCTTCGTGATCTTGCACTAAAGACGTGACATTTATCAGTATTAACGGGAGGATGGTAAGACGAGGGGGACATTAGCTTTCTTCCTGTCCGACCTTTCTCTAGTTAAAAATATACCCGCCAAACGTTTTCCCCATCAACCTGAGCCATTCCAGACACACCTGTTGTAATAAGGACATCTCAAGCATCTTTCTTTTAAGATCGACATACAGGTGTTCAGCATGATCCATTTCTCGTCTGCTTGCAGGCTCATATCCAGCATACTTTTATTGGCCGCCCTTTGCCCAATCTTTATGGTTTCTGGTCAAGCGAACACAGCAATGGAATTGTTTGCCTCCAATGAAATTCTTCCATTGACGCTTACAGCAAAACTGGGGACCCTCCTAAATGATCGGGGCGATGATCGCATTGAACACCCTGCGACGATTGCCTATCTGGAAGCAGACGGGACCGAGAACATCCAGGGCGCTAAAGTAAAAGTGCGCGGCAATTTCAGGCGCCAGGCGCACAACTGTAACTTCCCTCCGCTACGGCTCAATTTTTCCAAGAAAAAAACAACGGGGACTCTTTTTGAAGGGCAAGACAAAATAAAACTTGTCAATCCATGCAAAAAAGAGTCATCTCTTTATCAAGATTATCTTTTGCTCGAATATTTGACGTATCGGATATATAACCAGATATCTCCGCTCAGCTTTAAGGTGCGCCTGGTTGAAATGACGTTCGAGGAAATGGAAAAGGAGAAATCAAAAACCAGCTACGGGTTTCTCATCCAGGATGAAGAAGCAGTGGCTTTACAAAACGGTGGTGAGATACTCGACAAGCAAATGCTTCATCCTAAAGCTGTCGATCCTCATCAACTGGCGCTGGTCTCGCTTTTTCAATATATGATTGGCAACACAGACTGGTACATTCCACAGCTCCACAACGTGAAATTGGTCCGACTCCCGGTAAAAGCAACACCCTATCCTGTACCCTATGATTTTGACCACGCCGGCTTCGTAAACGCTCAATACGCCAGCCCCCATGCAAACCTCCCCATCAAGCGTGTTACACAGCGATATTACCGGGGATACTGCCACAACCAAGAGGAACTTGGTCAACTTATCGATCTCTTCAATGAAAAGAGTGCGTCTATATACGCGCTCGTTGAAGACTTTGAATTGCTAAGCAAGCGGGCCAAAAAGAATGCAATCAGCTATCTGGACGGGTTTTACAAGACCATTAACAACCCCAAACAAGTCCGCAAAGCATTTATCAACAAGTGCCAAAAGCTGGATTAAATACACCGATCAGCGCAGAGCCACAGCCACAGCCACAGCTGTTGTAAGATCTACGGCTCGCTGAGTGTTCAAGGTTTCAGATTATCGTGCCCTAGGCTTTTAATACAAAAACCTTGAACCCTAAACTAGGGGTGTTCAGAAAAAACATGTTCGTTACAATTGGAGCTTTTTGAGCAAAACTAGAAGCGCTATGATCGTCCAAAATCGGCTAATTTCGCACTTTGAAATCCAAGCGAATCCTGGGAATTTACTCTAAAAGATCGATTCGGAATTTTTCTGAACACTCCTAACCCCAAACCCCAAACCCCAAACCCGGAACGCGTCAAGATATCAATCTTGACGCCCCTAAGGCACATAGTTATAACCGGGAATTTTGGCATTTATATTAACGCTTGTGCGATTGACACCGCAGCTTTCATCCGAAACCAGATCAAGAATTTCACCCGGTGTAGGCTCAAATTCAATGCGAGCAAATACGCATATGCTATCTGAAACCGTCTCTTCTCTGACAATGGTTATGCCCGACTCAAAGCCGGCGTCTACTGTGTAACGCGCTTTCCCCAGCCGCATATCTCCATTCTGTTCTCCAAAGTTTATCGCACTCAGAGAGTCTTGGCCAGATGGTGTATTTAGCAACGCATATCCGGGCAGACTGCTACCCATCGTATAGTATAAAAGCATCTTACTATCATTCCCCCATGCACTAACACCCTTCAATCCGCCTTCACGTACCACAACATCATTGATGATTTCGCTCTCAATACGAATCCGCGCCCGCACAGAGCCATTTCGCACATTACTTACCCGAACATAGAGCAACTGGGATCCATCATCCTGTGTAAACAGATAACTCCACCCCGGAGACACATCCGTCTCCGTTATCTTTTCGCCCCGTTTGTTTATATAAAAAACGTCGGCAAGAACGCCTTCAGCAGATGAACTTAGGGTGTATTCAATCCTGACTTTGTCACTTTGAAACAAAGCGCAGGAGGAAAAAAGAATGGTCACGCACAGAAAGATTGCCATGCGAAAAAGAACGCGTGTCGGGTATGCTTTCATTCTTAAGGAATCGTTTTACCAAAAAGACTTCGGTTAACTTGCCTCAAGTGCCTGATAATTTAGCTGAATGAGTGGGTAAACAGCATGGTACTGGCACATCATTGGTCGTCATGTCTTATCAGGAGACACAGAACCAGCAATACGATCAAGAGGCAAGCTGGGCTTTTATTGATCTGAACAGATACAGCGTGCATCTATAACAGGGCGGGGAGCAAATAAAAGAGTTGGTTGCAAAAGCAACAGTATGGCTTAAAAATCGCGCAAAAGTACTGTTTACACAAGAGCCAATGGCGCTTTCTCAGAACAGATGGGCTGCAAAAGGATCGCCTGAGACCGAATCAGAAGAGATATATTCAGGTACCTGCTAACTTAACGGGTTATGACATAGATGCATCCTGCTGCACAAAATCCATGATCGACATGAGGGTCTGAATGATATCTCTATCTTTTGTTTTGAGACCAACTTCATACACATCGCTACTGAAGGTGGGGATGCTAATCACCGCCTGGGTTTTATCGGTGATCCAGTACAACAGAGGCGGCTTCATGTCTATGACGCGATGATGGATCTGCCCACTATCCTTGTACATGCGCTCCTGTATTTCCAGAAAATGAAGAATAAAGGATTCGGCATCTAAAAAGGTGCGTTGCTGGATCTCTTCGAACTGTAACAGCTTAGCGCTGAAATTCTCATCGTCGCGTATTTCACTCCAGGACCTTGTGTCTATGTCAAACTGCTTAATCAGCAGCTCTTTTTGTATCGACTTGTTTGGTGACAAAACATGTAACTCAACGCCTTCCTTCGCTTTACGCGCCAAAATCTCCTTATATCGGCTATGCGTTTCATAGTCAGAAAAAAGCCCGTACGCTGGATAATCGCACAATATATCGATCGATTTCCGGGCGCTTTCAAGATTTTGACATAATACAGGAAAGAAGCCCGGAAATGGGCTGACGGTCTGAAAAGATACATTACCAGGAAAAAGATTCGACTCATCGCCAAGTTTTATCCAGCCACTCAGGTTATTCTTTTGAGAGATCAGCGTGAGCGTTTGAGTGACAGCATGGCTGATATCGTGGTGATCCTTCCACTCTATAACTACATTTTCCATCGCAAACAATCGAAAGGCTTGCCATCGTTCATACTCAAGCTGGCGTGTACCTATGCGCCGTGTGATTTTCCCTATCCCTTCTGCTTTTGCATCTTCAACAACGAAGGTATAGACCGGAATATTTTGCGACAGCGCGTATTCGTATTCCAATTGCAAGTAACTCTTCCCGGATTCGGGCTCAATGGTACCATACTGGCGACCCAATATCAGGAAATAAACATCCGCATTGTCAATCCATCTCTTGATGGCTTCTATATGGCTATCATCAATATCTGCAAACAGCTCCATGCCGGCTGGCACGTGACCTTCGTTGAGGATCGCTTTAATGGCTGCCTGCCGTTCCAGCCTTAAATCGGCAAACGTAGAAGAAATGAATACCTGAAGTTTCTGCGGAGCATAGCCTGACATATCCCAACCTGCAAAGATATTGGATGCGCTACTGAATGACGCCGTATTGAATGCAGTACCAGGGTGTGTGGACAATTAACTTGCAAAATGCATTTCGCGTCCTTTTTGTCCATATCTGCGTTCCTTTTTGTGCCCGATGCGCTGCATCGAACTCAAAAAGCGCCTTGATCTGTACAAAAATGCCATCGAATGATCTTTTCCCTGCTAATTGTCCACACACCCTAATATGAGGTTAAAATACGTTCATTAACTGATAACTGCGATGCACAAATATATCCACCATTGTGTACAGGTTGTGCAGGCAGTTTATTAGC
>JBGCEN010000431.1:0-13608 GCA_045106435.1 Rhodothermales bacterium
CATTTGCCCTCTAGCTCTCCCCAAGTTGCTTTTTTAGCGTGACGAAGGCTTCGGCTACTTCGGCAATGATCTCATCTTTCTGAGCCAGTTTGCCCTTTAGTTCTTCGATCTTGCGTTCTTTCGATTCAGAAGGATTTTGACGCTTTGACCAGAAGGCTTCAGCTCCATTATCAAAGAACAGTTTCTGCCACCGGTAATACTGACTGGGTTTGATCTGATACTTCTCACACAGATCGGAAACAGGAGTGTTTTCCAGTAGATGCTCACGAAGAATGCGCACTTTCTCTTCAGCTGAGAATCGACGCCGTTTTTTTGTAGATGTCATAGGATTTCAGGGTTTCTTTAGGAGTAAGATATGAACCCCCGAATTCCAATTTTATCTGAACCTATACAAGCTTATGCTTTGTCAAGATTTATCGTGAATAGCGGATCCAGCGCTTCTCCGTATGCACCTGAGCCAAAAAAGGCATAGTCATAACGAGCAGGGTCTTCCGGGCAGATTTTTACGCAGTTATTTGTTAATTCCAGGGCTGCCCGCCAATCATTTTGTGTCCGATCAAGCATGCCTAAAACCCGCGCTTGCCGGCCTGCATGCACATCCAGTGGAAGTACGAGTTGATCAGGTTTTACGGCGGTCCAAATTCCCAAGTCTACAGGCCCCGGGCGAACCATCCATCTTAAATACATACAGAATCTCTTGCATGCGCTTCCAGAGGCCGGCCGGGCGAGATGTTTTCTAAGTCTTGCAGGGGTTCCCGCATCTATAGAGAAGAGTAGGTCGCTGAGTCCCTGGATGCCACTTTCTAGGCCGTTTGTCCCGGTACTCTGGAAATAATCGAATGCGTGCTCGATTGATTTGTGCTGCCTTAGAACCAGTGATAGGTTTTTTGTGAGCCAAACAGCATCTTCGGGTTGAAATGTTCTATGCTTGAAGCCGGCGAGGTGGTGTGCATCCCGATTTATATCAAAATCATAAACAAACCTGGCCGGCTTGAAATCCATTCGCTCGCATAATTCTTCGAGCTTGTTGAGAATGGTTTTACGCTGCCCCCAGGCGAGAAGTGATGCAAAGAGTCCGATGATTTCCTGGTCCTCAGGGGCGTCAAATCCGTGAGGAATGGAAATGGGATCTTCTAGAATGAAATTTGGCTTTTCATATTTCAGTACCAGATTGTCTAGATAGGTTTTGAATCCAGCTGAATATGACATGTTCAACAGTTATTAGGTAGTATAGAGCGGTTGATTTTGAAGGCTCATTGATCGAAGCTATTTCCTTGAGCATTGATCGAGTCGGTTCTCAGACTTAAGTCTTCATCTGCCGTTATGCGTTCGATGTTTTCAATTTCATATCTGGAATTCTGAATAGTGAAAATAACACCTTTAGACTTATTAAAGTCCCTTAGGTGCGATTGTGCTGCCTCCAGGTCAGGGATGGTCTGAATACATCGGCCTGAATAATAGTGAATTTGTGGTGCTATAACGAAAGTGCCATCAGATTCTTTGAGAACGGCCCAACCCAGGGTGTCTTCAGTTTTGAAGAATACAGTTTCTTCTGGTGTCGCGTTGTTTTTGATTTCTGCGCCGAGTCTTTGGCTGAAATACTCATCAGGCCAAATGATGTGTGAATAGTAAAAATACACAGACATCGAAAGCATTAACGTAACAACTATAGCTGGTACAGCACGAATTACGACTGATTTTTCTGTGCTTAAGCTATGCTGAACCTGGAAGTATAGAATGCCCAATATCACACTGATGAACACGCACGTTTTTAAGATGGCGATGTCATGAATGATTGTGAATTGAAAAAAGATCAGATGATGTAGAACCACAGGCATAAGCGTTAGCGCCAGGAGAGCCATGATCATCTCAGGTTGGCGGATCGATTGTTTTCCTTTGTAAATGAAAAGATTAAGCGAAAGAAATAGGCCGATGACGAGGTGTGGGAAATAGTTTGATCCGTAAGATCTTAACATAAAGAGATGAGACTCAAGTGCGTAAAAATCACCACGACCCGTTGAAGTGTGTCCGCTTCTTTCTGTTAATCTGTTTTGTGCAAGATTCCAAAAGACTTCATACCCATCGATTGAGAAGTACTGGAAAAGAATAAGCAAGAGGGCCAGGACAGAGGACAGCACTATTACGCCCATGGACTTTAGGGAGGCTTTGCTTTTCTTTCTGTAGAGGAAACAGACAACAAATGCTGTAGCCGCAAAGAATACCCCCAGCCATTCGGTATAAATCATCAGAAAAATACTGACACCTAATAGGCCAAAGCTAAGCGTGCTTGTTTTATGACTGGATCTAAGGATGCCTATGAGCAAATAGGTGCTCAGGATGAAAAAGAACTGAACAAGAATATCAGCAAAATAGACATTGCTGTGGTACCAAAGAGGAGAGGAGGAGAACGTGTAAACGCAAAACGAAACCAGGGCTGGCGCAAAGATGCCCTGCGACATCTTTCGGTCATAAAGCCTGCACATAATTGCATAGATCAACAGGCCGGACAAGAAGTGAAATATTAAGTTAAATATTTGTAGTCCAAGGGCGGTTGGGTAAATGCCAAGTGTTTTGAAAAAAACAAAGGGCAGAATAAAAGAGAAGGGAGGATAAGAGACGTAATAATAGTTGCCGGCGCTATCCGAAATACCACTTGGTGGACATTTGATATAATGATCGTTGGGATTTGAGTAGGTATAGACCGGGCTAAATCGATGGGTTGTAATACCTTCCTCAATCCAGATTCGCAACGTGACAAGTGTGTGTGCTGTAACCCATTCGTAATTGGTTGATAAGGGCCGGTCTATATTTGGGGCCCGGATGCCAACCGATAGAAGAAACAGGATGAAGAGAACAACCCAGCTTGACGTAAGCCGCTTTGATGCACTCTGATCTATATTGTCCATTGAAAGCAGTTAGTTCGGTAGTTCTATCTTGTTAATTTCTGTTATTTCAGTCTGGCGATTTATGGTATAGACCATGGCAGATTTTACGTTGTGTTTTTTAAGATGTTGAATAATTGTCGATGTGTCGGGTGCTGCAATCATGTTGCGGCGGGCTGCCAGTAGAATGTGTGGAGCAACCGCATAAGAATCTTGTTGATCAAAGAATACGATTGTTTCGTTGACTTGACGTTCTCCTATAAAGAATATAGCATCGTCTTTGCTCGACGTGTCCAATATTATATCTGCTGTTTCTTGAAAAATAGAGCTTGCTACATGCTGATTTCTGACGTGATAAATGTAGCCAGACAATATCAGCAAAATAACTGTAATACCAATGATGAAGGCTCTGTAAGTGTCTACGGTTTTATCTTCGAGTTTGGATTCAAGCAAATGATACATGAGTGCTGTGAAGATAATAAGACATGTCAGCGTTTTTATAAGTGCAAAATCATGTATTCGGGTGAATTCTGCGAAAGACGCGTGATGAAGAAGTGGAGGGAAGCAGAGTAGAAATCCAAGTGCAAGTTTGTTTTTGAATTTATCCGTCGTATCTGCTTTTTTTCTAATGATCAGATTACCAAGTGCAAGGATTACTGCAATTGCCAAAACAGGTATATTCTCGAAAAAGAAAGTGCGCAGCAGAATTATCAAATCTAGCATGAAATAGTATCTGTCCGTAGAAATGGCGCTACGGCTTGAGTACTTTTCAATTGATGCCTGGATAAACGTTTCAAGGCCGCTTATCAAAGCAAATTGTGTTACAGTAAGGGCTAGACATGCAAGCGTAACCACCGCCGTTAGAATTGTAAGTTTAATGAAGCGGCGGTCTTTAAAAGATCTTTTAAAAGCCAATAAGAAAGTTGTAAAGGTGAAGAAGACGCCTAGCCACTCGGTGTAAACTGCCAGGAAAGCGATAACGCCAAATCCAATGAGGAAGCGGCGGTCATCAATTTTTTCGCGCCAAAAGATATGGATGACAAGTAAGGTGCCGGCTAGCCAGAGGGGTTGGATGAGGCTGTCTGCAAAGTAAACATGACCGTGGAACCAGGCGGTCATAGACAGGAAGAGGTAGAGGGTAAATCCAAGTGTGCCGGCGTCAATCTTTTGTTCGAAAGGCTTTGTGCCAAGAATTGAATGGATGATTAAGTATAAAAGGAGTGCCGTAATAAAATGCAGGATCAGGTTGAGCCCATAGAAAGAATATAAGTTGAGCGGCGCATGAAAGACCTTTAGTATCGTATAGGCAAAAATAAAACTGAATGGTGGGTAGGAAACGTAATAGTAATTCCCCTTCTCATCGGAAATCCCACTTGTCATGCTTTGAATATTTTTATCTGCAGGATTCTCGAATGAGTAAACAGGATTGAAATTATGCGAAGCAATGCCCTGTTCGTCCCAAATGGTTAAGGTCACCAAGGTATGCGCTGTCAACCATTGATGATGCCATCCTAGAGCCCCATCGAATTTGGACGCCCTCATGAATACTGAGCAGAAGAACAAAAATAACAGGATAAGGATGGGCTTGGTCTTGAGCTTCCAATTGTGACTCATGATGTAGATAATCCTGTTTCCGTAATCAAGGCCGTTTCTTGATACGTATCGTAATTTGTGTTTATATCCCAGAGATTATGATCAGCGTTGTCAATTATTTTTTCAGCGGCTAGAATGCCCATTAAAATGCTGTGGTCTTGGTTGTTATACTTAAACGCGCCGTATCGACCAATGACAGATAGGTTTTCAATTCCTGAAAGATAATGCTCTATGGGCTTTAAGTGTGTTTTGTAATCTTTGTTATATACCGGATAGCAGCGTCGTATTTTTATTGCTTTACCGTCTAATATCTCCGCATTTCCAATAAGTCCGGTTTGGCGAATCTCTTTCTTTCCAAGTTCAATAAGATCTTGTTCTGGGGCTTGCCAAATAGAATCATCGTCATAACTCCAGTATTCCAACGCTAAAATGCTAGTCGTTTCATTCTTGTAAAGCTGAGGAGTCCAATTTCTGAAATTGGTTATCCGGCCAAACTGAAGAGATGGGTCGTGTACATAGATCCAGTTGTCCGGAAAAAGATCGCTATCATTGATATGCAAGTAGACGAGGGTCGTGTTTCTGAATTTTAATGCAGCTGTATGATCAAGTAATTCCTGCGGAGTGGTATCGAGTCTCTGGACGAGCAACGTCAAGGGCATTGAGGAAATGATATGATCATATGCAATCTGAGTCCCGTCTGACAATTCTAACGCAACGGCTTTGTTACCCGATTGAACCACTCGTTCAACAGGCATGCTCAAATGGACAGAATGCCCGTTTTCTCTGATTCGTTGGGCCATTCGGTTATAAACAACCCCGCTGCCTTCGTGCGGGTAAGCGAATTTATCGACAAGTGTTTTATGTTTGTTGCCTTTTCCACTGAAGACCGCATTTTTGATTGCTTCAGTGAGAGACAATTTCTTTATTCGTTGTGAGGCAAAATCAGAATCCAGCTCTTTGCAGGTGATGCCCCAGAGTTTTTCGCTATAGGTTTTGAAAAAGATTTCAAACAGGTGCCGGCCAAATTGATTGACAACCCAATCTTCGAACGATCCATCTTGCTTAATCGGCGCTATTTTCTGCTGGAAATAACTCAGCATGCAGTGAGCGGCTTCAATCGGGCCAAGATTTTTTAATGCATTGCCCACACGAAGTGGATAGTTGAAAAAATCTTTGTTGTAATAAATACGGGTCAGTCTATCAACCATGTCATAGTCTTTGCCTACGACTTCCAGCCATAGCTCATTAACACGTCTGTCCGTACTGAAAAAACGATGGGGCCCCAAATCAACGTGCTGATCCCAAAGAGAAATGGTTTTCGCCAATCCGCCTACTGAGCTTCCTGCCTCATATATATCTACATCAATACCAGCTTTGGATAGTTGATAAGCAGCTGTGATACCAGCCGGTCCAGCGCCAATAATTCCTACCTTCATAAAGCTCTAATAGTAGAGGGGAGTACTTCTATTCAATTTATTGAAGGTCGTGAAGTCAATAATAATCATGCTTCAGACCTCTGTTTTTTCTCAATTAGGCTCTTTTACGTTCAGTTGCCTAACTATTTGTCGTTGAAGAGAAAAGGTATGCGTAACATTTATCCGATACAAATATTCCGTAAAGCCAACTTATTTGAAAAACTGCCCGATGTTCTTCAAATCTACATTTCCTCCTGTGAGGATAACACCAACGCGTTTACCCTGAAATCGTTCAGTGTTTGTTAAGAGTCCGGTGGCAGCCAAGGCACCAGTGGGCTCTATGACGAGTTTCATGCGTTCCCATAAGAAGTGCATGGTGTCTCGGATCGATTGTTCAGATACAGTTACCATCGCGTCTACATGTTGCATTACGATCGGGAATGTATATTTGCCCAGAGAGGGCGTTCTTGCTCCGTCAGCGATTGTGTCGGGATTGTGAACGCTCTGGAGTATGCCTGAATAGAAAGTGCGTGTTGCATCATCAGCTTGAGCCGGCTCAACACCAATGACCTCGCAATCTGGAGCTAAAGCTTTTGCAGTAATTGCGCAGCCTGAGAGCAGGCCGCCGCCGCCGCAGCAAACCAAAAGCGCATCAAGCGGGCCAGTCTCCTCAATAAGCTCTGATGCCGTTGTGCCTTGGCCGGCTATAACATCTGGGTGGTCATAAGGGGGTATAATTGTTAATTTTCGTTCTGCGGCAATTTTTAATGCCAATGATTCTCTGGTAACTTTTTCTTTATTGTATAGAATTACTTCGGCACCGTATGATCGTGTAGCCCTCAGTTTTACTGCCGGCGCATCCTCAGGCATAATTATCGTTGTAGAAATATCTAAAAGATTGCCAGATAGCGCTACGGCTTGTGCATGGTTACCTGAAGAGAACGTGAGCACACCTTGTTTCTTTTCCCGGGCTGTTAGCTGTGACAGGGCATTGTAAGCTCCTCGGAACTTGAAGGCACCAATTCGTTGGAAATTTTCACACTTGAAATATACTGAACCGTTTATTTGATCATTAACGGTTCTTGATGTCATCACAGGGGTTTGATTGACAACGCCTTTGAGGCAGTGAGATGCTCTTTGTATCGATGCATACGAAACGATGGTACTAGGGTGGCTGTCTGGTTGAGTATTCATATGGTTGAGAGAAGAATAGATCAAGCTAGTACATGACAAGTTGCTAGTATCGGGTACAAATTGATAGGGTGATGGGAAGAAAAGAGGCCTGTGATACGTTGCTTCTTCTCCTGTCTTCATTCTGTCAAAAACCAACCCTGCTTTATAAGCTTGTCAGTGTACTGGAATCTAATGTTAAATGGCTGCAAAAAAAGAAAATAAAGACCCGGCGTTTGACCTATACAGAAAAGTAGAGGAATTGCTTGGCATTGATCTGCGTTCTTTGGGCTTGTTTCGGATATTGATAGGGATATTGATCATTGTCGATTTGTGTATCCGGGTTACTTCACTGGGAGCACATTATACGGATGCCGGCGTAGTCCCAAGGCAATTGGTATTTGAATATGGCGAGCAACCATGGTTCTTTTCTTTCCACATGCTAAGTGGAGACATTTTTCTTCAGGTTGTTCTCTTTTTGCTCGCTGGACTCAGTGCATTTTCCCTGGCGATAGGTTACAGAAGCAGAATCGCTTGTTTTATTTGTTGGGTTTTGATGCTGTCGCTTCATGTCAGGAATCCGTTTGTGAATAACCTGGGAGACTGGCTACTGGTTAATCTATTGTTTTGGGGCATGTTTTTGCCGCTAGGCGCCAGATTTTCGATAGATAATCAACTGAAACCGGCCGGCCAGAAAATCCCAGTTTACAGCTTATCCATTGCTACGCTTGCTGTAATATTGCAGATGTGTTTGGTGTACTTTCTTTCCGTGACGCATAAGATAAGCCCTGTCTGGCATACAGAAGGGACTGCCATCCAATTTGCGCTAAATCTGGATAGAATAACATCAGGATTAGGGCAGTCGCTTTTGATGTTGCCTGAAAGCTGGCTACAGTTTATGACCTTTTCAACGTTATTTCTTGAGCGTTGGGGACCCGTGTTGGTGTTTTTTCCATGGTTTATAGGTCCTTGCCGGACAGGGGTCGCCTGTTTGTTTATCAGTTTTCATATCGGACTTGCGCTATTTTTTGAGTTGGGCTTGTTTCCATACATATGCATGGCGGGGTGGGTTTTGCTTTTGCCGGCCTGGTATTGGGATCGAATAAAGGCAGTAGGTGACTGGTCTTCGTTTTTAAGTGAGAAGGTATTCGTCCCTGAAGGTTTGTTAGTCAGATTGAAGCAACTCGCAATACGGGAAATCAGAGTCATTCCTGGTATTACAGAATCCCTGCTGTCTGTCTTTTTCCTTTTTTGCATGTTGTTGAGTAGCATGCTGTACGGAGGAGTTATGGACGTTGCGTTTTATGATAGTATTTATAGTCGCGTAGAGCCTGTTGTACATACACTGAATATGCGACAGCGCTGGGATATGTTCTCACCGTCCCCGCCTACAACAGATGGATGGTTTGTTGTTGTGGGGTATGCGGAAGATGGGCAGGCAGTGAATTTGTTTAGCCCGGAAGATGCGGTTTCGTGGAGCCGGCCGGCTTCAATAGCAGAAACTTATAGGAATCAGCGTTGGCGAAAATATTTGGAATGGGTTATGACAAAAGGAGGTCCATACGAGAAATCATTCGTAGCATATTGTGAATCGTATGGTACAAATCCGGGAAGCTCTAATGAAGTTGAAGAAGTCGCCGTATATTTTATGCAGGAAAGAACACTAGAAGATCTTGTGGCTGCTAATGTCATCAGGAAACAGTTAAAATAGGATTGTAGAAAAGGTACATGCAGAAACTTGATGTCCAAAATCCATGCACCTTACAATTGAATCAACACAGGTTTGTGACAACTAGCCGGCAGTGATAGTGTTTATTGGGCGTAGTTCTGCTGTCAGTGAATTGCAGTGTGTACTGTAGGTAAAAAGAAGCAGGGCTCAGATGTTCTTAAAAAGATTGTAATATTTATAAGGATCAGTCAATCTGTTCTTCTGAATCATTGGAGCTATCCGGGTCTGAGGGCTCGATAGCATCTATTTCTCGCTCAACGATTATCTGGACGTCTGTTGCAAGTGCTGCAATCAGTCCAACTGCAGTCAGTGGAGCGTGAATCAAGATGGCAGCTGCTGCGCCTCCCAAGCCTATGGCTAGGGGAAATTCCAGTAGCGTCTTGCCATCTTTTTGAATGATGATGCGCCTGGCTGATCCTTCTTCAATGATCTCTTTGACTTTTTCTTTTAGCTGGTTTCCTTTGACTTTGATGTTTTCAAAGGAAAGATGTGATTCGTTTGAGTCTGACATAAAAGGAATTTGTTTTAGGATAAGTCAAAAAATAGGATCTTTTGTCATAAAATGAGTCACTAAAAATTACGCAGTGCAAACTTTGTTGTTGCGGTGACTTTTGGGGATGATAAAAGTAGTCCTGTTGAGAGATAAATTGTAAGGGGATTCATTACTTAATGTAATCCATTTTTTTCGCATGGTAATGCGCTTGGGACGATCAGGAGGGGTAAATCTGGGAAATCTTGATTTAATAGATCCTGTTGATCGCAAAAAGCCTGATTACCGTTCTTTGCTCAATTTCCACTTGCTGATTTGTGAATTTGGCACAATTGGTGTCTGACTAAAAACAGATTGCCGGTTTCTCGAGGATGAGGACTTTGTGTGAATGCTTCATAATTTGACGCATTTTTTAAACTGGTCACTTGTAGAACAGAAACTTGTGCCTTATAAATGTTAGCATGGGTGGAATAACAAATGAATCAAAAAGAGATTCATTGTGAGAATTGATGCTGATGGTTTCCATCGGAGTCCCTTTTTTCGAAGGGGAGGTACTGCCGGCAGATTAATTAAGAATTGCCCCCTGTCACACTGTCTTATACTGTTTGAACATTTTATTAGCGTTCCACATCAGATAGGTGCAGTTCATTGGCTTAAGAATTAACTTCGTTGTGTCGATAAATCTCTTACAACTCGTACGCTATAGAGACAAGTTGACGCTCATCCTTGGGTAACAACCTTGGAGATGGGAGGTTAAGCCACTTTATTTTCTAATACATTAACTAAACAAACACGGAGATTCTGCTATGGGTCAGCAACAACTCCTACTTCTCGTTCTGGGTATCGTAATCGTCGGTTTGGCGGTTGTAGTTGGTATTCAAGCGTTTAGTGAGAATCAGAAAAAAGCAAACGCCGACGCTTTGGTCATGACATCAATGCGTATTGCGTCAGATGCACAAGCTTGGTTAAGAAAGCCACAGCCATTTGGCGGTCCGGCTCCTGATGCAACCACAGGTGGTCGTCCATCAGATTTCACAGGCACTGGGCTTACACTAACTACACTGGGATATCCAGTGGATGCAACTACTGGTGACTACGAAGATATCAATGGTGGGTATGCTGCTACTATTACTAGTGGTGCATTTGTCATTAGTGCTTCAAGTGCAACTACAAGTGGTAGTGGTGATAATAACCTTGTTTGTGTGACAGTCGCTGGACTGACTACGGACGATATTACCACAACAATCAATGCTGGTACTAGTTGTTAGTAAAGTTTGATTGAGTAGATTTTACAAGAAAGCTGGTGCCCTCAGAAGCAATTTGATTTTGAAGGCATCAGCTTCTTGAATAACTACTGTTTTGTCATTCTGCTGATTTTAGCCCTCTTTTTTGGGAGAAATATACAGAAGCAGTAGAATTGAAAAATGTTACTGTTTTAAAAGACTAGCTCATAATCAATACTGTAAGTAAGCGGTTTTCTGAAGCTGGTGTTATTGGGGAAGAGATTGTTGGTGCTGAGGTTGATTACCATAGCGGTATAGCCATCGATTAGTAGCTTAGTTATGCAGAATGGTTCGCAACTTTTGCTTGTGGCCTTGTTTTTGCATCTAATTAAATGTTTATCTTTGTATTCCACGTTAAGTGTCTGTATTTTTGAGTACTTGACAACAGTTTTTAAGTATTCCACCTCTATTTATGGCTGTCAAAGAATTTAAATTCAATGGGATTAGTGCAGCGGGGCAGCCGGTTCAAGGGACAATTTTTGCACCTTCTAAGCGTGCTGCGGAAAAGAAAGTAACAAGCCTTTCTGACAAACATCATTTTCGCCCGCAAAGCATTCAAAAGCGCCAGGCTTTTTTGTACAAAGTACGTCACCCCAGTGGTGAAATTGGCAAGGGTGAGCAAAAGGCTTTCTCGCAAGAAGAGATTGTAAAGGCTCTGACTAAGATGGGGCTGGAGGTCATTAAGGTTGAGAAGAAGTTATTCGACTTTCAGACCAAGCCTCCACGCCAGGATGTAATTATGTTCGTTCGTCTTTCTGCCAACTTGCTACGTGAGCATCTGCCGTTTGACGAAATTCTGAACTTACTGGTTGGTGACGTTTCTTCAAAAAGTCTCAAGCAGGTCATTAGAGACCTGAACGCAGATTTGAAGGGAGGGATGGAGGCGCAGCAGGCTTTTATGAAGCATCAGCATATGCTTGGGAAGTTTACCTCTTATATGTTAGGGATTGCTTCTCGAAGTGGTAATATGGCTGATATTTATGAGTCTACAGCCAGATTCCTTGAGCGCCAACAAGAATTTAATAAGAGTGTTCGCAGTGCTATGATTACGCCGGCAATCACCATCTTGGTGCTAATTGCAGCGTTTATCTGGTATGTCTGGTATATTTTCCCAGCCACAGCCGGCCTGTTTTCCTCCTACAATATCGAATTACCCCCCATGACCACGGCTACATTGAAGTTTGCCGACTGGTTTGATAATAATTACGTCTGGTTCTTTACTTTGTGTTTTGCCCTGATTGGTGGCTTTATAGTTTTTGCCAAGACTACCAAGGGTAAATTTTTGCTGCACAAGTATATGATTGAAATACCAGTCATAGGCTCGCTCTTGCACAAATTGAATATTGAGATATTTTGTCGCACGTTTGCTATCTTGTATTCCGGTAGCGGTGAAAATATCAGTGTAATCAAAGTTGCTGCCGAGGCCAGTGGGAACGCTTATCTAGAACATCGTATAAAGACTATAACCGTTCCTATGATGGTTGCCCAGGGGGCTGAACTTGTTCGCGCCATGGAGGCCAGTGGGGTATTTACCCAAATGGCAATAGCACGATTTAGAAGTGGTTCTGAAACGGGTAATGTGCGTAAAAGCTCTCAGCAAATGGCTGATTACTACGAAAAGGAAACCACACTCAAGTTAAAGGGAGCAGTTGAAGGCATTCAGACCTTGGTTGCTGTAATCATTACAATAGCAATTTGCTTCCTCACTATTATCTCTTCTGAGATTGCGCTAATTCAGCCAAATACCCAAGACATAATGGGGATAGGCGGCTAGGTGCCACTTAGATAATCGCTCTGATCTAAAGGCAGTATCAGCATGTTATTTAAACGCAAAGGCGGAAATAAAAAACAGAAGGATCAACAAGCGAGGCGATCTCATCAGGATGAGGTGCGTCAAGGAACTGGTGTACCCAAGAAGCCTGTAGCAGATCAAAATGGCGGAGATTGGGATTCTAAAACGAAAGAGGAGATGTCCTCTATATTCAATCGATCCAAAAAAGACGCTCCGAATGGAGGGGATCTGGAAGGTACGCGGCGTGCTGTTGCACAGCGTAGAGCCTCGAAAAAGAT
Organism: Rhodothermales bacterium; assembly: GCA_045106435.1. GTDB lineage: Bacteria > Bacteroidota > Rhodothermia > Rhodothermales > JAHQVL01 > JBCCIM01. Next base: position 12,633 of record JBGCEN010000431.1, read on the forward strand.
GGCTTCGATTGATTGGGATGTTGCTGCTCGGGATGAAATTACAGCTCTTTTTGGGTTCAAGGATGACAATGATGGTTCACCTCCGGCAGGTGCTGACAATGATCTTGAATCTGTCCGTAGAGCTATCGCTGAGAGAAAGGCTCAGAGTGAGCAGGCACCACCTGGATTAGACCGTCCAGAACGTACTTCGCCGGCTGAAAGAATTGATAACGAACTAGCGGACGAGTTTAACTTTGATGATGAGGACGAACGAGGCCCGCGCCTTGATTGGTTAGTTGACTTTATATCTGACGATGATCGTGCAGCTGCACAGAAGCCGGCAGATGATCGACAGAATAACAAGGGATATGTTCGTTCGGAAGAACTTAAAAGCGTTGATGCACCGCCTCAAGAAGAGGCGCCTTTTGTCTCAAGTAATGGTGTCGGACCAAGTGATATAGAACTCGTTCCACGCTCTCAGGAGAATGTAGATGATGGTATATCTATTGGGCCTGAGGCCATTATGGGCGATGGATTTGGAAATATTCCTGTAAATGGTGGATCGAATCAATCCTCGGTAACAGGCAATGATGTACCCAATGCCTTTTTTGATGAGGTTGTTAAGGAAGTAGACGATAAACCGGCCCCAAGAGCCGTGCCGCCTCAGCCGCCTCGTCAGGAACCTGTAGCGCCAAAACCGCCGGCCGTGTCCAATAATTTGCCGGCAAAGCGACAAACTCAGGAATTAGAAGCTCAAGCGCGCTCGCTTGATCTTGATGCGCTCCGTACAAAAGATCGCGTTGTTGGTATTCTGCTGAAGAAGCAGATTGTCACAATGACGCAGGTATACGAAGCGCAAAAAGTTAAGGAGAGAGAAAGCTCTAAAGAAACGCTGTGGCGAATTCTTGTGGCAATGGAATCTGTTGATAGTGATTCTGTTTTTGAAGAAGCCGCGCGTATCTATGCTTTCCCAATTGCAGATACGAAAGATAAGCTT
>JBGCEN010000432.1:0-7374 GCA_045106435.1 Rhodothermales bacterium
GGCTGAACCTGTAGAGGATACCGACGAGTCCTGTGATCATGAAAATGACCAGCCGCTAAACCTGGTCGATGCATGTTGTTCAGTAAATATGCAAGGCTTTACAGATCAAACAACGGCCCGACTCAAGTCAACCTCAGAGTCTTTAACTGATCTAAGTGCAATCTCCTTCATCGCTTCGCGGCACATTGAAATGCTGCCGCCAGTTACACACCCGCCGCCGGCCGGTGACGCACCGCCGCCGAGGTCTACCTCCAGGCAGGTGCTCTTTGCTACCTTTCTCATTTGATTCCATGTCTGTATGCAGCGGCCCATCAGCATAGCTGATAGGGAAGAGGCTGTACACATCAGACATGCAGCGGTTAACCTTTCCTTCTTTTGCTTCCTCGCAGGGTTGCGTTTATCTGTACGCATCTATCTGATCGTGTTACGTTCATGGCAGCAATCTAGCTATTGCTTGCTCACTTTTCCCACTGCATATCATCCCTGGCACTTCTATACCTGAATGTTGCCGGCAATACCCTCGTCGATGTTTGAAGGAATAACAATTAAACCTTGAATTAAGTGAATTTAAAACGCTTTGCCCCTCCTTTGCTGCTGGGTGTAGCTACGGTCCTTTTCGCAGGATGCCAATCAACACGCGTGCCTGCTTCTGATGCCACTGCATTACACCCCGCACATACTGAAGCCGTACAATCACCTGTGCTTGTAGCATCAGACATCTATACCAAAGATCTGAGTGCATTTGCGGTGTCAGATTTTTCAGCGGCCGTTTTGCCAGCATCAGGTATGAATGATACTGCGCCGGCTGATGAACATGCCCATCACATGCCCAAGAACAAGCCTGTAGAGGATCGAGCTGACGAAGAACACAAATCAGTAGATCATGCTGCACACGGTCATGCTGCACACGGTCACGCCGAAACGGGCCATACAGCAACAGCGCATACAACTACAGTGCATACAACTGCAGCTACAGATCAACCAGAAACAGAAGGCTTTCCAGATCGAGCAGTCGAACTGTTCAATGATTTTGACAGGGCGCTCAATAATATCAATCTGCAGCTTAAAGAGGAGATGCACGCCCGGATTTCAGTCAACGCAAGGGTAATCATTGATGTGCTGGACACCTTGATGCAGATTCCGGTGCCGGCTGATCCCCATGTATGGCACAAAACAATGGAAGAAATGAAAACGGTGCGCAACCTGGCTTTAAAGCTGGAGTCCAGTGAAAGTCATGCGGAAGGCACCATGCTCCATGAAGTTCTCGAAGGTGAAATCAACGCCTTTCTTAAGGCCATTGGATTTAGCAAGCCGGCAGAAGAGAAACCAGCGCACAATCATGGGGGAGGACATTAATGCGTATGACTAGAATTATCCCCCTCGTTTTTCTCGTGTTTGTTTTTTCTGGCTGTGCTACAGTACCACGCGATGCGGGTTTGTCTGATGTGCTGCGGGATATCGAAACGCGGTCTGGATTTGAGGCGCACTATCAGCCCAATTGGTTTGCCGGCGAAGCGGATTCGATAATCGTAAAGCAACTGCAAACGTTGCTCGCTGATACGCTCACAATGGATAAAGCTGTACAGGCAGCGCTCCTGAATAACCGGCGGTTGCAGGCAACCTTTGCATCTTTAGGGGTTGCCCGTGCTGATTTGCTGCAAGCAGGATTGTTTAGGAATCCAGTATTTGGTACGCATCTCGGCTACCCGACAGAAGAGGATCATGCGCCTGATATAGAGCTTTCTTTATCGTTTAATTTCCTTGATTTCTTTCATGCCCCATTAAAAAAAGCTGTTGCTGCCTCAAGTTTTGAAGAAGCGAAGCTGCGCGTTACCAGCGAGGTCCTGGCGCTAACGGGAGAAGTGATGCAGGCCTATTTCGATGTAGAAGTTGCAGCTCAGTTATTCGAACTGACGGGTCAGGTTGCATTGTCAGCCAAAGGGTCTTTCGAAGCCGCCCGGTTGTTGCGGGACGCTGGGAATTTACGTGCGATTGATATGTACACCGAGCAGTCGTTTTACGAGCAGGCCCGCATTGATTTGGCTCGTGCACAGATGGATATAATGAACAGTCGGGAGCATCTCAACCAACTCCTTGGCTTATGGGGGCCGGATGTTGCGTGGGAGACAAGTGGACGATTGCCGGCGATTCTTGACGAATTGCCGATGATGGAGATGTTCGAGAAACAGGCCGTAACAGCCAGCATAGACCTTGCTCTTGCGAACCAGCAAACAGAAACGCTTGCCCGGCGACTTGGTGTTGTTAACGCAACGCGGTTATTGCCAGAGTTATCTGTGGGCATTGGTGCCACGCGGGAAGGGAGCTGGGAGGTTGGGCCTGAGTTTGGTTTTCCTGTTCCGCTGTTTGATCAGGGACAGGCGCGGAAAGCCGGCGCAGTAGCGGTATTACAACAAGAACAGGCGAACTATTATGCTTTGGGAATAGAGGTACGCGCAGCATCCCGCATGGCTCGCGCACATCTGACTACTGCGCATCAGACGGCTTTGCAATACAGAGATGTGGTTGTCCCGCTCAGGAACCAGATTTCAGCAGAAGCCCAAACGCTCATGAACGCCATGCAGATTGGCGTATTTCAACTGATCGATGCGCGTCGGCAAGAGATACAGGCCGGCAAGATGTACATCGAGTCGCTGAGAGATTATTGGCGCGCTTATACCAACTATCAACTTTTGCTTCAAGGCAAGCTGCCACAAGGCGGTGTAGAAATGCCGGTTTCGGCAACCGATATGATGCCGGAAACTTCATCAGGAGGTCACTAAAATGAAAATCACAAGACGCGAAATGTTAATGACAGGTGCTGCTGCACTTGGAAGTTCATTGGTTGTACCTTCCGCAACTGCTGCTGGTACTGAGAAGCCTGCGCCGGCACCCGGTATGCCCGGCAGAGATTACACGCCGGTTATCACGCCCAATGGCGTTTCTTTGCCTTTCAAGATTGTGGAGGGCGTGAAGGTGTTTCATCTCATCGCAGAAGAGGTGTGGCATGAGTTTGCACCCGGACTGAGTGCCTGGTGCTGGGGCTACAATGGTCGGGTACATGGCCCTACACTGGAAGCCGTTGAAGGAGACCAAATCCGGATCTACGTAACCAACCGATTGAAGGCGGCTACCTCGATACACTGGCATGGCATTCTGCTACCCAATGGTATGGATGGGGTTGGCGGGCTAACGCAGCCAGTCATCCAGCCAGGGGAAACGTTTATGTATGAATATGAAGTGATGCAGCATGGGACCTTCATGTATCACTCCCATCATGATGAGATGACGCAGATGGCGCTGGGTATGATGGGTATGGTTGTATTTCATCCCCGAAATCCAGTCAGACGCGTTGATCGAGATTATGCCATCATGCTAAGCGAATGGCGTATCGATCCAGGTACGTCGCGGCCTAACCCGAATGAAATGTCTGATTTTAATGTGCTGACAATGAATGCGCGCTGTTATCCCGGCACAGAAGCCTTGGTAGCTGAACTGGGAGATCGGGTGCGGATTCGGATGGGGAATTTGAGTGCCATGGACCATCATCCGATCCATTTTCATGGCCATAATTTAACGATTACGGCAACCGATGGCGGTCCGTTGCCCACGTCTGCGCAGTGGACGGAGACGTCGGTTTTGGTGCCGGTGGGTAGTACGCGCGATGCCGAGTTCATTGCTGATCGCCCGGGTGATTGGGCGCTGCATTGTCATATGACGCACCATGTGATGAACCAGATGGGACACGATTTCCCCAATATGACCGGCGTGGATGCAGCCCGTCTCAATAAAGAAGTTCGTCCATTATTGCCGGCTTACATGACAATGGGGCATGATGGCATGGCTGAGCATGGCACGCACATCGGCGCCGGCCACATGAAAGTCCCCGAAAACAGCATTCCGATGGTAGGTGCTGATGGGCCCTTTGATTACATCACGATGGGTGGCATGTTCACCATAGTGAAAATACGCGAAAAACTGGCTGACAACAACGACCCCGGCTGGTATGAGCACCCCGAAGGCACAATTGCCTCGGTTGCAACGGCAGAAGCCCTTAAACGAGACGGAATTACCGTATAATATCAAATGATGCTTATCATTACGTGATTTTTAACGAATAACAGAGTTCAATACATATGAAAAGAGTCCCATCAATATCTGTATTATTTGTTCTTGTTTTACTCTTTGCAGGATGTGAAACTGATGTAACCGATGAACGCCAGGCCGAAGTTGCCCGGATTGGAGAAACGGTAATGCCTTTTGATCTCGAACGTACAACCCACGTGTTCGAGAAAACCACAAATGGTGGTGTCCAGCAAGTGATATCTGATGACGAGGATGTAGAACAGGTTGGCCTCATTCGGTCGCATCTGTCTGAAGTCAGTGAACGTTTTAGCGCCGGCGATTTCCACGATCCCACTCAAATACATGGAGAGATGATGCCCGGCCTACATGCATTGAAAATGGGTGCTGATAGAATGAGCATAACCTATAGCGAGATAGCGAATGGGGGACAGATTACGTACGTGACAGATGATGAGGTGTTAATCACGGCTGTCCACGATTGGTTTGATGCTCAGGTATCAGACCACGGTGCTCACGCGCAACACAACCACTGAAGAGAACCGGGTTTTCCTGCTATTACAATCGCGAAATCTTGACGGAATTACTCAAGGGTACTGGATTTAATGAAGTCGCAATGCATAGTGTAGGGTACGTTCCAGGTTTAGTGTTCAGCGTTCAAGGTTTTTCGTTCGGATTACTTCTAATATGCATTTACCCTAAACCCTTGATGTAACAAATTCATCGATAAAATGCCACGTTTACCATAGCAAAACCTTCTTTCGTGTCTTCCTGAACGGAGAATCGATTAATCGAATCGAAATGAAGAGCCTGTCCTCAACTCGATTGGGGAATCTTTGCAAAGCGAAACGCTCCAGTAACCTGAACGTGGCATTTCACGAAGATCCTTCCTGCGTCGACGAAAATCGTCGACATCCGATCAGGATGACATGATTGGGCGTTTTGAGCTGCTTGCGATGATAATTATCAATCATATTGTTACACCCTAAACCCTAAACCCTAAACCCTAAACCCTAAACCCTAAACCCTAAACCCTAAACCCATCAAACCACCCCTGTTTTTAGCTTCCGCAGGCTGATGGAATGAATATCCCAGTAGACGCCAGCCATCATCTGGACGTTTTAAACCCAACGGTATGCAAGTAGATACGCGATATGAAGACGATACGCTGGTGCTATTACTGGCCGGCGATTGGACAATCGAACGTCCGTTGTCGCGTTTTATGCCACCGTTTACCTCCTGGGACAACAGCGACAAGATTCGTGCGATAGGCTTTGATACGACAGATCTGGGTGTTTGGGATAGCAGTCTGCTTACCTTTGTACTTGATACGTTCAGCTTTTGCAAAGAGAACAACCTGCACTTCAAATTTGAAAGCTTGCCGGATAACATCGCCGGCCTTATTTCACTGTCGCAAGAGGTGCCTGAAGCAGAACTGATCGACCAGAAAATCAGCGGCGGTTTTTTCAAGCAACTGGGCAAGAAGGGATTAAAGCTGTTTAATGACAGCGTCGCTTTTGTTACGTTTACCGGGGCCTTTGCACAATCACTTACCGGACTGTTAACAGGCCGCGTCCGCCTTCGTTGGCGAGACTTCTGGGTGGTCGTACAGAACAACAGTTCGGGTGCGTTACCAATTGTGACTTTGATTAGTTTTCTGGTTGGGCTGATCCTGTCTTTTCTTGGGGCCGTTGTCCTTCGCCGTTTTGGGGCTGATTACTACGTTTCGTATCTGGTGAGCTATGGTGTATTAAGAGAATTAGGGGCATTGATGACCGCCATCATAATGGCCGGTCGCACGGGGGCAGCGTTTGCTGCAGAATTAGGCAGTATGAAAATTTCCGAAGAGATTAATGCGCTCGAAACACTGGGCATCTCACCCATGGACTTTTTGGTTTTGCCGAGATTCCTGGGCATTTTTGTCACCTTGCCCTTGTTGACCATCTATGCAAATTTCATTGGTGTACTTGGAGGTATGCTGGTTGCTTTAAGTATGCTGGATGTAGGCATGACGCAATTTATTACCGGGTTTCTTGAGCCCGTATCTATTATTGATGTGTTGATTGGCCTGTTCAAGGCAACGGTGTTTGGTGCCATTATTGGGCTGGCCGGCTGCATGCGCGGCCTGCAAACAGGGAATGATGCCGGCGCGGTTGGCATTTCCACAACATCGGCTGTGGTTACAGCGATCACCCACATCATTCTCGCCAATGCCATCATCGACTGGCTCGCGGCCGTCATCGAGATCTAGGGTATGCACGCAGAAGACAACGCATATATCGAATATAGCGGGCAGACCGCAGGCGCTGCCATCGAGGTGAATAATCTGACGATGGCTTATGCTTCATATGTTGTGATGCGTGAGCTAACTTTTACGGTGAAGCGGGGGGAGATTTTTGTGATCATGGGGGGGAGTGGAAGTGGGAAAAGCACGCTGCTCAAACACATGATCGGATTAAAAGCGCCGGCTGAAGGAGAAGTGCTTTACGATAAGAAAGATTTCTGGGCGATGGATGAGGCGGGGAGAAATGAAGTAAGAAAACGTATCGGTATTCTTTATCAGAATGGCGCCTTATGGAGCGGACTTACTTTGGCTGAGAATATCGCGTTGCCGCTTGAGCAATATACTTCACTGGAGTCAGATGAAATCAGCGAGCTTGTGTCTCTCAAACTGTCATTGGTTGGATTAAAAGGGTTTGAGTCCTTTTATCCCTCTGAAATTAGTGGCGGGATGAACAAGCGGGCTGCACTGGCGCGCGCGATCGCATTGGACCCGGATATCTTGTTTTTTGATGAGCCTTCTTCCGGGCTGGATCCTATTTCTGCCGGCCGGCTGGATGATCTTATCCTGCGGTTGAGAGATGGCCTGGGGACAACCATTATCATCGTGAGCCACGACTTGTCCAGTATTTTCAAGGTAGCAGATCGTGGTGTTTTTCTTGATCGAACCGTCAAAACAATGACCGGCCTGGGCAACCCGTTCGAGCTTAAAGCAAATCCCCCCAACGACGAAGTCCACCAGTTTTTAACAAGAAGCGGAGACGTGGATTAAAGTTAAAAGTTAAAAGTTAAAAGTGTAAAGTTAAAAATGATCATTAAAGACCTGTAACTGAATACTGATAACCGATAACTGTAAACTGATACATAACCGATAACTGAAAACTGTAGCCACTATGAGTAAGCGTGCAAATCCAACCATGATCGGGATGTTTCTCCTGGGAGGACTGGTGTTGGCTGTCCTTGGCGTTATGGCTTTTACATCCAATAACTTTTTTACTCCCAGGGCTGAGTTTG
>JBGCEN010000433.1:0-6271 GCA_045106435.1 Rhodothermales bacterium
GCATTGTGCGCCCTTTTTGCCCATATCTGCGTTCCTTTTTGCGCCCGATGCGCTGCATCGAACACAAAAAGCGCCTTGATTTGAACAAAAATTGCTGCAAATGCAATCTCGGCCATAGATCGTAGACAGGTTCTAAGAAAATGATACGCTTGGCATCATGGATGTAGTTTTGAAAGTCTATCTGATATATACCCGGCCCGTCCTCTAAAACAAGAATGCGATGGTGGCGCCCTTTTTTGAAGACCAGGTTGCTATCCTTTGTTTTTTCAGCGTACCCGGTGGCAGTAGCTGCTAATGATACACCCTTCATGCGCAAATTGAATGAACCCTGAATTCGATACAATAATACTTTAAAACGATCTGGATTTTAGGGTATTTCCTGGCTGTTAAGTTACACTGAAGCGTGGGTTTATTTGTTAAACGAAACGAACGCTTTACAGCCGATCTTGCAGCCAGGCCCGTGTGGATTTCCACTTTCTTTGGACGGTACTGTAAGGGACGTCCAGTGCCTGGGCTGCTTCTTCGAGCGTGAGGCCGGCAAACAGCCTCAACTCAACCAGTCGCGCACGGGAGACATCGATTTTTTCCAGGGTTTCCAATTCCAGGTTTAACGCAAGAATGCGATCCGGATCGGCAATGCCCGGTATATCATCCATATCCTGCAGGCGGAACAGATTTGCATCTCCACCTCTCTTCTGGGCATTGCGTGCGCGTGCGTAATCAACCAGAATACGCCGCATGCTTTCGCTGCATATCCCGAAAAAATGACCGCGGTTCTGCGGGGTAATTTGATCTTTGTCGATCAACTGGATGAACGCTTCATGGACCAGATCTGTGGGCTGAAACGTGTGATCTGCTCTTTCTTCTTTCATTTTACCCGCAGCCATTTTTTTAAGCTCACGGTAGACTTGCTCAAATAACGCTTTGCTGGCATCGGGATCGCCGGCGCTTGCTTTGCGGAGTAATTGCGTTACGAGGCCGCGTTTTTGGGGATCAGGCTCGTCGGTTGGCAATTTTTTTGCTGGCCCTCGCGTCATTTTAATTTGCCTTGCACTGGTTTTGCCTTGCTAAAATAGTCGCTTGTGCTTCTTTGTCAACAGGTTGTTCGCTGGTAACAAGTTGCAAATATGTCTCCAGCAACGGACGCGCCGCGTCGCAACGTCCTTCGCCGGCCCATTTGCGTGTGAGTGCATTGAGCCCCGTCTTGTAACTGCTCGCGTCTGTAGCGCCGGCGTCTTCAAACTGTTTAAGCCCACGTTGTAAATATACATCAGCTGAATCTGATTTCATCCATTGATCATAGGTCAAACCCATGGACGTATAAGAACGGCCCAGATCTGTATTGGGGTCTTGCAGCTTTTCTTTTCTGATAGAAAGGGATTTATGCCCATAGTGGATTGCCTGCTCGTAATCACCCACTTGTCTGTTTGCTTCTCCCAGCTGATAATAAGCGACAGCGCGTCGTAGGTCAGCTACCTGGGTTGAATTATTGATAATCTCAAGGCCTTTCTCATATAACAGAATGGCCTCGGCAGGGTTCTTTTCGCAAGACATCGCGTAGCCGGCCAGGTTATGGAAGGTTAGTCCCATACTTGCATGATTCTCTGCCAGAACTTGCTGCCGAATATTGAGGGCTTCTTCAAGATATGTGCGGATTTCGGGGGTACAGCTTATTTGCATCATGGCCACAGACAAGTTGCTCGCCATGGTTGCGGTAAGCGGATGTGTGCCCAGTAAGACCCGGGAGATCCGCAGTCCTTCCTTGTAATGCGGTACGGCAGTCTCAAAGTTCTCTTTTTTGCGGTTGATTTCTCCCAGTGAGTTGTTGATGTAGATCATGTTGGTGTGCAAGGAATCGCTGTGTAATTCCTGATAAAGCGAAAAGGCCCTTTGCAATTGCACATCTGCTTCTTCCAGATTTCCCCGAACATAAAAAAGAATAATGCCCAGGTTATTCAGTGCGGATGCCAGCCCTTCGTTCAGCACGTCCTGATCAGAGACCTGTCGGATATTATCAAAGTGGTCGATCGACTGTCGGAAGTAGTTTTCTGCGTCGTCATAATTAGCCTGCAGGAATGCTACATGACCAAGCATGTCTAGCAGGGTGCTCGTTTCTTCGTGGTAAGGGCCGTGTGCAATTGTTGCGTACCGTAAGGCTTCTTCAAGATTCACTTTGGCCAACTCCGCATCATTACGGAGTATATGCACCCCACCCAGTTGCTTCAGACTGCTGCTCAGATCTCCAGGGACCTCCTCTGCCCAGGTTCTCCTAACGTCAACCGACTCATCAAGCAACGATACTGCTTTATCGTATTGCCCCAGCCCGCCATAGATTTCGCCGATGACCGTAAGCATTTCAGCCAGCACTTCAGGCTCTTCTTGCAACTCTGATCGGACACTCTTGCTGCCTTTATCCAGAATCTCGACGGCGGTTAATGTATCTCCTTGCGCGACATTGGGGTCAGCAGGTTGGAAAAGAGAGATGGTGAATTCGGTCACGCGCTCAGCTCGTTGTAATGCTGCCTCTGCGTCGTTGCGTGCTTGTGCTATGTTCACCACATAAAAAATGGCTGTTGTAATCAAGAGCGTCATTAGTGCCAGTGTACTCAAGACGCCGGCGCGATGTCGACGCACAAACTTGCCCACTCTGTACGTAACTGAATCTGGCCTGGCTTTTACGGGAAGACCGTTTAGATAGCGTTCAAGGTCGTCTGCGAAAGCTTGCACAGAACCATAGCGCCGAGCCGGTTCTTTTTGCAGTGCCTTCAGGATAATTGTATCCAGATCCCCTTCGAGCTGTTTTTTTAGTTTTATCGTTGTGGCAGCATTTGTTTTATCTGTAGGCGACTTTGTTGAAGTAGCAGAAGGCATATCTGCAGAAACAGCGGTTGAAGGCCGAAGCGGAGTTTCTTCCAGAATGGCCTGCATTAAGTTGTTTTTTGTCGTGTCCTGATGCCCAAAGGGACGCTTCCCGGTTAGAATTTCATAGAGTACAATCCCCAATCCATAGATATCCGTAGAAACAGTGATGTCGTCTCCATTGATCTGTTCTGGTGCGGCGTACTCCAGTGTCATGATTCTCCCGTCATCTGAAGTAACAGGCGCGTCACTTTCTTCGAGCAATTTGGCAATGCCAAAGTCCAGCAGTTTTACGGTGCCGTCTTGCTGGATGAGTACATTGTTGGGTTTCAGATCCCGGTGAACGACCAGCTTGTAATGGGCGTGTTGGATAGCTCGGGCAACCTGTATAAAGAGCTCGATGCGTGCGCTCAAAGAGAGCTGGGCATTGTCGCAGTATTTGTCCAGTGGAATGCCATCGATGTACTCCATGGCATAGTACGGTTGCCCGTCAGGCAGCAGGCCGGCATCAAAAATCTGTACAATGTTTGGATGTGAGAGGTTTGAGAGGCTTTTTTGTTCGATCTCAAATCGTTGCTTTTCCAGCGCTGTCGCAAATCTGCCGTGTTTGATGAATTTGACGGCCACTTTGGTGTCCAGCCGATTGTGGCGGGCCAGATATACGGTCCCCATCCCTCCTTCTCCCAGCTTATTCAATAAGACAAAAGGACCTACTTCATTGCCCGGTACCTGGCCGGCTGCAGCAGGGGAGACCGCCGCCAGGTCTTCGGTTTGATGCACGTTTTCGGTTTGCATCAATCGTTCTACCTCTTGTCTCAAATCAGCATCATCCGCGCAATGCACGTCCAGGTGTTGCATCCGCTCAGTTGGAGTCATTTCAGCAACTTCATCCAGCAGGGCAAAAAGCCGGCGATTTCTGGCAAGATCTGTCATTTAAAAAGATAGCCTGTTCGGCGTTTTATCAAAAGGACAAAAAAAATCTGCACAAGTGAATATTCCTATAGCCTAAATCCGCATGGAGGTGTGAGGCCATGCTTTGGTACGGCTACGATTGTGGTATGTCTCTGCTGTTTGTCTCTGCTGTTTGTCTCCGCTCCCTATACGCAAGGAATTTAAACTGGATTTTATTATGTCGAACAAATTTACGCTGTTGATGGACAATATCCTTCGGGCATTTTGTACAAAAAAATACGGGAGCACTTTTTTGGCAGGTGTGCTTGTATTGGGCATATCTCTTCCCGCAGCCGGCCAATTTCGGGTGTTGGATATTCCTGATGCATCTTCTAGTCGTTCCGGTGTCGTTACGGTCAAGGATGGTGATGCCAAAGTTGGTGTCACTACGGGGAGGGATCCGATTCCAGACAATGACTCGACGGTTGGGGTGCAGGGGGGGCGCTACGGTGTAGGCTTTGGTTCATCGTGGCCGGCCTATGGGTTGAGTGGGACCATTCAGATAAGTGAGACCATTACGGGCGAGGCTATTCTGGGCTTCTTTGGAGATGTGACAAATTTTGGTGGTCGCGTTTGGTACCGGTTCAACCGCAGTGAGAAATATGACATTTATGCTTATGGTGGGATAGGCGTTTACCGGTACAAAGGATTTGATTCGATTTTTTTAGACCTCGGAGTGAGCGAAAGTGTGCTGGGCGTTGGGCTGGGCGCCGGCGTTGAATCGGGCCTCGCCAAGCTGTTTGACGACGAGGAGTTTCCTCCCATCTTTGTGAGTGCCGAGCTTGGGATTGCCTTGGCCAGCTTTGAATACTACGGCGGCTTTTCGACAATCTCTTTGGGTTTTGGTATCCATTACAGGTTTGGCAAAAAAGGCTAAATGTGAATACATCCGGATGACCAGCGCCGGCTCATCGGAACTGCCCGGCAACGTGAAACTGCAGACAGCCATCTCTCATCACTTCGCCTCTCACATTCAAACAAGGATCATCATGATTATAAAAAACACCACACGCGCTTTGTACATTCTCTTTTGCCTTCTATTTGTCGCTACTTCGGGCGTTTACGCGCAGGATTTAGCGCTTCATTTTGAAGCGGATAGCGATGTGCTCGCTGTTGACGATCGGGTAACTTTTACACTCACAGCTTCAAACACAGGAAGCACCAATCTTCTTGATGTGTCGGCCAGTGTGTTGCTCCCTGAGTTTATTGATACGTTTGTTGATTTTCCTGACTTTGTTTGCCTGGGAAACTGTGATGCTTCAGAGGAAGCAGTTTGGTCGATTGGTACATTGGAGCCTGGCGAAAGCCGCACGTTTTTCTTTACCACCTTTATTCAGGGCGCTGCGACTGAGGGAATAATTTCAGGGAGTGCCACGGTTTCTTTGCCCGGATTATCTGATATCGTCGAAACAGTTGACTTGTTGATCGACAACTCAAGAGAAATGCAGTTGAGTGTTGCTCCAGCTTCCGGGCCGGCTGTTGCAAACGAGTCATTTACCTATACGCTTTCCGTGAGTAACATGGGCACGGCGAGTATTGTGAATCCTGTACTGACGTTTCCATTGCCTGAAGGTTCAAGCTTTGTTAATGCCAGTGATGACGGTGTAGAAGATGCCGGTATTGTGACGTGGTCTCTGGGTGTTTTTGGCGCCGGCGCCGGTCGCCAGATTCAGGTGACTGTACGTCCCGATGCAAGTCTTGCGGATGGCCGTTTATTGGTCGCGCGTGCAGCACTGGATCCGAATAAAACCAATGAGGCTGTTGTAACATCTACAGCAGTAACACCGGTCCGAAGCAATGTGCCCCTGCGGTTTGCATATGGTATCAACCAAACAGCATCCGGGGCCACTGATCGCCTGGTCTATGAGTTTACGGCGACCAATGTTGGAGCTGAAGTATTGCTGGATGTAACCGCAGAAGTACTGCTGCCAGCATTTATAAACACCTTCGTAGATGTGCCGGCTTTTGATTGTCTTGGAAATTGCGACAGTAATGAGCGCGCATTGTGGAGTATTGGCACACTGGAGCCTGGACAAAGCCAAACGTATTTCTTTACTACATTTATCGCCGGCAATGCACCCGCCGGCCATCTCTTGAAATCACGATTGCTGGGTTCTTCTACGGGCAGCGGGCAGGTGATGGCATCGATGGATGTGCATGTAGATCCTTCTCCGGGCATGCGGTTGTCTGTTTCACCTGCATCCGGGCCGGCTGTATCGGGTGAGTCGTTTACGTATGTACTTTCTGTCAGTAACATTAGCGCCGCCAGTGTTGTTGATCCCGTGCTCCAATTTCCTGTGCCCGAAGGGACAAGCTATGTGTCATCAAGTGATGGCGGCGTTGAGCAGGCAGGGATTGTAACCTGGTCACTGGGCGTGATGGGTACAGGTGCCGGCCGGCAGTTGGAAGTTACTGTTGTGCCAGACGCTGAAATTGGCGATGGAGAATTACTTGTAGCCCA
>JBGCEN010000434.1:0-20802 GCA_045106435.1 Rhodothermales bacterium
TGTCTCTCCTTATCCTTCGGTAGATTTGAAAGTCTACCATCCTTCGATTCAACCTCGCAGGGCACAAATTCATACGGTAGAAGCCGGCAGCAGTCTCACACCTGCTCAGAGGCAGGAACGCAGATATGCATGGATCCTGCGTGATTTTATGGATGCGGATGATGATACCAGCCAGAATCAAGCTGCATGAGATGGTTGAAATCTTACGGTTTTCAGTAATTAGTTTTCAGGTGTACTTTTCCTGAGAACCGATTACTTAAAACTGACCACTTAAAAAATTGCGTTGCACATGGCGGGGGCACGATGTTTCGTGTCCCTGTCTGGTTTTAGCCTGCCTGTTTTAAGTCTACCTGTTTTAAGTTGCGTCGACAACCAGTTTGGATACAAAGACACTCAGCTTGAACACGAAACGAGTCACTGATAAAGCGTCAGTATACCTGTTACTTTACCTGGCTAAATTGAGGGATTGTCGAACTATGTTTCTTGAGTTTGCAGATAAAGAATCCATCCGTATGATAACTGGGCAGAATACGTCGCGCATGGAGGAGGGTATCATTAAAAGATTTGCCGGCCCATGACAGGCACGCATCTGTCATCGTATCGAGTCTTAGTTCAAAGGGTACAACCTCAATCACCCCACCAAAACGTTTGACTAAATGGCTTACGATGGCCTCGTTTTCTTCTGGTGCATAAGAGCATGTTGAATACACCACGGTGCCGCCGGGTCTTGCTGAATTGACCGCTGAATATAAGAGTCGCTTTTGTTTGCGGGCCATTTCTTTAACCTTGCGCTTGCTCCAGTAGGCATAAGATCCTGGTTCGCTGATATGAAAACGGCCTTCGCTAGAGCAAGGAGCATCCAGCAAAACACGATCAAAATATTCTGGTCGATGTTTCCATACACCACGGCCGTCTTTCAGGTACGTATTTACCTCCGTTGCACCCTGCGCTAGCAGGTTGTCCCGTAACTTGAAAAACCTTTTTTTGACGGCATCTACAGCTGCTATCTCACCTTTTTGCTGCATCAGGCACGCCAACTGCAATGTTTTGCTACCTGGTGCTGCTGCGAGGTCGAGCACACGCTCTCCGGGCTGAGGATCTAAAATCAGCGGTGGGATCATGCTCGACTGATTTTGGACGTAGATTTTATGATCAGTAAAAGCTTTAGATGCAAGCAGGTTAGCACGTTGGTCATGAGAAACCCACATGCCTTCGGGGTACCATGAAAGCGATTCAGGGATAATTCCTTCGGCGGCCAATAATGTAAGGACTTCTTCGACGGATGAGCGCAAGGTATTCACGCGGAAGCTTGTGGCCTTCGGTTGATGCATGGAGGCTTCTACCGACGCGTAATCAGCCGGTGATACAATGTCTTTTAGGCGATGTAGAAATTCAGCAGGAATCATTTACAAAAAAATGATAGCATAAAATCAAAATGTGATGGATCCGTAAAGCAGGCACGCCATAAAACAACGAGTTTCAAGAATAATCCTCCCGAGACACGTGCATTTTGTACCCGTGGTCAATATCTTGCGGGGAGAAAGCGCAAATTCACTTTTTCAAATGGCATATCCAAGCTTTCAAGGGAATGAGTAATAGACGAGGCGACAACGTCATCACGTGTTCTTTTTGCGGTCGGTCTGCACATGAGGTTTCCTCTATGGTTGCAGGCCCGGACGTATACATCTGCGACCGCTGCATAAATGATGCTGCCGGCATTGTCCGAAGTGACCTTTCATCTTATCAGCCAGAATCTACGACAAGCACGGGTCGGCGTAAAGCCCCGCTGCATGTTCAGTGCTCCCCCCTGGAAATTAAGGCAACGCTGGATGAATATGTAATCGGACAGGAGCGCGCAAAAAAGGCGCTTTCTATTGCCGTATACAATCATTACAAACGTATTGATAACGAGAATTTTCTGCCAGACTTTGCAGATGTAGAACTCGAGAAATCTAATATTCTCCTCGTTGGTCCCACCGGTACAGGCAAAACATTACTGGCCAGAACGCTGGCACGGACATTGAATGTTCCGTTCTCTATTTCAGATGCGACAGCGCTCACTGAAGCTGGCTATGTTGGGGAAGATGTGGAAAGCATCCTCGCCCATCTACTCCACGCTGCCGATTTTAACGTGGAGCGGGCTGAACGTGGCATTATCTACATCGACGAAATAGATAAAATCGCGCGCAAGGCAGACAATGCTTCGATTACACGCGATGTATCTGGCGAGGGTGTGCAACAAGCCCTGTTGAAAATACTTGAGGGGACCATTGCCGGCGTGCCGCCCAAGGGTGGACGTAAACATCCTGAACAAAGTCTCATCAATATCGATACCCGCAACATTCTGTTTATTTGTGGCGGGGCTTTTGATGGACTTACCGAGATTATCTCACATCGTATGTCAACCAATACGATTGGGTTTTTAACAGCGTCTCAGCAAAAACTGGATCGGAATGATCCCGAGATTTTCCAACATGTGCAGCCCAATGACATCCTCAAGTTTGGTCTAATTCCAGAATTGGTCGGCCGAATCCCTGTTGTAGCACCGCTAAATTCACTTTCTGATTCAGCCATGAAAAACATCATGCTGAATCCCAAAAATGCCCTCCTTAGACAATATCAAAAGTTGTTTGCAATGGATGGTGTGGATCTTACGATTGAAGATGAAGCACTTGACGCCATTGTGGCCAAGGCCAGAAAGCTAGGCACTGGTGCCCGTGGATTACGTTCTGTTATGGAAGATACCATGCTTGATATTATGTTTGATGTACATAATCATAAAGACGTTGGATCTTGCAAGGTGACCGAAGCTACAGTCGTGCAAGGCGCCTCGCCGGTTTTTGAGAAACGCAAAGCTTCGGCCTAGATACGCTGAACGCATTGGAATAACACGACCCTCAGTAGGCATCGATTGATGCATTTCCAGGTCTACCTGTCTACGTTCTTCACTAATCCACGAAGGCCCACAATTTGTTGTTAAAAAACGTCCTTTGGGATGCCCCCATACAGGCATTTGGTAAATTTCAGGAGGTCAAAGGATTTTTTCTTGCCCAGGCGATTGCCTTCAAATCGTTAATCACTGTCATACCCGTCACCCTCTTCGGCCTGGGGCTTCTAGGGCAATACTTCCAGACGCAAGCCAACCTGGACCTTGTCGCCGGCCTGGTTCGTGAGCTCGTGCCTGTTTACCTGGATGACTTCATTCTTTTCTTTGGGCATTTTCAGGACGCAGACAGTAATATCACCTTAATCGGTGCCATTGGTACGCTCATCTTTGCATCGGTATTGATGAATACCCTCTGTGTTGTGATATCTGAAGTATTCGCCGGCGAATTACACCAGCCGCGTACGTTCTTCGTGCAGTATAGATTTAGTGTACGCATGGTTTTGCAGGTAGGCGGGGTTTTTTTCCTAACGATTTTACTTTCTCTGGCTATTCAGACGCTAAACGTGGCCGGCCTTTCGTTTATAAGAGAACTGGGCCTTGATAAAGTTTGGATTCAGACGGGATGGCGTCATATGATAAACTTTATGGGCATCCTGATTCCATTCATGCTCACCGCGGCTATGTTCTTTCAATTGTTCTACCTGATTCCCAAGCCGCATCCCCCGGTTAGAAGTGTTTTACTGGGTACGGCTACAGCAGCCATCTTCTGGGAGATAGCTAAATCACTTTTTACCCTTTATGCCACAAATTTTGCATTTTTTAACCGATTTCGAGATGATATTGCATTTGGGATTGAAGACCTTAGCAATACAATTGGGCTCATCATTGCGTTTATGGTATGGGTATATTATTCAGGGATTGTCCTTATCGTAGGAAGCATTGTTGTAATGCTCGATGAAAAAAGGCGTCTGGCCTGAATTTCTGCTTCTTCTATGCGTGCTCTATGATTTTAAGAAGGCTCCTCATATCCTTTTTTATCCTATGTAGTATTTATATTACTGATCAGCATGCTTATGCACAGGACGCTTTATACCTGGTAACACCCGAAACCACAGTTCGCAAAATCTCATTCAAATTTCCGGAAGGCAACGCTGCCTTTGAGCCGGAAGAACTGCTACCTCAACTCGTAACCGTTGGCCCAACTTTTTGGGATCGTTTCGACAGGCTTAATCCTTTTAAACGCCCGGAAACCTATCCTTTTGATGCCATTGAGCTTCAGAAAGACGTTGTGCGCCTCAGGCAGTTTTATAATAGAAATGGATTTCCTACGCCCCGTATCAGCTATTCTGCTTCTCAGTTTAACGCTGAGACCAATCGTATCCACGTAATTTTTGCTGTATGGGAGGGGGCCCCTCTTTTTGTAGAACAGATCCAGTTAATTTCGGCAGACAGCGTTTCTTTAAATCAGCAACTTCCAGCAAGCCTCAGGGATGCATGGCGTAAGTTTAGCGAAGATCTTTCAGAAAACACAAACATACGTTTTACTGATATAGAATTGCTCCGCATCCAGGACTTGATCCTTCGCTGGTTTCAGAACAACGGCTTTGCATTTGCACAGGTTGATGCAAATACGGAGATAGATGAGGAGAACCGTAAGGTAGACCTACGATTTCTGATTAAAGCCGGCCCCATCGGATACTTTTCCACGATAGATGTAGAAGGCAATCAAACGGTCTCCAATCAGATTCTTTTGAGGGAGCTTCCGTTTACGGTTGGTGAACGGTTTTCGAGTTCCAAACTCCGTGAAGGACAGCAGCAGCTTTTTGGGTTAAACCTTTTCAGGGTAGCACTTACTGATGTGCCTCAGCAGGAAGCAGATAGCACCGTGCGTGTTCGTATTCGTGTTAATGAAGCAAAGCGAAGATTCCTTTCCGTTGAAACTGGTTATGCGCGTCAGGAAGGACTTGGGTTCGAAGGGGAATGGACCCATCGGAATTTTCTCGGTAGCGCGAGAAATCTGTCTGTAAACTTTCGGGCAAATACGGGTTTGTTAAGCACAACAGGTGGGTTTACGGCAAATAATGTTGTAGGCAAGTTGCCGGCCAGACTGTTTAGAACGTCTGTCTCACTGCGTCAACCGTATATTTTTACGACCAAGTTGTCAGGCATATTTGCACCTTTTATCGAATTCCAAAACGATCCGCAACTGTTAGCGAGCAATGAGTTTCTGGATATCAACAGGCGGGAATTCGGTCTGAATGGCACGCTGATCTATGAATTGTTCCCATTTCGCCCCATCAGTCTTCAGTATACGCTCAGTCAGTCGCTGAGTCGATCTGACTTGGCCAATATTGATATACAATCGCGCGATAGCTATAACAAAAGCATCATAGGGCTAAACGCAACGCTGGGTAAAGCAGATAATTATATCAATCCCAGGAATGGATACTTGATCAAACCTTTTGCAGAAACCGCCGGCAGATTGTTTTCCTCCGGTGTGCAATACAACAAGCTAGGGCTTGAATTGGCGGGTTACATTCCGGTGACAAAAAAGCTGGTGCTTAGCAGCAGGCTATTTGCAGGAAAGCTGTGGACCTTCGGAGATAGTAAAGCAGCGCTCGCAGACCGTATCTGTATTGAGGATGCATCATTATCGGGCGGCGTTGCGGAGCAATGCCAGTTATATGAAAATCGTTTTGATCCCATCTTTTTCTATGCGGGAGGCAGTAACGATGTGCGTGGATGGGATTTTCAGTTACTGGGGCCCAAATTCGCCCGTGCAGATACTTTGTTGAGCAATGGCGTTGTTCGTACAGATGAAAATGGAGATCCTCAGGTCAATTATTTCTATGAGCGTACTGGCGGAACGGCAAAACTTATCGGAAATATAGAAGCTAGAATGAGAATCCCCGGGTTTGGGCCGGCTTGGCAGGGGGCTGCGTTTTTCGATTTTGGCCAGGTATCCAACACGGCAATCAAGTTTAGCAATTTCAACTACAACGTTGGTACGGGCATACGCTACCAGACCATTGTGGGATTTATCCGATTTGATCTGGCTTACAAATTGAACCCAAGCGATGCGGACTTAACCAATCCCAGGCAGGCGTTTCTCTTTGAAAACGGCCTTCAATCAACGCCCCCGGACAAAAAGTTCTTTCGCCGATTTGGTCTTCATATTAGCATCGGTCAGGCGTTTTAATCGGCATATTTGAAATGAATTCGAGCATGTTCAAATATATAATACGGCCAACCCTGGGGCTCCTGGGGTTTGTGTTATGTATTGTGATATTGCTGCACACCAGTTGGGGCCTGAACCTGGTTGCTCAATCGGTTTTGAGCCGGCTCGATATATTTGACAACGCAAATCTTTCAGTAGGCAATGTAAAAGGTAGTCCTTTCAGCCGGCTTACGCTGGAAGATATAACCCTGGTTGATTCGGATAGCACCACGCTGGTTGCCATTGAAAATGCGCAGGTAGGTTATCGACTGTTCCCCATGCTGAAGGGCGAGTTTCACTTCCTCGATGTGCTCATTTCGAAGCCCCATGTAAAAATGGCGCAGCGGCAGGATATGTCCTGGGATTTGCTTAATGTCATCAAACCAAATACTGAACCGCCTTCCGATTCTTCTTCCCTGATTCTATCGCTCAATCGCATACATATCAGTGATGGAGATATTGAAGCCAGTAGCTATTCGACTGGCGGCGATTCAACGTACCGAATTGCTGACTTGACGTTACTGGTGAGTAATCTGGCAATGAATGAAGAAGTGTCGGGCGCGCTAGATAAGTTGAGCGGGCAACTCTGGATTCCTCAGGCCGGCTATCCCGTAAATCTTGCAGTTGTTGCTGCTTATGATGGGCAAACCATTCAGCTTGACAGTTTGAGTCTGCGCTCTGAAAAAAGTTATGTTGATGGAAAAGGGCGCTTACTCCTTTCAACTGCTGACTCACTGCTATACAAAAATGAACTTTCTCTGACGGCAGCGCCGCTTGCTTTTGATGATATCCGGCTCTTTGTGCCAAGTCTTGCTCCGGGCCATTTTGCTGATATTGCACTGACGATTGATAGTGAAGATGAAAACCTGGTGGCTCAGGCTGCAATAGATATATCAGATGGTGCCAGGCTTTCTTTTGAGAGTGCGTGGACAAAATCTGCGTCCGGATTTGGCCTTATTGATGCCGCCGGCAAACTGACAAACTTTAATCCAGGTATTGCTGTCGGCGAAGCCAGTTTTAATGGGTTAATCAATGCAGATATTAAAGCCAATCTGTCTGGCCGTTCACTTGCTCTGTTGAATGGAACAGGGGCAATTGATATCTACAACTCGGCAATCAACGGTCATAAACTTGACTCTTCCTTTGTGCAGACCACCTTCGATGAAGGGGAAGCACGCATAATCATTGAGTCTGGCATCAATGGCTCCGGGTTGTTTGTCACTGGGTTGATGACGCCCTTTGCAGAGGCACCCGGTTATAATCTTGATGGACGCTTGGTCGGGTTTGATGTAGACCCGTTTCTGGGAAGCGATTTTATGACAAATCTGAATGCCAACATTAACTTAAAGGGGCATGGGTTCTCGCTTGAAGAAATGCAGAGTGTTGCGGAGATTCAAATGCAACCCTCAGATATCAATCAATTCAAGATTAATAATGGGACGCTTTCTGCCCAAATAGATCAGCAGCAGCTTTCTCACCTCATTGCGCTAACAGGTCCAACGGGTAGCGTAAAAGCTGATGGTTCTGTCCGATTTACACAGATAACCGACATAGAAGCGTTAAATTTGGTCTTGCAGGATTTTGATTTTATGGCGGTGCTGGGAGATACGGTGCATAGCGCAATCTCGGGTACCACGCGTATCAATGGGGAAATAGATGCTTCAGGTAAAATAGAAGCATCTCTACAGACGAATCTTGATCAGGTACTATTCAGTCACTTCGATCTTCGCGATACTGAAATTACAGGAAATTGGAAGCAGGATAAAATTACGCTCAAAAGTAGCGGTGCATTTGATGCCGGCGTGTTTAATGTCGAAGGAAATGTTCGTCTCGATGAGCCAAAGATCGCTTACGAGATTACAGAAGGAGATTTTGAGCGAATAAACATTGGTTCTTTCCTGGTAGACTCCGCGCAGGAGTCTGATTTGAATGGCTCTTTTTTCCTTGTGGGAAGCGGCGCTGATCCTGCAAGTATGTCGCTCTCCGGTCAGGTTGAATTGTCGCCGTCTAAAATTAATCAACAGCAAATATCTGCAGCAACAACGTGGTTTGCGGTGCAGTCGGATACACTCAACTTTGATGTGAATGTTGAAATGCCAGAAGGGACATCAGCACTTGTCGGGCACGTTTCATCTTTCACGGATGTACCTTCTTATGAAGTAACGGAAGGCACATTAAGCCGGCTGGATATTGGTAGGCTGGCGGGGATTGAAGATCTATCTACCGAAATAAATGGAGACTTTTTCCTTACAGGTACGGGGCTGGATCCAGCAACCATGTCTGCCAGGGCAGATATCATTCTGGCTCCTTCTACGGTGAATCAGGTAGGTATTCAAGAGGGCAAGACCACAGCTACGCTGGGCAACAATGAAGGAGCAATATTTTCAGATATAACATTTGAAAAAGGACGTTTTGCGCTTGCGTCGAGTGTTTCTTCACTGGGCAACAACCCATCGTTTTCTTTTGAGAGCACTTTGGAAGGTGTTGATGTTGTACGTCTGATGGGATCAGATTCTACCTCCTCTGAAGTCAACTTAACCATCTTTGGTCAGGGAGAAGGCCTTGATCCTCAGTCGATGTCATTGGAAAGCCGGTTGCTTGCACTTGGTAGTACATATGAGGACATCCGGCTGGATTCGCTGAGTATCAATTTTAGCCTGGATGAAGGGTTGCTTGTTGTGGATACGCTGTCGGCTGTGTCGAATGTTGTACGTACAGCAGGTAGCGGTCCGATCGCCTTATTTAGTGGAACTACCGCCAATGAAACTACCGCCAATGAAACTACCACTAATGAAAATACCGCTAATGAAACCGGGCGTACTTCTGCTTTTGCATTAACAACGCAAATTCTTGATTTGTCACCGCTGGAGGGATTGCTTGACGTAGGGTCTTTACGTGCAGATACGGGTGAATTAAATACCCGTATCTTTGGCCGGCAAGACGCTATGCGGATTGATACACGCGCAAGTGGGAGCGGCTTTGTCTATAACACCTTCCATTTGGGTGAACTGGATGTGCGGGTCACAGGTGAATTTGATGCAAATCGAGCCTTTCACCATGCAGATATCACCGGACAAATATCTGCTGTATCCATCCCCGGCTTTGTCTTTGAAGAAATCAATCTCGAAGCAACCTATGACAGCACAGAAATACGGTTTGCTTCAAATGGCCGGCTTGATAGAGAAAGAGGTGCGCGTGTATCGGGCAGTTTCTCTTTTACACCGGATGGACAGCGGCTGGGAATTGACCTGGTGAATTTGAATCTTGATGAGGACCTGTGGGAGCTCGAACAGCCGGCAACCATAACCATTGGGTCGGATTACCGGATAGATAACTTCATGGTCAAGAGCGGTGATCAGCATATTGCGCTGGATGGTGTGATTGACCTGAAGGGAGAGCAGGATATGCAACTGGATATCAAGAACTTCGGCGTTGGTACGGTTGCGGATTTGCTTGGGTTTACTGGTTTAGATGGTCCGCTAACAAGTAATATAGATTTACAGGGGCCGGCGGACGCTCCTACGATACGCGGAATGCTGGATATGAAGCTTATCTCCTTTGATAAAGAGGTTGGCGATTTGTCCATCAATGTTGCTTATGACAGTTTGGAACTGGTGCTGGATGCAGCGCTTACCCAAAGATCTGTTGAAGCTGCCCGTATGCGGGGCGTGCTGCCCGTAGACTTGTCATTAACCACGCCTGAGGCGTCCACGACCGGAGCAGGAATTTCCCAGAATGTCGCTATGGATGGCGGCGTTGATTTTTCTATTGACGCCGATTCTATGGCCATAGATTGGGTCCTGCCTTTCATAGATCCTGCCCTGTTAAACAGGCTGGAAGGCGCTTTGACAGCGCATATTAAGGTGGGGGGGACCGCCAAGAATCCAACACTGGAAGGTGCCGGCCGGCTCGTAGATGGGAAAATAAGATCCCCTTTGCTGGGCGTGACTTATGAGGACTTCGTTTCAGATATTTCCTTGAGGGACAACACAATAGAGCTCACGAATGCACGGGTGAAATCAGGAGAAGGTTTCGTTTCCGGGAATGGGTCGATTGTGCTGAGCGATCTAACAAGTGCGATACTCAATATTGATGTTACAGCATCAGAGTTTTTGGCTATTAGTACCCGAGAGTACCGTGCAACGGCTTCTGGTGATATGGATTTGACGGGTACGTTAACCTCGCCGGTATTGAATGGTGATGTAACCGTGCTGAGTGCTGATCTCTTTATTAATGAATCCTCTGCATCCGGGCTTGCTGATCTTGGCGTTCAACTTACCCAGGCTGATTTGCTGATGCTTGAAAGGGAGTTTGGTATCCGGGCAACAGCATCAGACACAACCACCTTCGATTTTCTTGATGCTTTGAGCATGGATATGAAAATCTTGTTTGAGCGGGATGTGTGGATACGTTCGAAGAAAAATCCCGAGATGAATATTCAGTTCTCAGGGGCGTTGGATGTAAGCAAAGATCCTTTTGAGGAATACAATGCTTTTGGCAACATCGAATTAATTCCGGACCGCAGTTACATCAATCAATTCGGAAAGCGATTTGATATCACGTTGGGCAACCTGACGTTCAACGGGCCGGCAACAGACCCGCAACTTGATTTTGAAGCACTGTATGAAGTGCCGGCCAGAAGAAGTCAGGAGAATGCCGTTACCATCTATATGGACGCCAAGGGTAAGCTGGAAGACCTTGATCTTACGCTGCGTGCCGAGCCGACGATGGAGTTGACAGATATCCTTTCGTACATCGCCACGGGACAGCCGGCGAGTGAAGCTTTACAACTCGGTGGGTCGAATAGTCAATCCCTTGCAGGTGCCAGCGCCGGCTTTGCGATTAATCAGGGCGTCGGACTACTCACTGGGGCGATAGAAAACCTGATACAAGACTCAGGACTTGACCTGGATGTGATCCAGATTGAACCACTGGCGAATGCAAAAGGGGCCACCATTACGGCAGGTAAATACGTTACACCCCGTATTTTTACATCAGTAAGCCAACCCATTGGCGCTGCTGACAGCGACGGCACATCCACCCGTGAAGAAGGGACCGTAATCACGCTGGAATTGGAGTTAATAGACTCTTTGCTACTCAGGCTGCTAGGAGGCGAATCGGTCTTGCAAATTAATCTGCTTTGGCATCATTCGTATTAAGGCTTCACAGATTCGCGGTGGCTCTTCTGTGAAGCGTTCCGGGTTTAGGGTTGTTTGGGTCAATCACATCAAAATACTTCATAATTGGTAATTCCTTGTTCGGTGTTGGATATTCACGCAAGAGCCCTTAAAGGGGTATGGTTTTCGAACCATGAGGAGGAAAACCAACGCCTTTTCCATCTTATTGCCAGACACCACAGATGCCATTTGCCTCGCCTCATGAACACAAAGGCCCCGAACCAGCCTTTATTCTTGGGTTTACGGCGCTTGAAATCACGTTGACGGTTTGTGGTGCCATGCTTTTGCTCACGTTCCTGTACTTCATGCAGGGGATGCTGAATCCTCCAATAATTGCCGGCGCAGGAATTATTTTACTTTGGCCTGTAAAACATCACCGCACAGTGCAGGCGATTTTGCTTGCTGGCAGCTTTCTTTTGGCTATATGGTTTCTTCATAAACTGCGTGGAATTCTTATTCCTTTTGCCAGTATTTATCTGGTCGCCTATTTATTTGACCCCATAGTTGCATACCTGTATCACAGATATAACATAGGCAGAGGGGTATCTTCTTTGGTGGTCACGCTGCTGTTGATTAGCGTGATTGGTTTATTTGTGCTTCTGTTGGCGCCTCATCTAATTGGAGAGATAGATGCACTGGGTACGCGAGCACTTCAGAGTATCCACGTGTTTAACGATTGGATGTTGGTCTCCCCTTTGATAGAAGAATTGGCCGGCGCCGGCGTACAAAAAGAAGAGTTGATTAGCCAGACCATGGCCTCCATACAGGGCTTTCTCGATTACCTGACAGGCAGTATCCCGAAAGGGTTAGAGCGATTGCTGTTTTCGATGGGATCTATCTTTGGTTTTATCACCATCGCTGTCATCACTCCAGTCATCCTGTTTTATACGCTCAAAGATTATCGCATTATCAAAAAGGGCATCAAATACCTGCTTCCTACGATAGGTGGAAAGCAGGATTACCTCACGCAAGTAGGACAGATTGTTGGACGGTACCTGCGAGGACAACTGACCATTAGCGCCATTACAGCGATCGTCGTTTCTATCGCTTTGATGCTCGGTGACATTCCTTTCGCCTTGCTAATAGGTGTGCTTGCCGGCCTGTTAAATCTCATTCCAAGCCTGGGAGCCATCATTACAAATCTGGTTGGCATTTGCATCGCCCTGGTTTTTGGTGAACGTGGATTGGTAGATGTGATCATTGTTGTCACAGTACTCCTGGGCCAGAGTTTGCTGGAGCAGGCCATTCTTGTGCCCCGGATATTGAGCCATCATGTGGGGCTTCATCCGGTTGTTATCTTGCTGTCCTTATTTATTTTTGGATTCTTCTTTGGCTTTTTCGGGCTTTTCATCGCTGTACCGTTGATGGCATTGATCATCACTGCGTATGATGCGCTGCGTAAAGACACAACACTGGATCTATCTGCGTTTTTGGCGCCATCATCTGTGCCTACCCATTTGTTTGAGCGTGATGATCCGGATCCGGAGAACCACGCGGATCCTGCCGACGTAACATTTCCTTTGCCAGATCAACGCAAAGAGCATGATCAGTATAATCCTACGCATGCAGGATCGGGAGAGGAATAAAACGCTTTGTCAAATACATACCACATTCAACGCCGTTTCCACATCGGCTACTCTATTCTTGGCCGGCAAATAAGGCGACGCATATCTGATGTGCATTATGCTGAAGGCGTTTTTATTATGGCTTTTGCTGCCTTGTTCATCTGTCTGGTTATTGCAAATTACCTGGGCTGGGCTGTACTGCAATCAATGAACGCCGGCGCTCCTGATGAGGCAGCAGCTATCACGTATTGGATCGGGCAGGTAATTCTGACACTCCTTTTCTTTACGTTCTGTGTATTTGGGTTTAAGCCGGCTGTACACGTTTCCTTCGATTCTCAAAAAGGATTGTCTATAAAGCAAGGCGCTGTACAAGAAGATATTCCTTTGCAAAGCATACGCGCAGTTTCCCATGTCTCAGCGCTTCGGTTTCATCGTCATCACCGCAAATACCGCACGACAAAGGCATTTTTCGTCAAATTGCCGGCTTCTTTAACCCTTGTCTCCACAGACAATGGGCCGGTACTGCTTGGTCTTTCGGAAGATGAAAACCAGGAATTAATCACCCTTTTGCAACCTCAATCAGAAAAGATCGTTTTCTCGACCCTCAGTCCTATCGCTTGATGCACCCTGCATTTGTCCCCCGGTTATTGTATGCGTTTTGATCTAGAGCAACGAGACCCTGATTCTCTGGCACGTGCTGGAAAAGTTTATACCGATCACGGCATTATTGAAACGCCCATTTTTATGCCTGTAGGTACTGTTGGGAGTGTTAAGGGGGTAACGCCGGCAGAGCTTGAATCCGAAATACAGGCGCAGATCATTCTGGGTAACACCTATCATTTGTACTTGCGTCCGGGTGCTGACTTGCTCGAGCAAGCCGGCGGACTGCATAAGTTCATGCAGTGGTCAGGCCCCATCTTAACAGATTCGGGCGGATATCAGATTTTTTCTCTGGCAAGCCGGCGAAAGCTAACCGAAGAGGGCGCACTTTTCCAGAGTCATATCGACGGCTCAAAACATCAG
The DNA here is from genome assembly GCA_045106435.1 of Rhodothermales bacterium. GTDB lineage: Bacteria > Bacteroidota > Rhodothermia > Rhodothermales > JAHQVL01 > JBCCIM01. The sequence continues at coordinate 13,870 of JBGCEN010000434.1, forward strand.
TTTACACCAGAGTCTGTTGTCGACATGCAGCGGTCTATTGGTTCAGATATCATGATGGTGCTCGATGAGTGTCCGCCGGCTGATGCATCGATGTCGTATGTGAAAGAATCCAATGAGATGACGATGAGATGGGCCGCTCGCTGTAAGGCGCAGGCAGCTGCTACATCGCATAAATACGGGCATGCGCAGTACCTATTCCCGATTGTCCAGGGCGGTGTGTTTCCCGAGATTAGAAAAGACTCGGCAAAAAGACTGGTCGAGATGGAATTTCCGGGCTATGCGATAGGAGGGCTTTCTGTTGGTGAGCCGGCAGAGCAGATGTATGCAATGGTAGAAGTGGCAACGCAATACTTGCCGGAATCTAAGCCGCGGTATTTGATGGGGGTAGGTACGCCTGCAAATCTACTGGAAAACATAGCCCGTGGCATTGATATGTTTGATTGCGTGATGCCAACGCGTAATGGCAGAAATGGTATGCTGTTTACCACGGAGGGAATCATCAACATCCGCAATAAAAAATGGCACGACAATTTTTCTGTAATAGATCCGGGATTGCCTGGATACAACGCACAAACCTTCTCAAAAGCGTATCTGCGTCACCTTTTTATTGCTGGTGAGCTGTTGGGGCTGCAAATTGCTTCCATACAAAATCTGTCTTTTTATTTGTGGCTCATGAAAGAAGCAAGAAAAGCAATTATTGAGCAGCGATTCACCTCCTGGAAGAACGAAATTCAACCCAAAGTCAGCCGTCGGCTCTAAGTTTTCTCCCACTCGTTTTTCTCAGATCCCGCTTTCTTTCCTACTGACGCTCCATTCTGAAAACTTAACAATTCAATTGCTTAAGGATATTTCAGGCAGGTCGAAATTTTAAGGAGCAATAAATGTGGAAACTGTAGTGAAAGAAACTGTAGTGAAAGAAACACCTGCCCTTAATATCGATCCTTTTGCAGAAGTAGTGTCAGCCAGTGATGCCACAATTGATGCACTTAAAGCGGCAGAAGAAGCCCTTAAGGCAGTCAAGGCAGCGCATCCAGCACCCAGCAAGCCGGCGCTTTCCAGCATACAATTCATGGGCACCATCAGCCATGAGTTAAGAACACCGCTGGCCTCTATTCTGGGCTATACACAGATTTTGTACGATGAGCTGGGTACGGTGCTGGCAACACACCACAAAGAATTTTTTCAGACCATCCTGACGAATATCGAGTTGTCGCTGGAATTGGTCACGGATTTACTGGATTATGCACGCCTTGATGCCGGCCAGTTGGCTATCCAGCTTTCACCCGTTGCCCTGCAAACGCTCATCACACAGGTTATTGATCAACTTTACCCGTTTGCCATTGGAAAAGACATTACCCTTTCAGCGGACCTGCACGAGGACACCTGCTACATAGCAGCTGATGAAGTCCGTCTGCGTCAAGTATTGATCAACCTGATCCTCAACGCGATCAAGTACACGGAAGAGGGGAGCATTACAGTACGTGTTGTTTCTTCTATGATAGAGGAGCAGCCGGCTTATACCATCGAAATTACAGATACAGGCCGAGGAATCACCGATGAGTTTCAGGCCAGTATGTTTGAGCGGTATTCGCGCGACGAACGCATGGCAAAATTGATTGAGCAGGGCGCCGGCATTGGTTTGGCCATCTCACTGGAATTTATTCGCGCAATGAATGGTGTCATTGAAGTGGATAGCTCGATCGAAGTAGGGACCACATTCCGACTCACCTTCGAGCAAGCCCTACTGGATTACTTCAACGACAGCGAGTCTTTTGATGAGATCCCTGAATTGGTCGAAGAGGATCCGTTTGTAGAGTAAAACGAAGCTCCTTCGTAAGAAATGCAAGTTATTGAACCATTCTTTATCCCCTAAACCCTCTCCCTCGGCGAAGAAGTAACCCGCCAGCAACACCTTAGTCAAAAGATCATACACTCGTCACTCGTCACTCGTCACTCGTCACTCGTCACTCGTCACTCACCTGACCACCCCCGTCTTTTACCCAAAAGCAACGAACCGGCAACATCTTAGCCAAAAAGATCTTACATTCGTCACTCGTCACTCGTCACTCGTCACTCGTCACTCGTCCGCTTATAGCCTTCAAAGATGTTTAAACACCTCGTCTCGCAGATCATGTTGTCGAGCCTGAGAAAAGGGTTTCGGCGGATTTGCTGGGTAGGGCCCCAACCAGAATTTCCCGAAAACCTGCCAGTCGTGGCTTATGCCAATCACCACACGTTTTACGACGGGTATGTGATGTGGCTGCTTGGCCAGAAGTTGCTGGGGCGAGATTCAATATTGTGGATGGAGGAATGGCATCGATTTCCCTTTTTTGCAGCAGTGGGTGCCTATCCCTTTCCTGCGGATGATAAATTGCGCCGGCTCACTACGATAAGGCAAACCACAAAACGGATGGCCGGCGATCCCAATTCGTACCTCATCTACTTCCCTGAAGGACAACTCCACGCACCCGAAACAGGCATTCTACCCATCTCAAGTAATAACTTGTCGCGGCTGGATCGTATTTTACCCGATAAATATTGGTGGCCGGTAAGCATCCACCTCACAAATTGGGGTGAGACCAGGCCAACACTTTTGCTCACCGGAGGTGAACCCCACCGCCTATCTACTGGTTACGAAGCCACTACATTACAGCAAGGCATTGATTTCCTTCAGAGCACCCGCCATGCCTGCAGTCAAACACTGCTGGAAGGGAAAAAAAGCGATGATGAAGCCTGGGACATGCGTTTCATGGCGCGCTGGTTCGAGCGGTATTTATAGATAGGCGGTATTTATAGATAGATAGCCAAGTTTCTGCTATATTCGCATCGACCGGTATAGGCTCGTCGCTTAAGAAGGCATGAAAACCCTTCGCAATTGGAAATTCCTTGTTCAGTGTTCGATATTCTTACGCTGTAGTTGTACGCTATATTTGCACAACATGGCACCTATGCCCAGCCCCAGCTAGCATCCACTCACAAAATCATCTGCCAATGCCCATGGACGCACCACTTACCGGATTAATTGCTGCACCCTTTACTCCGATGCATCCTGATGGAAGCATCAATCTGGATATGATTGAGAATATTGCGGCGCAGTTACGCAATGATGGGGTGTCAGGCGCATTTATTTGTGGTACAACCGGAGAAGGATCCTCATTGACCATGTCGGAGCGAATGGCGATCGCAGAGCAATGGGTTGCCGTGTGTGGGGATGATCTTAAGATCATTGTACATGTAGGACACAATAGCATTGGTGAAGCAAAAACATTGGCTGCTCATGCGGAATCTATCAAGGCAGACTGTATAGCGGCCCTCGCGCCGTCTTATTTTAAACCGTCTTCTATTGATGCGCTGGTAGATGTTTGTGCAGTTATCGCTGATTCAGCGCCGGCTTTGCCTTTCTTTTATTATCACATCCCGTCGATGACAGGCGTGAATGTACCGATGCCGGCATTCTTAAAAGCCGCAAGTCCCAGGATACCCTCGCTGGCTGGTATCAAGTTCTCAGCGAGCGATCTGATGCAGTTTCGTCGTTGCGCTACGATGGAAAATAATAAGTTTACCATGTTTTTTGGCTCCGACGAAATGCTGCTGGGTGCGATGGCTATGGGGGCCCGAGGTGCTGTCGGTAGTACGTACAATTACGCGGCGCCTAATTATTTGAAGATGATGGATGCTTATGATTCAGGAGACCTGCATGCTGCACAGGAATACGCAAGTCGGGCTGTTTCACTTGTCGAGACCTTGTTGAAATATGGGGTGATGCAATCTGGAAAAGAAATTATGGCGATGAGGGGCGTGGATTGCGGGCCTGTCAGGTTGCCACTACATCCATTGACCAACGATCAAAAAAAGAGGCTTTTCGAAGATTTACGCGCACTTCCGATATTTGAGTCTGTTGATCTTGTTGAGATGGCTAAATGAAGCCTCTCAGACAAATAGACCCGGCAGTTGGAAAAAGCTTGTTTCTTAAAAGATTGGCTCTCGGAGGACTATTGCTTGTTTTGTTGGGCATGATGCCCCTTCAGGCACAGGCTCAATCGAAAAGAGATTCTTTGCAATGGGAGACACTGCCGGCGCTGCCCGACTCCATTGGATTTGCCGGCGTTTTTGCAGGGGTTTCCAATGATGCACTGATTGTCGCAGGAGGCGCAAATTTTCCTTCCGGCTCTAATTTCGATGGGCATCCCAAGGTGTGGCACGACAATGTCTTTGTATTGCCAGATCCTGATGGTCAGTGGGAAACAGGATTTCAATTGCCTCAATCAACCGCGTACGGCGTATCGGTGACGTGGGAAGATGTATTGATTTGTATCGGTGGAGGAGATCAGGAAAATCATTTTACCGAAGTATACGCAGCGCGCTGGGATGGAGAAACGGTTACCTATACCGCACTGGCTCCGCTTCCCCGGCCGATGGCCTTTGGTGCCGGCGTGGTCGTTGGGAATACGATTTACATCGCCGGAGGCATTGAGTCCCCAGATGCAATAAAGGCTTTGCACAACTTCTGGGCACTAGACTTGACGCTTCCATCTACTGACCAGGTATGGCAAAACCTACCCGCATGGCCGGGTCCTGAACGAATGTTGCCTGTAATGGCGGCGCTGGATAAAGACGTGTATCTATTTAGTGGTGCGAGTCTTTTTGCAGATAGCCTGGGTAAGCCGGCGCGACGCTTGCTTCAGGACGGATATAAGTTTGATACCGTTACACAGCAATGGACGCAGCTAAAAGAAATACCACGTCCATTGATTGCTGCTCCTGGTCCCGGTATTCCTGTGGGTACATCCCATCTACTTTTTCTCGCAGGTGATGATGGCGAACACGCTGGAGATGCCGCAACCTTACGGGATAACCACCCTGGATTTTCAACGGATATTTTTGCCTATAACACGTTGGCAGATACGTGGAATGTACAAGGCCATTTCCCCGGCCATCGACCTGAAGATCTGGGAGTCCATCGTAATGAAGGATCTTATCCACCCGTTACAACACCTATAGTGTCATGGAATGGTCATTCGGTTATCCCAACCGGCGAAATTCGTCCCGGCGTTCGCACGCCCAAGGTGTGGTCAGGTACCTGGACAGCCACGGCTCGATCGTTCGGTATGGCCAATAGCATCGTTCTGGGAAGCTATTTGCTGCTGATTGTCATAATGGGGCTGTATTTTTCACGAAGAGCTTCCACAACACAAGACTTCTTTTTGGCCGGCGGAAGAATACCGTGGTGGGCGGCCGGCTTGAGTATTTTCGCAACGATGCTTTCTGCCATTACCTATCTGTCGATCCCTGCCACGGTATATGCTACAGATTGGACGCGTTTTCTACTCAATATGGGGATCCCTCTCATTGCCCCTTTGGTCATTTTATTTTTTCTCCCTTTTTACAGGAGATTGAATGTAACCAGTGCTTATGAATATCTGGAGCAACGTTTTAACGTTTCGCTGAGAATGCTTGGGTCGGTTTCTTTTATTCTGTTTCAATTGGGCAGGATGGGCATTGTATTACTGTTACCGGCGTTGGCACTGAGTGCGGTCACCGGGCTTAATCTTTTCTGGTGTATCGGTCTGATGGGGCTTCTGAGTACGTTGTACACGGTGCTGGGAGGTATGGAGGCGGTTATATGGACAGATGTAATTCAGGTCTTCGTTCTGGTTGGTGGAGCGATAGCTGCTTTGTTTATCATCGTGAATGACTTGCCCGGGGGATTGGGGCAAATTCTTTCAGAGGCAGCAGCGTATGACAAGCTTGATTTTGTTAATCCGGGCTGGGATTTGACGAGAGATTCGTTGCTTGTAATTGTCATCGGGATGGTATTCGCCAATCTGCTACCGTACACCACAGATCAGGCCGTTGTTCAGCGCTACATGACGACTTCCTCGGAAAAAGCTGCAAGGAACGCGATATGGACAGGGGCACTGGTTGCCGTGCCGGCCTCTATTCTGTTTTTCTTCCTGGGGACCGCATTGTTTGTTTTCTATCTCAATTTTCCTGCGCAATTAACCCCACTAAGTAAAGCTGATCAGCTGCTGCCCTGGTTTATTATTCAGGAGATGCCGGCTGGATTTGGCGGGCTTGTAATCGCCGGCGTTTTTGCAGCAGCCATGTCTAGCCTGGACTCTTCAATACACGCCATCACGACCTCCATTACAACGGATTTTATCCGACGGTTCAGGCCTGAACGTTCAGATCGTGCATGGCTCAATCTTGCCAGAAGGCTTACGATTGTGCTTGGCCTGCTTGGCACAGCCAGCGCCATGCTGATTGGTACGTGGGATCTCGGGTTGTTGTGGAGTATTTTTCTGGATATCACTGGCCTGTTTCTTGGTACACTCGGCGGGCTTTTTTCATTAGGTATCTTTACGAAAAGAACAACAGCCATACATGCATGGGCCGGCGCAATTGTATCCGTTGTGGCGCTCGCCTACGTATCATTTGCCACCGCCTGGAGTGGCTTGCTATTTGGCGCCATAGGTACGCTGATGTGCTTTATCGTTGGTTGGATCGCAAGCTATGTAATCCCCGGTGATCAAAACAAAAGAGACCTGAAAGGACTAACGATTCATTCATGATCGCGATTTCTCACTGCGTTCCCAAAAAACCCTAAACCCTAAACCCTAAACCCTAAACCCGCAGCGCTTCACCCACCCGTGCCTCCTTTTTGTTTGGATCTCCAATGTGGAGAAACAGAAACAAGCCTTGTGTGACAAGCAAATTGGTAACGAGAAAAAAGGTAGCCTCTTCGATGGGCAAGCCAAACAGGTGCCAGCCGATTGTGTATTCTTCAGCGATAAACCAGATACCCAGGGCCAGTGCTACACGATCTGCCACCCACAAATAGAGGGTGGGTATCAAGGTGCTCCATAGCCAGAGCCGGCGTTCAGCCCAAATCCAATTGCCGGCGTAGATCCATTGTCCCGCGAGAACCGGACA
>JBGCEN010000435.1:0-8955 GCA_045106435.1 Rhodothermales bacterium
TATGTTGAAACGCAGACCGTATTGTCGATATCTGTAAATCGTATTCCGATTATTATCTGGAAGCAGGCGCGAAACATGAAATGCCGAAGTACTCCAATCCAGCCGGCTTGGCAGGTAGGCGTACGACATCATGTAATCTGAATTACGGAGATCAATCAACAGATTGGAGGCGACGAGCACCTGGTGGTCGCCCAGCATGTCGCTAAACGTAATCTGTGTAATCCCTTGAACGCCAAACAGCGCATCGTAGCCGGCTGAGCCATACACCAGATCCGGTGAAAAACGCAGCTTGTAGCGTTTGGGTTTAAACCGGCCATCTTCGCCGATGTTATCTTCTGGCTCAAAGGGATCTCTCAAGAAAAACGCCAGATCCTCGGTTTCGTCCGGGCTTCGTTCAGCAAAAATGTAATCGTCGAAATTTACGTTCACGCTACCATACCGGGTACTGTCCCAGGTAGAACGCGTTGTAAGCGGCTCTTCTTCCTCCTCCTCACCCGCAATTTGTGAAACGGCAGACGAAACAGACAGCGGGGATCTGTTGGCGAGCAGCATCAATCGGTCTGCCATGAGCGCCCCGCCGGCATTGGGCTGGCGCACATAGGCGATGCCGTCCGTGGCATCTCTCAAGAAAGGGTTATCGCGTTGTAATGAACGGGGTGCCAGGGTAATGGCCGGCGCCGGCAAGATGGTCTCTTGCATAACACGTTGTGCCCAAACATTCGGCGGCAATTCTTCCGCGTCGATCTGTCGCTCAAAGGGCGATTTCATAAGATAGATCAGCGTGCGCCCCTGCTCCATGCTTACGAGCGCTGCCTCGTCTCCATCTGCCGAAAGCGTCACTTGTGAAATGCCATTTAACGAATTTGTGAGCGGGCGAACGAGGCCTGAAGACAGCTCTTTTTCGTACAGGTTAAAGACACCATTCCTGTCGGAGATAAACAGCACACGATCCGGGTCGCTGCCAAATTTTGCACTCTGGTCATCCCAGGTTGTGTTGTATGTGAGCCGGCGGGCGGTATTGCTGTTTCCCAGGGGCAGCAGGTATACATCGTACTGACCATAATCGTGTTCGACCATGGCAAAGTCGCTCGCCTGGTATACACCTAGCTCGGTATATGAACCGCGATCACTGTGAAATACGAGAAACTTGCCGTCAGGGCTCCAGCCAGGCTCGTGATCGCTGAAGACATCGTTGGTATAGTTGATCGTTTCGTGCGTTTCGAGGTCGAGCACAAAAAGATCGCTTTGCGCGTCCATCGCTGCTTCAAAAGCAATATGCGTCCCGTCGGGGCTCCACGATACAGAAATGATCTGATCGACATCTGGAATGCGGTAGTGGGTAGATTCTTCGGTGTCAACATCAACAACCGCGATGGCATCCGTAGGGCCACTTTTTACGGCAAGGGCAAGCTGTGTCCCATCGGGGCTCCACGAAAGGCCGGGCGAAAGAATGCGCAAACTTTCATACTCTGCACTGGTCTGCCCATCAATAAGCTTTTTGCTGACCTTGCCATCGTTGGTGTCGATAATGAGTACATCAAACAACCCATTGACCGAGGAGACAAAGGCCATCCGATCGCCCAAAGGAGAAAGCGCCGGCGAGGTGTTGTAAAACCCACCATTCTTCTCAGAGACTATTTTCCGGGCAAAATCGGTGATGCTTTCCCGCGCACCCAGTTCCGGGTAATATATCTGCTTAAGCGTCTTTTTCCATCGCTCAGACAGTTCTATGAGCGTAAGGCCGGTTGCCCTCTTGAAGCTTCCATCAATCGAATGGGTAAGGCGTAACCGCTGCAGAATCTCACCTATTTTCTCCTGCCCATATTGCTCAGCGATGTAATCCCAAACGCCCTGGCCGGCCTGGTATGAGGCAAACCCGTTGATATAGGGAATGTCTGCCACATCATCATGGATAATGGCATCCCTGAGCCAGTCATCTGCATTCGAACTCCACCCCTCAGAGGCAAACTCAGCCAGTCCTTCATTGAACCAGTGCGGGATGCGGAGCGCAATGTTATTTTGCAGTATCGATTGCAGCGTACCGCCGTAATAAATATCGTTGATAACCGCATGAATCAACTCGTGATGCAGGGTTTGCCGAAACTGACGATAGTCGCCCACAAAGGGAATGGCAATTCTGTTTTTATACGGCTCAGTAACCGCAGCGATGCCTTCGGAGAAGGTGGGTAAGTTCACCGCGTTGGTTACCGCAAAATCGTTGTGGCTCTGATAAACGATAATCGGGATACGATTGGTGATACGGTGATCAAACAATCGCTCAGCCTGCAGATAAGCTTCTTCAGCGGCATTGGCGGTGAAGTCTGCCAGGTATTGCGCACCTTCGTAATAGTAAATGTCAAAGTGCTTTGATTGAAGAAAAGACCACTCCTTATCCTCGTACTGCACTTTGTTTTTACCGAAGCGAAAGTATTGCGCAGAGGCTACGTCTGGAAGGCTTAATAAGAAGAGGCCGGCCAATACACAACACATAAACCGGCCAATCCAACTGCTACGAACAGAGGTCGTGAAGTAGATCGGTTTATGTGTCAAAGTAGAAGCACTCATAATTGACGCGGCAGAGCTCATCGCAGGTTTTTGACCTTTTGATGAAGAAGGAGGGCTTTAGGTTCTAGCCCATCCAGGGGTTCAGGTTCCTTTTGAAGGGGACGATCTGTACGAGGGGGGCGAAAAGCACGAAGAAAACAAGAGGGTGCTTTTTCTTATTCCTTAAACCTGCCGTACGCCATGAACCTTTGCATTCATGCACATAATCAACCTTGAACGCAGAACGTTGAACCCGGAACGGGTCACAAAGGTTTGTGACCCTACTGGTACCTGATCCATTTCATGATGTCTTTGACTGAAGGCTTCTTGCCATACATCAGAATGCCTACGCGATAAATTCTGCTGCTTACCCACATTGAACCGATAAATGTGCCAATCAACAAAAGAAAGGAGAGCGAAACTTGCCAAAACGGGACTTCGGTTACAGCAACCCGCACAACCATCAAAATGGGCGAGAAGAAAGGCACCATCGACATCCAGATGGCAAGGGTCGTGTTCGGGCTTTCTACAAAATAGACCAAAAACATAATAGGGATGATGATCAGGGCGTAGATCGGCATCAATAAGCCTTGCGCATCCTGCTGTTGCTCAACAAGCGATGATACAGCGGCAAACAGGCTGGCATAAAGCAGATAGCCGCCTAGAAAGTACAGCACAAACCAGACAAACACGCTGGGACTGATCGGAGGGATGGAGAAGTTTACAGCCTCAAGGACCTCTTCCTGAGAAGCCCCACCTGGAAGATTTAGTGCGGTTGGATCGATAAACATCGATATAATACTGCCGGCAAAGAAGACGCCGGCCAACATCAATCCACTCCAAACAATCATTTGCACAATACCCACTGCACCAATGCCCAGCACCTTGCCCATCAGCATTTGGAATGGCCGCACAGAGGATACCATGATCTCAATAACGCGCGTTGTTTTCTCTTCAAGCACACCCTGAATTACATACGCGCCGTAGATGAACATCGCAGCATATATGATAAAGCCCATGATGTACCCCAGGATGGAGTAAAATGCTGCACTGTCTTGCTGGTCTCCGTCTTCGGATATTTTGACCGTGCGTACAGGTACAGAAGTTGCCAGCACCTCCTTGATTTCATCTGAAATATTATACGCTTCCAGTCGATGTTCTTCCAGCGTTCTGGTTAAAGCCCGTTCAAGGCGGGAGCCGCCAGAAAGACCGCTGCCCTCAACAGAATAAAAACTGGCTTCTCCTTCACCTTCCAGTAACGTTTGCGGAATGTGTAAATAGCCGTTGTAGTTTCCATCGAGCACTTCCTGGCGCAAGTCCTGCGGCAAAGCATCCGACATGGTAAAAGTGTATTGATCACCGGAATATTTCGTCAACCCACTCTCGAAAATCCCCGTGTCGTCCAGGACCACAATGTCTTTTTCATCGCCTTCAGATGCAGCGATGCCCAGCACAGCCGGCAATACAGAAATGGCAATCAAAATCAGCGGTGCCAGCAGCGTACCAATGATAAACCACTTGGAACGTACGCGCCGAAGAAACTCACTCTTTAATACAATCCAGATTTTATCCATTACTCATTTTTATTGTTAGGCAGTGTTCGAATCTCATCAAGTGAACACAGCCAGATTCTTCCATGAATGCAGCCAGAAGCGCAAACTATAGCGTATGGCAAGGGGAAAATGACAGGCAATTAGCCTGTTGATAGTTCATCCGCTTATGCAGGTACAGGTGGGTTGGTTTGTTGCTCTACTGCAGTAACAAAGATTTCATTGAGTGAAGGCTCGACACACTCAAAGCGGATAATGTCATCGGTGTGTTGTATTGCGTGTTCCAGCACAGCTTTTGATCGCATGCCATTCAGCAATTTGAGCTCCACACGGCTTGAAGACGAAGGGCCCATCTCGACCTGCCCTTTCGATACGAGGTCCTGGACAAAATCACCGCTGCCTTCATACTCAATAACTACGTTGCTTCGCCCAAAACTGCTTTTCACGTCCCGTAGATTACCCTGAATGAGGATTTCCCCATTCGAAACCAGGCAGATATCGTCACACAATTGCTCTACCTGTTCCATACGGTGCGAAGCAAATAGAATGGTTCGACCGAGCTCTTTTTGCTCGTGGATTACCTCTTTGAGGAGTTCTGAGTTGATGGGGTCCAGACCACTAAAAGGCTCATCCAGAATTAGCAAGTCTGGCTCATGCAAAAGCGTGGCAATAAACTGCACTTTCTGCTGCATGCCTTTAGACAGTTCCTGGGTTCTTTTGGATAGCCAATCAGAAGCCTCGAAGCGATCCATCCAGTATCGGATTTTGTCGATTGCATTTCTTCTGGAAATGCCTTTTAGTTCGGCAAAATAAAGCAATTGCTCGCCGACTTTCAGTTTTTTATACAGGCCGCGTTCTTCGGGCAGATATCCCATCCGCTCCTGGCTCCATGGACCTACCTTTTTGCCATCAAATAGCACGTGTCCGGTATCAGGGATGGTGATATAGGTGATCATCCTGATCGTAGACGTTTTGCCGGCACCATTGGGGCCGAGCAAACCGAGCACCCGACCGGGTTTTGCATTGAATGAAATATCGTTTACGGCTACTTTATCGCCATACCGCTTGGTAACATGCTCTATGGAGAGTTCTGGCATACGTTGCTATAAATGTAAGGAGTGGAAAAACGGCTATACGAAAGCCCTTTTTTACAGTTTCACGACCAGTTTAGGAAAAACTTGCCGGCGCCGATCTCGGGGGCTGCGTTTTAAAATCCGTGGCTGAAGAAGAAGACACGCCGCCCGTGCTCAGGCAGATTAATATTACCGGCAATAAATGATTCGAGGAAGGGAAGAAAGCATGAGGCTATTTTTTCTTACCCTTTCCTTTCGACACCGTATCCTGCAATATCCGCTTTCCACAAACGTCATCTCTGTCGCTCAACAGTATAAACAAAAAGCCGCAATAATAACCCGCGATAGAAGGACGAAGGGATTGCTGCTGATCAATAGATCTCCTTGAAGTTCGCTCTCTCCTCGCATACAAACTTCATCTAAACAAATATGGACGTGATAAACACGTCCAGCAGGGCATCTAAAAGAAAAAGCGTGAATTAAGCGCAAAAACCTACTTTAATCACAACAAAGGCATGGTGGGATTCGGAACCGGAATTAAGTACTGTTGTTCGAAAACGTCTTCATGAACGCCAAACTGGCCGGTTCCTCGAAAGTCTACCGCAACGTAGCCTTCGAGAACACGTACTACTTCGCCGATACCATAATAACTTGGCATCGGACCATAGTACACAAGTTGACCTTTGCTTAGCGTTCTTTTCTTCCTCGCCCTTCTGTGAAAAGCAGGAACGCTAGGCAACAGTTCAAGTCGATACGGACTGGATCTGATTGGCGTACTGAAAGACATTGTTCTTCCTGACATTTCCTTTTTTGGAATATAGTTTACGCGAACTCAGGGATGAAGATTCTAAGTTAGATGAACCTGATTTCCTGTAGTAATCCAACTAAGCTCATCTTGTCGGGATTAAAAACGGCATATTCTTCGCTTTTATGCGCTAGTTCTTCATGAACAATTAGCTAGAATGATTCTATTCAAATAAAATAATGGTTATTTTAGGCAGGCATAGCTCGTTTGTATGGGAAAGTATAACCTGCTACCCCACCGTTATAGAAACCACCGAATCATAGCAGCTTTCCCAGGATATAACCAACCCCTTCTTTCTTTAGTACAATCTCATGACTAAGCACGAGAAAATTGTAGATCGTCAAGTCGGCCGCAATGCCGAACTTTTCGCACGATCTATCACTGAGCTCGAAACTCCTGAGCAACGATACCCTTATTTGCGCATCTTGATTAGTATTGTGGAGCAAGCCCATCCAGAATGGAACCAGGCACCACAAAAAGATCGCCAGATGGGTCAGATGATTTCCAAGATGAGTAACAACTTATTGGAAGTTGACGAAGTTGCAGATGTAGTTCGTGTCCGTGATGAAGAGCGTGGATTCTTTTACGACTGATCCTATCGATTGATTATTTAAGGCGGCAGGCAGGACCTTCTCCTGAAAATTTGGTCCTGAAATAACGCGATAAACTATACCGTTCGTTCTTTTTGCTGGTATAGCATGCCATTGACACTGTTGGCAAAGCGGAATTGCACCTCAGCCCGAGATTCTATCTGGATTGTCTCTGATAAAACTAGACCAGTCCTTGTGCTTCGATGCACCTGGAGATGTATTCCTGTGCGCATGACATAGTGCCACAGCCAATGCATCTGTGGCATCGTACGCAGCGCTGTCTATTGGATTAGATTTTCCTTTTCGATGCGTGGTCTGTTTCTGGCCGGCGGCATCTTCGCCTATAGCCAGGATGGAGCGTACCATGAACCATACCTGCTCTTTTGCAGCGTTGCCATTGCCGCAAACAGACTTCTTGACCTCTTTCGGGGTGTACTGGACGACCGATATTTCCCGATTTAGTACGGCCAGCATGGCTGCTGCCTGCGCGCGCCCCAACTTCAGCATAGCCTGAGGGTTTTTCCCGTAAACAGGCATTTCTACCGCGCTTTCATCCGGCAGGCACCTTGCAACAACTTTGCTCAGCCGGTCATAGATTTGCTTGAGCCGTACTTCGTGGCTTTTGGTAGCGTCGAGTCTAAGCACACCGTACTCAACGAGCGTCTCTTTCCCTTTGTCGACATCTATAACGCCATATCCGGTTACACGCGAGCCAGGATCAATACCAAGAATTCGCATAAGTCAGGCGTTTGGACCAATAGTTTAAGTGCTAAACAGCTTTAGGCTGTGCATTGCAAGTTTCTGCGTCAAACAACACGCAACCTTGGGCACCAAGCACGAAACCAGCCACAGAGCATCTGTGGCTGTAATTAAGAAAGCGCGGCAATGGTTGCTTCGTCGAAATCAAGCGTAGAGTATACAGCCTGAACGTCTTGTAGCTCTTCAATTAAATCGAGAAGCTTTACAATTCTTCGGGCTGCATCCGGTTCAAGTTTTACCGTGGTTGTGGCAATACGCGTGAGATTGGCTTCTTCTATTTCGATGTTGGCATTTTGAAGGGCCGCCTGTACAGCGCCAAAGTTCTCAACAGGCATCGTAACCACGAACGAGGTCTCTTCATTCGCCAGGTCATCCGCGCCGGCTTCTGCTACGAGCTCAAGCAACTCCATCTCATCGTGATCTCCCTGGGGGATTTCAATCATGCCTTTACGATCAAACAAATAGCCAACAGAACCTGATTGCCCCATGCTTCCGCCGTGCTTGCTAAAGAGATGGCGAACGTCAGCAACAGTGCGATTGGTATTGTCAGTCAGGGCTTCTACAAATATGGCCACGCCGTTGGGTCCATAACCTTCGTAGTTTACTTCTTCATAATCTGCGCCGGCAATCTCTCCCGTGCCTCGCTTGATTGCCCGCTCAATATTGTCCTTGGGCATGTTCTCACTCTTGCCCTTTTCCACTGCGAGGGCAAGCTTTGCGTTCATGCCAATATCACCGCCACCTTCCTTGGCAGCGACCATAATGTCACGGGTGATTCTGGCCCATGATTTTGATTTCTTCGCGTCGGTCACGGCTTTTTGCCGCTTGATTTTCGACCATTTATTGTGGCCCGCCATGTACACTGTCCTGACTAAATTCTAAAATACTCTACGATATTACTTTCATTCCGCCGAGCGGTTCGCTCAATAAAAGTGGTGCAACTATAACTTGTTCACGTGTCTTATCGTAATGCGCAAGAAAACCAATCTAAGGAATTCCATGAAACAACTTTTTACTGCGTTTAGCCTGCTGCTAATACTCGCTTTTGCAACGCCGATCTCAAGCTCTGCCCAGTCCGCTGCCGAAGCATACCCCGCCATCGCCCAAACCGTGAACTACTATCTCGAAGGCGGCACGAACAATGACTTTGACACGTTGAAAAAAGCTTTCCATGAAACAGCTACCATGAAATACATGGCAGACGGGGAGTACCGCGAAGTAAACGCGCTGGAGTTTTTTGGCAAAGGCATGAAAGCCGGCGGCCCAAAGCAAAACCGGAAAACCAGAATTGTCTCTATCGACATCGCGGGAAGCGCGGCGTTTGCCAAACTGGAAATTGAATACCCAACGTTCACCTTTGTCGATGACATGCATGTGTTACATGGCGACGGTGAGTGGGAAAGCGGGAGCAAAATTTTCCATCGCCAACCGAAGAGCGATTCGTAAGCGAGGGTACTGCTAAACCGATCTACGTCATCGGTCAGACTTCCGGTAGGTGAACTTGAGCCCAGACCAGACCTCGTCTACCGAACAAACTTTGATATCTACCAATCCGGTGTCCAGTCCGATTTGGCGCACAATGTTGCCATTTAAGTCGGTCGGGACGCCGGATTTTCCTTTGGGCCAGGAAATCC
>JBGCEN010000436.1:0-18840 GCA_045106435.1 Rhodothermales bacterium
CGCACACACTCAGCTATTCTACTGGATGTCACTAATCAGGAGGGGCATATCGCATATAGTCACTATTATCAATCTGCTCAACCCATCTTATTGTGACTCAAGAATTAGAATACCTCACCCCACGCGTGCAAAGCCCAGACTCCGTTGGTGGTAGAATTCCTGGAAGTAGGTGCGGGTGAGTTCGTGTTCGGGGGCGCGCATGTGGGGGTCCTTGCGGAGGAGTTCGAAGGCGGCTTCTCTTGCTTGTACGAGTATTTCTACGTCTACGGTGATGTCGGCAATCTTCAGATCAGGCAGGCCGCTTTGACGGGTGCCGAAAAAGTCGCCGGCGCCTCTCAGTTTTAAATCTGCCTCGCTGATTTTGAATCCGTCTGTTGTGCTCACCATGGTTGTGAGGCGCTCTTCTGCCTCCGTGGTTCGTTTGTGATCGGCCATGAGCATACAGTAACTCTGGTTGCCCCCGCGGCCTACGCGGCCCCGAAGCTGGTGCAACTGACTCAGACCGAACCGCTCTGCGTGCTCGATCATCATTACGGTGGCATTGGGCACATCAACACCTACTTCGATGACGGTTGTCGCTACGAGAATATCCGTTTCGCCATTTTTAAATCGATCCATCGCTTCCTCCTTTTCATAGGAGAAAAGCCGGCCATGGACCAGGTCCACTTTGTACGGGCGAAATTTTTCCGTCAGCTCCTCGTATCCTGATTCAGCGTCTTTCAGGTCGAGCTTTTCACTTTCCTCTACGAGTGGATACACCACGTAACATTGCCGGCCTTCACGCAGCTGTTTCTTGATAAAGTCGTACACTTCTCCTCTTCGCTTATCCGTGCGAAGCAGCGTTTCGATGGGCTTGCGGCCGGCGGGTAGCTCGTCCATTACGGTCACGTCGAGATCTCCGTAGAGTGTCATCGCAAGTGATCTTGGGATGGGCGTTGCCGTCATGAGCAACATATGCGGGTTGTCGCCCTTCTTTTGCATTTCTGCCCGTTGCATCACGCCAAACCGATGTTGTTCATCAACAATGGCCATGCCCAGATTTTGAAAAACAATGCCATCTTGTATGATTGCGTGTGTCCCTACGGCAACATGCGCTGTACCGTCTGCCAGATCGCTCAGGATTTCTGTACGTAAAGCTTTCCGTTGGCCGCCGATAAGCAGTCTTACTTCTATGCCCAGCGGCTCCAGATATGATTTCAGGCTGTTATAATGCTGTTCAGCCAGGATTTCTGTTGGTGCCATAAATGCACTCTGGAATCCATTGTCCAATGCATGCAGCATCGCGGCGACGCCTACAACGGTTTTGCCGCTGCCGACATCCCCTTGTACAAGACGGTTCATCTGGTTGCCACTTGCTGTGTCTTGGATGATGTCTTCCAGCGCCTTTTTCTGTGCGTTGGTGAACTCAAAAGGCAGCACTTCATCCATGAATTTATTCAGGTAGCTTCCTTTTTTCTCAAACACACTGCCGGCCACTTCGCGTTTAACCTGCCGGGTCACACCCAGCATGAGCTGGATAAAAAATAACTCTTCAAATTTGAGTCGCTCGCGGGCCTTGGCTAGTTCTTGCTGGCTCTTGGGGAAATGTGCTGAGCGCAGTGCGACTCTGCCTTCCATCAGTTTGTATTGCTCGATCATCCACGCCGGCAGAATCTCGGGGAGTTTTAAGCCGTGTTCTTTAAATAATCCATAGATGATTTTTCTAAAAGACCGGCTTACCAGGCCTACCCTGTCGAAGGCGGCCCCACCAGAATAGAGCGGAATAATCCTGCCCGTGTCAAGCGAAGCACCTTCGGCGTCGAGCTTGTCAAAGTCTGGATGTGTAAGGGAAAACTGTTTGCCGAACAACTGGGGTTTTCCGTGGAAAGCAACGCGTTCGTTGGCTTTGAATATTTTGGCAATCCAACCGGCTTTGTTAAACCACACGCATTTAAGCCGGCCCATGCTTTCGTCTTCCAGCAGCACTTCGAACCTGAGGCGCCCTTTCATGGGCACCGTATTCGCTTTTACGATCCGCCCAACTACAGTAACGGGACCTGACTGCGGCGTGATTTCGCGGATCGGGGTAACCGTGGAACGATCGAGGTATCGCCGGGGGAAATACTGGAGTAAATCGCGATAATTTGTTACGCCGGCTTTTTCAAGAACCTCGAACTTCTTCGGGCCAACCCCCTTGAGGAATTCCAGTGATTCTTTAAATACATCGATCGACATAGCAGGTTTACGAGTCACAGATTCGGCTTCCTTCATCTATGACTGGTTCCGGGTTTATTGTTTAAGGTTTCGTGTTTGTATCTGCAAAAATTATAATACAATGGCTGATCATTGAGTGATTTTGCGTACGCAGACAATATACCACCATGAAATGACAATGGGGTGGCATAGTAGCAGGTGAAGAGGAAAAGGCATGAGATCAGGGGGAATTTGAAATTGTTGATTGTGTGTAAGCAGTACTCTTCTCTCAACCCTCTTCTCTCAACCCTCTTCTCTCAACCCTCTCCAGCACAAAGCCTCAATTCAAACTCGGGTCATCAGGGAAATTAGCCAGGAGCGCGTATTCGCCGCCCATACGTCGCAAAGTGGTGGCCCAGAGTTCTTCTGGATCGTCGGGGAAAATAACGGTGTCGTCAGAAGGAGCGATGATCCATCCATCTTGCTCTATTTCTGAATCCAGCTGACCGGGTGTCCAGCCGGCGTAGCCCAGAAAGAAGCGAATCTGTTCAGATGAAGTCAGTTCGTTCTCTACTTTCTTTCTGATGATTTCAAAATCGCCGCCCCAGAAGGTCTTTGCGGTTACTTCTATCGATTCGCCGACACTCGAACCATAGCGATGTAATACGTGGAGTGTGTTGGGCTGTACAGGGCCACCCATGCAGAGGGGGCCATGATAGAGGTCCATGCCCTCCACAACGTCTTTTAGACTCAGGGAAACGGAGCGATTTAAGATCAGGCCAAAACTTCCATCCACGCCGTGCTCACAAAGAAGAATGACAGTTCTTCTAAAGTTGGGATCCTGCATCATCGGCGGAGCGATGAGTAGCGCTCCGGTTGTCGGCGCCATGTCAGAAAGGGCCATGAACGAATGGGATTACTTTGAAATTTTTTCCGTTTAACGTCCGGATAGATCAACGTTCCGTGTTAATCGGTCTTTTGCTCCTTTAAAAGTGCTGTATGCGCACCAATCCACCAGTCGGAATCCCGGGTCAATTTTACAATGGTGATTGATTGGAAGTGTGGAATGAGTTCGAACATCACTTCCGGAATACGCTGCCATTTGCTCGCAACTACAAGCTTTGTCAACTTGTCCGAGATAATGCGCGTCCACCGCCATTTTTCACGCAACGCTTCGGATTTCTTCCAATAGTTGCGTTCATCCCATGCCTGCGCGCTTTCGTCGATGACTTTGTAGATATCCCTTAAGTTGAATATCAGAAATGCAGTCATGTCTTTTGCTTCGTCATCAAAAGAACTACGCATCGCCAAAAGCCGAAGGACTTCAGCGCAGGAGCGCATGTGCGCGTTTCGTTTTTTTGCAGGTGTGTCGCCTGTCTGTATGATTCGAGCCATTCTCCTGGCTATTTGATGTTTAGTCCGCGATGCGTCTGAAAGCTATTCGCAGTTGGCTTTGTCAGTGTTTTTTAAACACCAACGGCCAATTACGATCTCCTAACACATCTGCGGTGTTGTTGAGTTAAGGGGTAAATTTGCGCAGGGGCTAACGTACAATCGTCATCCGCTGCGTTTTTCTGAAAGAACCTGCTTCCAGTGTATAAAGATACAACCCGCTGGGGAAGGAATCAGCCTCAAATGTTATAGAATAATTACCCGCCGGCTGAAAGCGATCCACCAGCGTCTTTACGCGCTTCCCCAATACATTGTAAACTGTCAGTTTTACATGTTCAGCCTG
Source organism: Rhodothermales bacterium (assembly GCA_045106435.1). Classification (GTDB taxonomy): domain Bacteria; phylum Bacteroidota; class Rhodothermia; order Rhodothermales; family JAHQVL01; genus JBCCIM01. The sequence continues at coordinate 3,908 of JBGCEN010000436.1, forward strand.
AGGTAGTTCATAGCCGATTGAGGTCGTCTGATAAAAAGGGTTGGGATAATTTTGTGCCAGAGAGAATGTGCTCTGTGAAATAGAGCCATCCTCATTTGATACGGGTTGGGAGGTCGTTGAAAATACGGCCCTTACAGGGACGATCGTATTCTCCAGTGGAAACTCATTATCACCACTATCTGAAAACTGTGTGTCCCAAAGCGCACCCCATGCTCCATCGTTTCGGGTAACGTACGACCTGTTTTCCAGTGCATACGCGGAGGGGCCAATCACCATGTAGTTTTCATCAGTGCCGGCTTCTGCATAGCCAATAAAGAAGGTGTCTGGCAAATCATTTAGCGCATCATCGTATGCAGATAAATCTACAGTAAAATGGTTGAGTGTACTCGACGTGGTACCTGTTGTGCGTGGGTCGGTTACTTCGAGCGAAAAGAGTTCATTGCCTGGCAATCCATTTACATCGGCTTCCCATACCTTTATGGTTAAGTCTTTTGGAGCGGTCGCGGGAAGCTCAGAGCTGCTGAACTGGTTCATGTAGTAAGGCGATAATCCAACTTCGAGCAGCGTTGTTTGCCCATCCAGTGGGGCTTCAAACCGGGTGGCGGTAGCGCTGTTGGCACCTGAGCTTAACGAGAAGAATGTACCTGATACAACCACACCGTTATCAAATGACACCGAACTGATCGTTCCTTCAATCGGACTGCCCCATGAAGCGTCGTATTTGATACCCAGCCTTGATGTCAGTTCGGCTTGAATATGCGTGACGATCAATGTGATCCGGTCGTAAGATCCTGCGTAGTATTTTTGTAATTGTGGCGCGTTCAGGTCTTCGAAACTCGTTTGTCCGTCTGATTTTTCAAGCAGCACGCGAATGGCCATGCGTTCCCGCAGAGCGTCGAAGTCTTCTATGGTATCCAGGCTAAATACAAAATCATCGACGTTGCGCCAAACGAGGTACTGTACACTGCCTGCTTCTATGAATGCTGTCTCTTCGTTGGTGGTTGTCGCAAATAATCCATCTACTTCACTTGTGGGTATGGTGCCCACGTTGGCAAAGGTTGGGTTGAAGTACTGGAAGGCTGGGTCAAGCGTGGCATCGTTGAGGAGATTGGCTGTATGGAAATCTTTTAATAACTCTTCAAAGTTGAGCCCTTCCTGGTCGATGACTTCCTCGTATCCTCTGCGGCCTCTGTTTGGGTTTTGTGTAATGGACCCAACAGATTCTGGTGACATCCTTTCTGCGAGATACCCGGTGAAAAGGCCGGCGCGCTGATAATCTATCAAAATATTATCGCCCGATTCCCATTCGAGGAGCCGCACGTTGTAGGTTGCGGGATCGTTCAGGAAAGTCATGTTGCGCGCCGGGTATCCATTGAGCACTTCGGCCCACTCAGAGAGCCCCTCGTTGACAAAAGTCTGCTCGTTGAAGTCGTAATTGTAATGGATGAGGTGCTGATATTCGTGCGCTGCAGTTGCCAGTACCGATTCAATCGGCCGGCTGGATACGCCCGGGTTGGTGTCCAGATAAAGCACGTCTTTGTTGTTACCGCCGCCGGTTGCGGATAAGTCGGAAGGGGTCACAAAGCCGGCGACGAAGAAGTTGTTGTCCGAGCCGCCCTCTGTTATATCATAAAGTAGAATGTCAACCTTGCCGTCGCCGTCTATGTTGGGCGGAGTACCAAAGTAGGTGTTGTTGTTTTCAATAATACCGCGCGCCGGCGCGATAGAGTTTGTGGGGGTAGATAGCAGGAGCGCATTTCCCAGTGCGATAACATCACTATCTGTTACATTTCCTGAACTCAATTCACCGTCCTCAACCCAAATGTTTGCCACCGCATTGCTGCCTTCAAGGGTAAAGCTTCTGTTTTCCCAGGTAGGGTTTGTGGTTGCCAGATTTTTCAATACCCGAAAAGTCACGCGGGAGCCGAGAGATTGCGGAGTTGGTAGGCTAGTTGTTTTTTTAGATGGATTGGTTGATGAGGCGCGATTACGGTGAAAGTCTTGCAGCGCCTGTGCTGCAGCCGGCATTTGAGCAAGCTTATCTGTGATGTGGAGTACTTGCAGTGCTGGGTCTGGATCGCCAACATCCACGCGTTCATTGTTAAATGGCTTGGCAGCAGGTGTTTGGAGGCGGGCGTCCTGTGCAAAAAGAGCCGGCGCGAATGTAGATGTGATAAGCATCAAAACAAGCGATACGCGCGCGGCAGACTTTTTCAGTGACATGTACATGTGTCTTTCCGATGGATACAGTTTTTAGTGATCAGTAATCGGTTTTCAGTATGGGATAGTTCATCGCGGGAAGCTGTGGGGGCTTCGATCCGTTCATTGTGGTTTTATTACTGAATACTGATGATTGACTACTGATCATGCTAAACGCAAACCCTGTGCCTGTAATGCTTTGATTGCTTAGTGCATCAACATCTGCAGGAGATTTGATGAGTGTGTGCATAATAGTATACAATCATCAACAGAATCACATACAAGCTTTTGCTCAATCTTTATTGCGGCTTTTGACGATACTGAAGGCTTGTTTTAGCGACACGATGCGCATAATGAACAAGCCGGCGATAAATCCAAGCAGGAGTAAAGCCTCCTTCCACCAGACTTGTGCAGTGGGGGTAAAGTACCATGCAGCATAAATGCCGGCGGCCAGTATGCAGGAGCGAAATACTTCAGACCACCGATAGGGTACGGGGTAAAATCGCTTTGCGATACTAAAAAGAAGAAAAGCCATCAGTGCGTAGGCCAGTGTGGTCGCCCATGCGGCAGCGATCATGCCGAAGTGAGGCACGGCAAACAGGTTGATGGCCAGCGCGAGGAGTGCGCCGGCGAAGGTGCACGTTGCGAAGTATTTGGTTTGCTTCTTTATATAGGCGCCGGCGGTGAAGTTATAATACCAGCCCTGAAAGAAGTAGGCCAGTAGAATGACGGGTACCAGGTAAAGAGCAAACCAGTACTCTTCGGGGATGAGCGGGCCCCGGTTGGGGATGCGTATGCTCACCAGTTCGTCTATAAAGAATGAGATGGCCAGCAGCACAAACAAACTGGCGGCTGTATATAATGTAAAGATGCGTGCAAAAAGTGGCTGCGCATCTTCATCTTCTGCGTGTTGCAGGAAAAAGGGTTGCCAGGCAAACCTGAACATCTGGGCCACAAGCATCATAAAAACACCCAGTTTCCAGACGCCTCCGAATACCCCGACGATATAATCGGTGGGCAACGAGCCACCGGCCTCTGGTGAACTGAAGAGTACGCGCGCCGGCAGGAAATCACCGTAAAGCTCGATGACCCGCGCAGGGTCCATTTTATCGAGGAAGATGGTGTTTATGCGATCTACAAAGGCATAGCTGATGCCACTCGGGATAAAGGGCAAGCCAAAAGCCATGAGCTGTTTCCATAGATGGCCGTCGAACGAGCTGTCCCATAATTTGAAGTAAAGCGGAATCAGTAAGAGGAGAGTGCCGGCGGAAGCAATCAGGTTGGCAATAAATACAGATTCGACGCCCATGCCGAGGCCAAAGATTAAAAAGAGATTGAATCCAACATTTAACGCGATGTTGACCAGCTTAATGGCGGCAAAGTAATAGGGCCTGTTTTGAAGGCGCAGTTCTGCAAAGGGTACAATAGAGAGTGCGTCGAGCGTAAGGATGCCGGCGGCATAGTAGAAGAGGTAGGCCCAGTTTGTGCCAATGCCAATCAGATTACTGAGCGGATTTTGGCCAAGAATCAGCAAGCCCGATGCGCACGCTGAAAGGCCCAGCAAAGACCAGGTGGCAGTGCTAAAAGTTTTTTTGATCGTGAGCCGGCCTTCTGCGCTGGAGGCATACTTTAAATAGGCGGCCTCCATGCCGTGCTGATATATATGATTTAAAACAGCAAAGGCAGTGAAGACAAGTATAACAACCTGATACAGCTCAGGGACAAAGACATTAAGATATATAGGGACGAGCAGGTAGTTTACCAGCCGGCCAACAATGGTTGAGATGCCATATATAGCCGTCTCTGATGCTAGCTGTTTTATTCTACCTAGAAATGCCACTGGATACAGGTTTTGCTTTTAGTGAATACGGAGGAGGGAATGTCGAACACCCAACAAGGAATAATGAATCCAGAAGTTGTATCGAGCATTTCGAAATTCGTCATTCCTTGTTGGGTGTTCGATATTCCCAACGGGCCGATACGCTATATAAAAGACGAAGTTCGTGGTTGAATATAACCCATCTATATCACGAATCCATTGCGCCTGAGATCAGGCTTGTTAATGGCTGAGATTGGTTTCTATCAGCAAATGTATTAAGCGATTGTGATTCGTTGTACGAGGCGTCCGAAGGGTGCGAAAAGGATGAGGAAAAAGAAGCTAGACTTGATGCGTACATCTCGAACTCTTTGTACTCTTTGTACCCATGAAACGTTATGCAGTATTTCCTTTTACTGGCAGTCTGGGGATGTCTCTGAAAAGCCAACCTGCGTACAAATTGGCAGGGTAAAACATTGCCGGCGTCAGCCAAAGGTCTTTGAAAAAGTAAGTATTTCTCCCTACGGGCGGGGGGATGTAACGACTGCCTCTGTGTAAGTCATCTTTTAAAACCGTTATTGTTTTAAAATGGGCCCGGTCAACATGATCTTCACAATGTGGGTATGTGGAAAACTACTGCTAGATGGTTGTGGGAATGTGGAGATCTTGTGGGTTTCTTTGTTGAAAGATAGTAGGAAGTGCTTAAATTCCCCTAATTCAATGCTTAATCGCACAATTTGGAACGGAGTTGTAACACCTGTGCTTTGTGGAAAAAAAGTACTTGCAATCGATCCGTTTACTTTTTTTATTGTATACGATAATGTTCAACGGACATATGCGGTTTGTTACGGTTTTTTAATAGCCGTTATTCAAGCCAAATGTAACGTTGCTGAAACGGGGTTGCCCCTCCCCATTCGCTGGAGTCTTATCCCGTTTCAGGTAGACCTACGTACTGCATCTCTTTTATAGGTTTATGTAACATTACAAAATAGCTAGGTCCACCACCGCAGTACCTAACACAAAACTTTTCGATTTAAGCAAATATGTCTGTCCAAAGCAATAAACAGATAATGGGTTCATCCACAAAAAAAGACAACCTTTTTTCTACATCCCTGCACCAAGGTCTGGAAATAGAACGTGTTTTTTCCACAGAGAATCAACACCCTTTCGATTCTGTCGAATTCGAGAAAAGAACAGCAGCGATAAAGAACCACAAAGGAGAAGCAATTTTTGAGCAGAAGGATGTTGAGTTTCCAACATCCTGGAGCCAGCTGGCAACCAACGTTGTTTCCAGTAAATATTTTTATGGTGATGTGGGCTCGGGTCCAGATCCTGCGAAGGGAGGGCGTGAGCATTCACTCAAGCAACTTATTCACCGCGTTACCAGGACGATTTCGGATTGGGGTCACGAGCAGGATTACTTTGCTTCAAAGGAAGATGCTGATCGCTTTTATGATGAACTCACCTGGTTATGTGTAAACCAGTACGCTGCGTTTAATTCTCCGGTATGGTTTAACGTCGGACTAAATCATCAGTACGGCGTTCGTGACACGGGAGACAAAACGATTTATGGTTGGAATGAAAAAACCAACCGGGTTGTTGAAGTTGATCCATACGAAAGACCACAGGCGTCTGCCTGCTTTATCATTTCTGTAGAAGATTCTATTGATGATATATGGCAACTCATGTCAGAAAGCGCACGCCTGTTCAAATATGGATCTGGCGTTGGTGCTGACTGGTCGAAGCTCCGTTCAACCAGTGAGAAGCTTTCAGGCGGCGGACAGCCTTCTGGTCCTGTTTCCTTTATGCGTGTACAGGATGCAACGGGCGGCACGATCAAGAGCGGTGGCAAAACGAGACGTGCTGCGATTATGCAGACGTTGAAATGCTGGCATCCAGATATTCTGGAGTTCGTAACGGCCAAGCAGGAAGAAGAGAGAAAAGCCTGGGCACTGATTGAAGAAGGATACGACGGTTCATTTAACGGGCCGGCCTATGGCTCTGTATCGTTCCAGAATGTAAACCAATCTGTTCGCGCTGATGATGTATTCCTGGATGCCGCTGTAAAAGGCGAGTCTATGAAGCTATTGGCTGCCAAAGGCGGCGAGCCAGTAGGTGAAATGGATGCACGGGATCTGCTCTACAAAATTGCTGAAGGGACACACGTATGTGGAGATCCCGGCATGCAGTACGAGGATACCATTCAGAAATGGCATACGGTTAAGAACACAGGACCGATTAACAGCAGTAATCCATGTAGCGAATACATGCACCTGGATAACTCAGCCTGTAATCTGTCTTCTTTGAACTTGCGCAAATTCCAGCGTGCAGACAGCTCGTTTGACGTAGAGCGTTTCCGCGCTGCGAGCCGGATTATGATTACCGCGATGGAAATCCTGGTGGACAACGCCGGCTATCCGTCGAAAGAAATTGCGAAGAACTCACGCGACTACCGTCCGCTTGGACTTGGTTTTGCCAACCTTGGTGCGATGTTGATGGCGATGGGCCTTCCTTACGATAGCGATGAGGGCCGTGCTGTTGCCGGCGCGATCATGGCGATCGAGCATGGAGAAGCGTACGCCCGAAGCGCCGAGATTGCAGCCAACGAAAAAATCGGACCTTTTGCCGGCTACAAGAAAAATCGCAAACCGATGCTCGAAGTAATGCATATGCATCGGGATGCGGTAAAAGAGATACATCCTAGCTGTCCTGAATACTTGCAGACCGCAGCACAGGAAACGATGGACCGTTGTGTAGCACTTGGTGAAGAGCATGGCTACCGTAACGCTCAGGCAACTGTGCTTGCGCCTACAGGGACCATCGCATTCATGATGGACTGTGATACAACAGGTATTGAGCCAGATATTGCGCTGGTCAAATACAAATTGCTTGCAGGAAAAGGTGATGGCCTCCTCAAAATTGTGAACAACACGGTTGAGGCGGCACTTGGTCAGCTCGGATATAGCGAGTCTGACGTGCGGGCAATCCTCGATTACATTGAGGAAAATGACACCATTGAAGGAGCTCCTAACTTAAAAGAAGATCATCTTCCGGTGTTCGACTGTGCCTTTAAGCCTTTTAATGGTGAGCGATTCATTCATCATATGGGACACATCAAGATGATGGCTGCAGCCCAGCCGTTTATCTCGGGTGCCATTAGTAAAACAGTGAATCTCCCTGAAGATTGCACCATCGAAGAGATCATGGATGCATATGTTCAGGGATGGCAACTTGGCCTCAAGGCTGTTGCTATTTATCGTGAAAATTCTAAACGCAGCCAGCCATTGGCCACCCGTAAAGGGGGGAACACCAAGGGCAACGACATCCCTGAAACATCAGGTGATGGTGCCATGATTGCGGAGCCAGAATTGGCCGAGAAGATTGTTGAGAAAATCGTTTACAAACCGATTCGGAAACGTCTGCCTGACGAGCGCCCTTCAGTAACGCACAAGTTTTCTGTTGCCGGCCACGAAGGGTATATCCATATCGGCTTGTATCCGGAAGAAGCAATGCCGGGTGAGATTTTTATCACCATGGCAAAGCAGGGCTCGACAATGGCCGGTTTGCTGGATGCTTTTGCTACAGCGATTTCGATTGCACTCCAGTACGGTGTGCCACTCGAAGATCTTTGCAACAAGTTCAGCCATACGCGCTTCGAGCCTAGCGGATTTACAAACAACAAACAAATCCCGATCGCCAAGTCGATCATGGATTACATCTTCCGCTACCTCGCACTGAAATTCCTTGGACAGCACAGAGAAGTTGAAAAAAATGACCCGGTCACGGGTGCAACTTTGGAAGCTGAGACCAAGGGACCAGCGCAGGACGTAGTTCAGATGGCTATTGATTTTGATAAACCTGATTCGCTTGTCGGACAAACCTTGGAAGCGTTTATGAATACGCTCGAAAGTGATGATGCCGGCGCAGCAGTAACAGCTGCCCCCAAGCCGGGAGCAACTTTCAAGAATCAGGGCGATGCACCTCCTTGCTCGGTATGTGGTACCATTACCGTACGCTCCGGGGCATGTTATTCATGTCCTTCATGTGGTGCATCAACTGGATGTGGATGAGGCGGAGATTGATCGCAGGGTAGGCGACGCCCGGTCTCTTTGTGGTGGGGAGATCGGGCGTTTCCTTGTTTAATAGGTTTTGATAGATAAAGCAATGGCTGAAGGATTGTAGTACCTGACCTAGGCTTTATCTATTTTGTATTCGAATACGATGTTGAACAAAAAAATTTTGTGCGGGGCTATCCCGCCAAATGCGTGGCGTTGAGCGGGGGCTTTTATCGAAGCGTTTAGTCAGGGATTGAGGCCGGTGCCTTTCTAGTCCTGGCTATGTCTAACGTCTCCGGGTACGGATTTGTGGGGCGGGGATAAAAGCGAGCATTTATTTGATGGGATATCCCACGCTCATCTTGGTTGATTTATATTAGTGGATACCTGATGTTGAAAAAAACCGTACTGTTATCGTATTGCTTGCTGTACTTTGTGCTTCTGCCTGGATGTGAGCAAGAGCAAGCTACCGCACCACCCAATATTCTTTTCATTGCCATCGACGATCTGCGGCCTGAGCTTGGCCCTTATGGCAATCCGCATATCAAGACGCCTCATATTGACCGACTGGCGCAAACGGGTACAACCTTTATGCAGGCGCACGTCCAGCAGGCCGTGTGCAGCCCTTCTCGTTCTAGTCTGATGACGGGCCTGCGACCTGATTCGCTGCGCGTGTGGGATCTACAGACGCGCTTTAGGGACAATTTACCTGACGTGGTAACATTGCCTCAATACTTCAAGCAGCATGGGTACCACTCGGTGGCCATTGGGAAACTTTATCACAACACCATCCCCGATTCTCTTTCTTGGAGCGAACCAAAGCTTCATGTAGATGGCTACCCATTTGATCCGGATGCAGTATATCGCCATCCCGATAACGTGTCCATTCAGGAAGCGCGCAAAGCAGAGATCATTGCTGCCGGCGATCAAGACCGGTATATCGATCAATACGGCCAGTGGTACTTGAAAGCTGCTTCAACAGAAATTGTAGATATGCCGGATAATGTCTACTACGATGGCGCCCAAACAGATGTAGCGCTTGAAAAACTGGAGGAGTTGAAGACGCAGAAGCAACCCTTTTTCTTTGGGATCGGATTCTATCGCCCTCACCTGCCATTTAATGCACCGAAAAAATATTGGGATCTGTATGACCCGGAAACCATCCCCGCCGCAGAAGATGGCGAAGTGCCGGCGGATGGCCCGGTCATGGCGATCAACAACATGCGCGAACTGCGTGGATATAGCGATTTTAAAGACGTAGCTCATCCTTTTGATGGGGGCGTGAGCCCAGAAGATGCACGCCGGCTCAAGCACGGATACTACGCATCTGTAAGCTACATTGACGCGCAGGTTGGAAGGCTACTCGACAAGCTGGAGGCTTTAGGACTTGCTGAAAACACCATCGTGGTACTTTGGGGAGATCATGGCTGGAAGCTCGGTGAGCACAACAGTTGGGGGAAAATGACCAACTATGACATCGATACCCATGCACCGCTAATCATTCGTTCTCCGTCTGATGCCAATCATTCAGGCAGCGCGCAAGTGAATCACCTGGTAGAATTTGTCGATATATACCCGTCCCTCTGTGAATTAGCCGGCCTGCCGATACCCGAAGATTTACAGGGCAGCAGTTTTGTCCCGCTGATTAACAATCCGCATCAAGAGTGGAAAGAAGCTGTGTTTAGCCAGTTCTTTCGAGAGGGTATCTGGATTGCTCCCGATGGTGTTGAGTACATGGGTTACAGTATGCGCACATCAAGATTTCATTACGTTCGCTGGATGAATTGGGCAACCAAGGAATTTGTTGCGACAGAGTTATACAATCTGGCGGAAGACCCGGGCGAAAACACAAATCTTGCCGGCTTGCCCGCATACGCTGATGACTTGGCGCAATTGGAGCAAATGAGGCTTGCCGGCTGGCGAGGGGCGAGGCCTGCGGGGGGATGATTATTGACTAGGAGACGTTAGGATGGGGTGATAACGTTTGGTCTACCTCTTTACTAATAATGCGAATCAGGGTTTTAGATACAGTTTTCTAATTCGATTCAACTATTCCCCCTGTCATCCTCAACTTGATTGAGGATCCATGTAAGATCAAAAAAAAGACGGCATATTCAGAAAACATATGAACTGTGTAATACTTCGAGCAGACAAGAGCTAAACAGGCAAAATTCCCAATGTTTTTCATGGATCCCAAATCAAGTTTGGGATGACGCTAAGGGCAAGGATCGCTCATTTTAGTCGATTTTAAACGATTTAACAAGTTGTGATATAGAGACAGAATCAAGTTGAGGATGACGCCGAGTATTGTCAGGAATGCAGAAAATAAAACCGATTCAACCCCTGATTCGCATTGATAATTGAAGAACGCCAACCCCGAACTCACGCATCAAACCCCAGAATTGCAGACTTCATCTTGGGCTGGCTCAGCAAGATGATGATGATCAGGTGCATCACGCTGGCCATGAAAAACATAGAGGACCCAAAGATCTGTGTCATGAAAAAAGCCGGCCAGGGAACGGTGAGGTGAATCAGAAATGCCGAGAGTGCATCCCAGATGCCGACCACATTCCAAATCATAAGCGTAGTCCAGACCCACAGGCCCTTTTTCTTCATGAATAAAAAGGCCACGAAAAGGGCACCTATGCCGATGATGGCGTCTCCAATCAGCGGCATAAGCCAGGCGGCAGGCGGGTCGCCGGCCATCGTTCCGCCAGCTCTTGAGATGAAGGCCAGTGTCATTGAGCGGCCAGCTAGCATTAATGTTAAGATCAATATGATGATACGTTGCACAACTATTTGATGTCTGGTTTAAATTGTGGTAGATTACTTGCAAAATGCAAGTGTATTTAATAAGCTGAATTTACTTGCAAAACGCAAGTGAATTGGCAAGCGTCTCAAAATTTTATGTCTGATACATCAGAAAAGAAGGAAGAAAACCGGAGCAGCAGCACGTGCCCGGTTACTTTTGCTTTAGATACGTTCGGTGATAAGTGGAGTCTGCTTATTATTCGCGATCTGTTTTTTAAGAAGAAGCGTTACTATTCGGATTTTTTGCGGTCGCCAGAAAAGATCTCAACAAACATTCTGGCAAACAGGCTGTCAAAAATGGAAGCCGCTGGTTTGTTGTCAAAGCAGATAGATCCGGATAAATCGTCCAAATATATCTACAGCCTCACGTCTAAAGGAAAAGACCTCCTGCCACTGATATTAGAGATGATCAGCTGGAGCGCTACACATGATGGGCAATTGGCGGGTCTGGAGCATATCGTTGATGGTGCGCCGGCAAATCTGATAGAAAGATTCCAGTCTGACCGGGACAAGCTGCTCGGAGAAATTCTGGCGGGATTGGACTAGTTCGACTTTGTCTGATTGACAAAGTCTCGAATATTGAAGGCCCAACAAGGAATGTCCAATTTCGAAGTGTTTTCCATATTCAGAATCTCCAAAAAACAAAAAAAGCACGACCATATGGTCGTGCCTGCTTGCAAGATCCTGAGAACTAGGGCCTATTAAGCTACCGGGGGGTAGCAATAAACTAGTCCTTTTTATATCGGACAGGGCCTCTTATTCTTAAATGCGAATTTCATGGGGCATTTACGACATCAGGCTATCTGGTTTTAACCATAGATCGTGTTGATGTGGTATTGCCGGCTTCCAGGGTATAAAAGTAGACGCCGGCTGGCCATGCTTCTGTGGAGACAGGGAAGACATGTGAACCCGCGGGGAGGACACGATCAGCAACAGTGGCCATCTCTCTGCCCAGCAAATCGAATACTTTAAGTTGAACAAAGGTTGCTTTGCTCAATTGGACACTCAGTTGTGTACGGGAAAAGAAGGGATTTGGATAGTTTTGCTGGAGCACGTAGCTCGTTTCTCCTGGAATGGTTTCTTCTATACTGGTTGATCCACTGCCATTTTCAATGGTCAAGGTTGTGGTGGCTGTAATAAAGCCGGAAAGGTCAGCAGCAGAAACCTCAAACGTGCCATTTAGATCGCCGGCTGTAAAGACGCCGTTTGCATCGATTGCACCCCCTGTGCTGGTCCACGCAGTTGTAAACAAGCGCGCGCTCCCAAATTGATCAAGGCCTAGCGCCGCAAATTGTAGCACATCGCCGGCGGACAACGTTGGGTTGTCGGGAAAAATAGACGCCTCGCTTAATACGGCATCGGTACGAGCCGGTACGCTGGATAAAACGAGACCTTGAACCACATTGCTTGTCACATCAACCAGAATGGTATCCATGGCAGTTTGATTGCCGGTGTTTTCGAGTTCAAGTGTTGCACTGGTTGCGCCGGCGATCGCGATGTTATTCCTGTACCACTGATAGAGATTCGAAGTGCCGTCGAGGTCTACGCTATATCTGACAGATGTACCAAGGTCGTCTATGATGGGATAGACTTCTTTTTGCGGATTATAGGTCAGGTTATTGAGGGTCAGGCCAAGAAGCGGTTCAATATCCCCAAAATCGAGGCGATTATCCTGCAGTTCTACAATGCTAAGGAAAGGCACCGTACTTAAATCAGGGACCCCTGTAATCTGATTGTCAACAACGGTGATACCGAATAAATTGTTGGCACTTGAGAAGGATGCCGGCAATTCGCTTGTCAAATTATTGAAATCCAGCAGGAGGAAGGCCAGTTCAGGCAGTTGTCCGATGCCTGCAGGGACACTGCCGGTAAACTGGTTGGCTCCAAGGTCAAGAACAAACAGTTCGGGTAATTCTGCCAGAAGACTTGGAATTTCGCCCGAAAACTGGTTGTTAAACAGATTTAGAATACTCAGCGCCTGCAGGTTGCTCATTGATTCTGGCAGTGCACCTGTAAATTCATTTCCGGCAAGGTATAACTCCTCCATGATCAAGAAGCCTCCCATCGTTCTAGGTAAATCGCCAGAAAGGAAATTGTTTGATAAATCGAGCTCTGTCAGAAGGGGGCTGGCATCAAACTGACCGGAGACGCTGCCTGAGAGTTGGTTATCGTTCACATAAAGAAATCTAAGCGATTCATTGGACGGGAAGGGAGGAATAGGCCCCGAAAGTTGATTGACGGACAGATCCAACGTTTGCAATAAAGGAAGAAATCCAAGGGTACCAGGGATATCTCCGGAAAACATATTGTTGTTCAGCCAAAGTCTAACCAGGTTGGGGGAGTTTGAGTTAAAGTCCGATGGGATTCTGCCTGAAAGCAGATTATTTGCAAGGTTCAGTTGTGTTAGATTTGACAGATTGTTAATCGTTTCCGGTATGCCGCCTTCCAACTGGTTACCATTCAGGTGCAGTTGGCTCAATGAGGTCAGGCCGTCAATTGAAGCAGGAATGGTCCCAGTCATCTCTGCATTTGCGATAGAGAGGACACGTAATGCTGACATGCTGGTTAACGCTTCGGGAAAGGTCCCCCCCAAAGGGTTGTCGCCGGCGTACAGGACCACTAGATTTTGGAGGCCGGCAAATTCAGCCGGTACGGTCCCGGTTAGCTCGTTGAAGTCGAGGAAAAGCTCCTCCAGGTTTGCCATTTCAGCAATATTCTCAGGTATAGATCCTGTAAAGTTGTTTACATCGAGATAAAGCCGGGTCAGGTTTTGGAGATTTCCAAGGCTGCTTGGAATTGCTCCACTAAGCTGGTTCTGAAAAAGCCAGAGTTCTTCAAGCTGAATCATGTCTCCAATCGAAAAAGGGATTGCCCCCGTGAGCTGATTGCCCCACAATATAAGCTTGGTAAGAGACGGCATTTCAGTGATTGAGGAAGGGATGGTGCCTTCCAGGAAATTGAAGCTGAGGTCCAGAATTTGCAGTTCTGTTAGCTGGTCAATCGCTGGCGGAATGCTGCCTGCCAGAAGATTGTCTGTCAGATTGAGTACACGGAGATCGACAAGTGCAGTGATATCGCCGGGAATAGTGCCGGCCAGTTGGTTGCCTGGAAGACTAACTTCGATGACATAGCCTTCTTCATCCAGAGAAATGCCGTGCCAGGTGGATAACGCGCCGGTGAGCCAGCCCGTATTTGTTGTCCACATATTGCCATCAGTATTATTGAAAAGCTGGACCAGTACAAGCGAATCCTGCTCATTTCCTTTAACAAATTTTTGCTTTGCCACCGAAGCATCTTCGTAAAACGATGCTTTTCTTGTGAGCCGATCGTATATCCGGTTTAGAAGTATTTCATCAGCGACAGCGCTTGCTCTTGCAGCGTTGCGTGCCGTTTGTGATTCGGAGGTGGTTAACCGGTTAGGGTGTTGAGGGGTGTCGAATTTAGCCAATACCCTTTCAGGCAGCCGCGCTTTCAATTCCTGTAGAGAAAGTGTCTGGGTTGATGTCTCGTAAGTTGACGTTTTGCCTTGCGCAAAAACTTGCGCCGGCAGGAGCATACTCAAGCAAAAGGTTAAAAGAGCCGGCTGAAAAAACCAACGAACAGTTGACTGCGTTTTTTTTAACGACATGTGGACGCGCGGGATGGTAAGGGTAAAACAGGAGTACTCAATGCTCTGGTACGTAGATATGCTAGATTCGACGGGTTCGAATTTGAGAGCAAGAAAGGATGGTGAGAAGAAAACCCTTCGTCTCTCCTTATGCCATGCTACATTCGGTTGCTACCCCTCAAATGCCACCAGTCGCAATACCACGTAATGGGAGGTTTTAAAGAAGCAATAAACTAAATACTAAGCAACTTGGAAATGCAAAATAACCGCACTTGCGGGTGAGTTGAAAAAGAGCGATGTATCCAGAGTAACGCTGAACCTTGAACGCTAAACCCGGAACGAGTCACTGATGGCATATCAGTGACTTCATTCAGTCTTTGTCGGCACACTGGAAGTGAATGGCTTCTGCTCCGCTCTCGCTGCCATCCTGACCCAGTAAAATCAA
>JBGCEN010000437.1:0-7933 GCA_045106435.1 Rhodothermales bacterium
ACACCGACACACCGACACACCGACACACCGACACACCGACACACCGACACACCGACACACCGACACACCGACACACCGACACACCGACACACCGACACACCGACACACCGACACACCGACACCAAAAGAGGGCACTTCAAAATGCCCAAGCCATAATCGCCAAAATAGAATTGGAACATCCCGCGGAATTTTGTATTTTAGGGGCAGGCGAAGCTAGGGGTGCCGAACCCACTACACCAGCTAATTGGGTAAGCTGAGAAAGTCCCTTTGAACCTGAACCGGACAACACCGGCGTAGGGAAGCTTTTGCAATACTGAGTCCTCCTTTCTAAGAAGTGCTATTATCGGCGCCTCTGGCTTCGCTCCTACCATTCTCATTCAGAACAGACAAGTGAAGCTATGCCCGTTATGCCCCCTGAGGCCAGCGGAGACGGATCGTCTTTAGGCCATATACTCGAAAACCCTGCCATTCGAGCTGCAGAATTAGCCGCAGAAATGACGAGCCCTATGCCGGGCTCCGAGAAGGTATACATTGAAGGCAGCCGGCCTGATATTCGCGTGCCGATGAGGAAAATTGCTCAGTCAGATACACCGTCCCTTTTTGGTGCTGCTGAGAATCCAGACATCTACGTGTACGACACCTCGGGTCCGTACACAGACGCCAATCTTAAAATTGATGTAACCAAAGGGATCGCCCGTATCAGGGAGCCCTGGATCAAAGAACGCAACGATTTTGAAGAGCTAGGAGCGCTTTCTTCCGAATACGGACAGGCGCGTCTGGATGACGAACGGTTGCAACCGCTCCGTTTTGATCATGTGCGTACACCCAAACGGGCCCTGCCTGGAAAGCGGGTAACGCAGATGCATTATGCTAAAAAAGGCATCATTACGCCTGAGATGGAATTCATTGCCATCAGGGAAAATCAAAACATTGCAGCGCTAAAAGACTCCGGCTTATTGAGTCAGCATACGGGTCAATCTTTTGGTGCAGGAAATGGGGGCGAAATTACACCTGAGTTTGTGCGCAGTGAAGTAGCACGTGGACGCGCGATTATCCCGGCCAACATCAATCATCCTGAACTTGAGCCGATGATCATTGGCCGCAACTTCCTGGTGAAGATCAACGCCAACATGGGGAACTCTGCTGTGACGTCTTCTATTGCTGAAGAAGTAGAGAAAATGGTGTGGGCGACCCGCTGGGGCGCTGACAATATCATGGACTTGTCTACAGGCAAAAACATCCATGAAACCCGTGAGTGGATGCTGCGCAACAGCCCGGTTCCAGTTGGCACAGTGCCAATATACCAGGCGCTCGAAAAAGTAGACGGTGTGCCTGAAGACCTGACCTGGGAAATCTTCAGAGATACGCTGATTGAGCAAGCAGAGCAGGGCGTAGATTACTTCACATTACACGCCGGCGTATTGCTTCGCTTTGTACCTAAAACGGTAAATCGTGTTACGGGTATTGTATCTCGTGGCGGATCTATTCTTGCGAAGTGGTGCTTGTCTCATCATAAAGAGAATTTCATCTACACCCACTGGGATGAGGTTTGTGAGATATTGGCGGCATACGACGTGTCTGTTTCTTTGGGAGATGGTCTACGTCCGGGATCTATTGCCGATGCAAATGATGAAGCTCAGTTTGCCGAATTGAAAATTCAGGGCGAGCTTACCGAGCGTGCCTGGGAGTACGATGTTCAGGTTATGAATGAAGGCCCGGGCCATGTGCCAATGCACATGATCAAAGAAAATATGGACAAACAATTAGAGTGGTGCCATGAAGCACCGTTCTACACGCTTGGCCCACTTACTACAGACATTGCGCCGGCATACGACCACATTACTTCAGCCATTGGCGCTGCCATGATCGGCTGGTACGGTACAGCCATGTTGTGCTACGTGACACCCAAAGAACACCTCGGCCTACCGAACAAGCACGATGTGCGAGAGGGTGTGATTACGTATAAAATTGCTGCCCATGCTGCAGACCTTGCAAAAGGACATCCGGGTGCGCAAGTACGAGATAATGCACTTTCGAAAGCGCGCTTTGAATTCCGATGGGAAGACCAGTTTAACCTGGGTCTGGATCCAGAGAGAGCAAAGGAATATCACGACGAAACGCTTCCCAAAGATTCTGCAAAGGTGGCACACTTTTGTTCTATGTGCGGTCCAAAGTTCTGCTCAATGAAAATCACGCAAGATGTACGTGATTATGCCAAGAATCAAGGCCTCATGGAAGAAACTGCATTGGGTCAGGGGATGGAAGAAAAAGCAGAAGAGTTTAGGGCTACAGGTGGGGAAATCTACCGGAAAGCTTAGTCTTGGTTAATAGAATCAGCTGTTAATTTCCCAACCTGATTTTTATTCCACGCAGGAATTTTGCAAATTGCGTCGTCGCTTAATTAAATAAGCGGCGGCGCTTTTTGCTTTTATACTTTTTGCAAAAGACCTGAAATTGCCGAGCCTTATTAGAAGGCTGTAACAATTGTCATCCTGAACGAAGTGAGGGATCCATACAAGGATTAATATTACTGAGATTGCTCCATGAATTCTATGGATCCCTCACTTCGTTCAGGATGACGGGTTAAGTGTATTTCAAATCCAATCAGCCTACCGCGTAAATCTATACCACGAGGTCCATCGTTGAATTCCTTAAAGTCCAGCACTTGCATTATTTTTCTATCCCTTTTAATGCTTCAGCTTTCTTTTTCCCCAGAACGCGCAGTGGCACAGGAAAAAGAGAAAGAAGTTGATCTGCTTACCCGTGCAATTGGTGGACTGAAGTTCAGGTCCATTGGGCCGGCCGCTATTTCTGGCCGTATTTCAGACATCGCAATTCATCCAGATCATCCAAGTACCTGGTATTTAGCAACAGCCTCTGGAGGCCTCTGGAAAACAGATAACGCCGGCACAACCTTCAGGCCGATAGCTGATGGCGAAGGCTCGTATTCGTTTGGTGTTATCGCGATTGATCCAAACAATCCCAATGTGATCTGGGCCGGCTCCGGAGAGAATAATCCCCAGCGGTCTGTTAGTTATGGAGATGGCGTTTACAAATCGCTTAACGGCGGGAGGTCATGGAAGAATGTAGGTCTCGACAAGTCGGAGCACATTGCGCGTATTCTGATAGACCCACGCGATTCAGACGTTGTGTATGTCGCATCACAGGGGCCGCTATGGAATGCCGGCGGGGAACGCGGGCTGTACAAAACAACCGACGGCGGGGAAACGTGGGCGCAGGTTATGGAGGGAATCGATGAGTGGACGGGTGTGGCGGATGCTGTGATGGACCCGAATAACCCGGATGTTCTTCTGGCGGCAACCTGGCAGCGAGCCAGACGCCAATGGAGCCTGATCGCCGGCGGCCCCAAATCAGCGCTCTACAGATCTGAAGACGGAGGCGCTACGTGGGAGAAATCGAGTGGGATGCCAGGTGGACAAATTGGTCGCATTGGTTTGGCGATCTCGCCGGCTGATTCTGATGTTGTCTATGCCATCGCAGAATCAACGGAGAAAGGAGGCTTTTATCGCTCAACAAACAATGGCATCAATTTCCAGCGCATGAGCGATCGCGTTTCAAGCAGTAACTATTACCAGGAGCTATTTGTTGATCCGAATGATCCAGATCGTGTATTCTCGGTAAGTACCGTAACAGCCGTGTCTCATGATGGCGGAGAAAATTGGGAAAACCTCGGTCTATCGGGGCGGCACGTTGATGATCATGTGGTGTGGGTTGATCCAGAAGATGCTGAACACTTGCTTATTGGAGGAGATGGCGGTTTGTATCAGACTTTCGATGCCGGCGCAACATGGGATTGGTTTCAGAACTTACCGCTTGCGCAGTTTTACAGGATAGAGGTTGATAGCACGCGTCCATTTTACAGGATATATGGCGGCACGCAAGACAACAGCACGTTGGGTGGACCTTCCCGTACAACCACGAGGCGTGGTGCAGATACAGGCGACTGGTTCCTTACCCAGGGAGGCGATGGCTTTGTGACGAGAATCGATCCAACGGACCAGAATATTGTCTACTCAGAATCGCAGTATGCCGGCATGACCCGGTTTAATCTTGCAACCGGTGAGCGCGTTTCGATCCAGCCATTGCCAGAGCCTGGAGAGCCGGCGTTGCGCTGGCATTGGGATACACCGTTGCTTATTAGTCCGCATAATCCTGCAAGATTGTATGCCGCAGCGCAGCGGGTATTTCGCAGCGATGATCGTGGCAGCAACTGGCAGCCAATCAGTGATGACCTGACGGCGCAAATAGACAGAAACTCGCTAAAACTCATGGGCCGCGTTTGGAGTGTTGATGCGATGGCAAAGAATCGATCTACCTCCACCTGGAATAGCATTGTTTCTATGTCTGAATCAACGCTGCAGGAAGGTCTAATCTGGGTAGGCACAGACGATGGTGTGATGCAAGTGACGGAAGATGGTGGAGGCAATTGGCGCCAGATCCAAAGCATTAGAGGTATTCCAGATACGACCTTTGTATCAAGCCTTGTCCCCTCGTCTCATGATGTAAATACAGTGTACGCCTCGTTCGATAACCATAAAGCCGGCGACTTTAAACCGTACATAGCCAAGAGTACAGACCTTGGAAAATCATGGGATATTATTTCCAGCGATCTACCTGAGAAAGGGACGGTCTATGTGCTAAAAGAAGACCACAAAAACCCGGCGATGTTGTATGCAGGTACGGAGTACGGCGTCTTCTTCTCTAATAATTATGGTGAATCCTGGAGGCAATTGAAAAAAGGCCTGCCAACGATTATGGTGGCAGATATAGCGATTCAAAAGCAACACGATGATCTGGTGCTTGGCACATTTGGTCGTGGCTTTTATGTGCTGGATGATTTTGAAATACTGCGATCTTTAACAGAGGAAACATTGGCGCAGGAATCTGCCATTCTTCCTGTAAGCGATGCATCCCTATTTGTCCCTTCCTCGCCAGATCCCGGATGGCAGGGATCGCGGTTCTGGACTGCAGACAATCCGCCGGCCGGCGCTTCTATCTATTACCATTTGAAAGAAGCATCAACGACGCGTGAAAGCCGACGCAAGAAAGAAGAAGCCAAAGCGCGGAAGGCAGGGGAAGACGTATTCTACCCGTCTTGGGAATCTCTGAAGGCGGAAGATGTTGAGGAAGATCCACAAGTTATAGTGACGATAACAGACGCAGAAGGACGTGTAGTCCGACGCCTGAAAGGCAGCGCTTCTGCCGGCTTGCATAACGTGAATTGGGACCTGCGATATCCATCTTCTAATCCTGGAGGCACACGAGGCAGTGGGCCGTACGTCGTTCCGGGAATGTACGCCGTATCGTTATCGCGTCTAGTGGATGGCGAGGTTGAAGCGTTAGCTGGATCGCAGACATTCAATGTCGTGCCATTGCTCGGTGAGATGACGCCACGCACACCACAGGTTGTGGCTTTTCAGAAAGAAACAGCCAGATTACAACGGGCGGTGATGGGTGCCAGTGCAGCATTAAATGAAGCGATGGAAAGAAGTGAGGCATTACAAAAAGCCATCACTGAAACGCCGGCTGATGTCTCTGATATTCATGCAGAGTTGAATACCCTTGCACAGGAGATGCGCGAGGTAAGAGAATCTCTGTCAGGTGATCCTACAAAAGGCCGGCGCAATGAACCTTCAGACGTCTCGCTGATGCGCAGGATGTCTCGCATTACAGGTGGCGCATGGTCAGGCTCTATCCAAGAGGTAACAGGCACGCAGCGCCGGCAGTATGAAATTGTTTCTGATGCATTTGGCGATATTTTGAGCCGGTTGCGCCAGTTGATCGATGGAGACTTGAAACGAATCGAGGACGCCGCAGAGGCTGCCGGTGTGCCGTGGACAAGCGGAAGGCTGCCGGTGTGGGAGAAGTAGGGCTGGCGGGGTTCCTGGTTCAGCGTTTAATGTTCAATGTTTTTGAAAGAAAGAAGGGAAGGGCAATCATTTTTTTGCCCTTTCTCCTTTCACAGCAAAGCCCGCAAGTAATTCGCTGAAACGGATTCATGGTATTTCGAGAGATCCCCCAATCAAGTTGAGGGCAGGCTTTTCGACAGGCTCAAGATGACGGTCTGTACAAAGTACTTGATGTATATAAAATATCCAGCACCAATCGCTTAAGTATTTCAGTACAGTGCCGATATCTAGAGTCACAGGTGTCACTACAAGCCCTACCGTGTTAGCCTAGAAAATATGAAGCATCCGCACGACTACACTGTATCTGAAGAGTTTGCAGAAAGTCAATTGATTTCAGGTACTGTGCTGCTGGTGTTCCTTGTTTTATTGAATGTTATCCTCATGTTAGACTGGTTCGGATACCTTTCAATTGCTTGAGCATACAGTAGTTTAAAATTAGTAAGAGTTTCGCCTCCCGGATTACCGAAATGGCGAATAGAGAAGCTCAGCCCCGTAAGGCTGGGCTTTTCGTATTAAAAAACCTTGTTTTTAGTACTGTTTGGGCGGCTTTTGTTGATAATTCCAAGAAGTGTCCGCTCAAGTGTCCCCTTGGTTTGCATTTGACTTCATATTCCGAATGGCTCCGGGCTTTTTGGCAAGCCCCATTGATTCCGCCAGGCGCGTGGCGTCTTTAACGCTCATCTTTGCCACAAGCGCCGCATAGTGCCTGGTCATCTGCTCATCACTATGACCCATCGCGGTTTGGCCTCCTGGAGCAGCAAGAGCAGTGCTGAGCAAGCTCAAAGCATTACCGACGCGTTTAAAAGAACAGCATCACAGGTTCGACTTAGCGGTACAGACTCACGCCCTCGATGGACCTTTGAAGTAAAAACTGAGGAACACTTCCTTGTTGGAAGTCTTCTCAGCTTTTTAATAGGGAAGATCGTCGACTGGAAGGCTCCATGCGCTATTGAGGCACAGTTTCAGGTCCATTTTGCAAAAGACATTGCAGTAATGCATGTTGAAGGTCTGCTAGAGGGTCTTTCAATTAACAAAATTCGGTTTTTCAGCATACGAGACTCTGATTGTAGGCAATGCGGACGGGAAGAATAAATGTCGTTAATCAACTGCCGAAATTCTGCAAACGTGAGAAATTCTAGTCAAGTATTCTGCACTTCAAAATGAAGTAAGGCGTGACAGATTCAGGAATTACAACTGTTTCTAACGAAATTGTTATACTATTTTTTTAGACTAGAGCATGTATTCTGTGATATACGTGAATGAGACAACTTCTATTCTTAGCGCTTTTTTTATTTGCTTCCCCGCTTTTAGCCCAGAATACCTCTTCTCTGTTAAGTGATTATTTAGTAGAGAATTGGTCTACGGATAATGGCTTGCCCGCAAACTATGTCACTGACTTGCACCAATCACTGGATGGATATATCTGGGTTGGTACCAGCTCAGGCCTTGCTCGTTTTGATGGCAAAGAGTTTGAAGTATTCACACAGGACAATTTTCCCGGTTGGACAGATAGTTGGATTATCCAGATAACTGAAACACCTGACTCAGTTCTTTGGGTTCAATCAAATAAAGGACACCTCGCTCGCATTAAAAATGGAGATATTCTTCAGACAAAGCATTCTTTGTGGGATACCGTTTTAGGCTTCCGCCAATCAGAAGCCGGACATCTTTACTTGCTCACTGATTCTGGGTTGTTTCAGCTTCGCGCCTTTTCTAATTCCATCAGAAAGCTCGAACTTGACCAACCTCTACCCAAATCATTGGCAGATATTCACTCTGCGAAAGATGGAACGGAATACCTATCTGCAAATCCAGGATTATTTACTCTTTCTGCAGGCGATAGTGTTTTGCGTGCTGTTGCAGGATTTGAAGATGAGCTTATGCGCAGTGTAACTACACTTTCAAGTGGAAAGCTGTGGATAGCTGCAGGAGAGTCTTTTGGTTATCTAGATGAAGGCAATTATATACCTGTTTTAGATGCGTCTGCCCTTCATGAAGGGCAT
>JBGCEN010000438.1:0-14293 GCA_045106435.1 Rhodothermales bacterium
ACGTGGTGGTTTTGATGATGCGGTGGGTTGATTGCGCCAAAATGGAACGCACTGTTTAACAAAAGATCTAAGGTTATGCGCCGGATAGCCTTTTTTGTAAGTGTGCTTATTTACTATCTTTAGGCTAAGAAACTGTTGAGGTTCAATCTTCACATTGAGTGAGCGATCTTTTGGTGCTTTTGAATCCGCTTTTTTATTTGCATCAGTCGGGCTGGGCCCTCGTGTCACACGTAACGCTGCTATGCGCTCAAAAAGTCGTATCCAAAATCACTCAAAATCTCATCTCTCTCAATTGCGAACCTCAAATCTCAACAGGTTCTAAGAGTCGCATGATGTTGAATCGAAGAACGTGCAGACAATTTCCATGCATGCAAGTATGTGGACAGTGAAGGTGTGGGTAGTGAGGGTGAGGACAGTGAGGGCCTGGAGCGTATGCAGTTGCATGAGTGGCTGGTATTGGTTGTTTACGCCAATTGTTTGCCATGCCGATACACCTGATTCAGATAGCTTTTAAATAGGGTTGTTTTAGTAGCAACTTGTAACTATCCTGTAAGTCGATTCTGTTAGTACCCTGAGATTTCTCTTTTTCCGGTATCGTATTACACGCCACCTCGGTCCTCCACGCTAAACAAGCTTTTTTGCCCATGATGCGCACTTTGCTATTTGGGATGCTGTTTATTCTTGGTCCAAGCCTTTCATTTGGCCAAGAGCAGGCACAGCCTCCAGTACTCGATTATACAGATGTTTCTCTCAACAATACGATTGAGATTCAGAATTCTGATCACCGGCTGCTACGGCATCTTAGTTATGATCGTATGGATGCATTGCCCTTTCAGGGAACGCCGCAGTTAGGTGATATGCGTCTTTTTATTCTGGGTGACAACGCCGGCGTTGATATCGGCTTTCCTGGAGATGATTTTACAGAATCGCAGGTGTTGCTGCGCATGTCGCGCATTTATGAGAATCAAGGAAAGATGCTCGCTGCACAGGCCCGTAATGATAACGAGGCCTTTGAAGAAGTGCTGGATGCGTCCATGGATGCTTTGGCCTTATTGGTTGATCAGCCGGCCATCGTTGAAAATGCACAGTTTCGAGAATTGTATCGTAGTGTCGTAACTGAATACGAGCGCTACTACGGATTTTCAGATTCACTTGCGATTGAGCAGGGAGATATTTTTGAAGCACGTAATGCTGCCTTTTACGCGATAAATGAGGCAGACCGTGCGCCGTTTGAGAATATCACGCTACCTCAGATAGAATTTGTGGGTACGGATATCCCAATGACGATCAATGAGCGGGTGAAGTCGAGTATCGTTTTTCTTTTGAAGGATCCTGATAGACACATCAACAACTGGCTCGGGCGGGCAGAGACCTATTTCCCGATGATCGAGAAGATTTTTGAAGAAGAAGGTGTCCCGGATGAGCTGAAGTATCTCGCAATGATCGAGAGCGGATTAAATCCGAATGCGAAAAGTTGGGCGCGTGCAGTTGGTATGTGGCAGTTTATTCGCGCCACAGGCAAGGCGTATGGCCTGGAAAGTAATGGCTGGGTTGAGGATCGGATGAATCCTGAGAAAGCCACACGGGCTGCTGCAAAGCATCTGAAAGACTTGCATCGAATGTTTGGTGATTGGCAGCTTGCATTGGCCGGCTACAACTACAGCCCGGGTAAATTGCGCCGCCATTTGCGCCGTGCGCAGGTAAACCTGGATCGTAAGGCTACATACTGGGATGTGTACGATAATTTGCCGCGGGAGACCCGGAATTATGTACCCATGTTTATTGCGACAGCGATCGTGGCTTCAAATCCGAAAGAATTTGGGCTTGGCGATGGTGTTGTGCCAGGGCCTGAGTATGAGTTCGATTACGTGCCGATTCAGGGCATGTTGTCGTTGGCTGATGCTGCCGGCCTGGCTGGTACAGACCTTGCAACCATCAAGGCGTTAAATCCCGAATTAAGAGGAACGCATTTACCACCATCGAAAACTGCTTATTATTTGCGAATCCCTCTCTATTCTTATGATAAATTTGCTGAGGGTTACCGGCAGATTCCCGCTTCTATGAAGCGTGCTGTGAGCCATCATAAAGTGAAAAGAGGTGAAACACTGGGCCAGGTTGCAAGACGGTATGGTGTTTCGGTTTCTTCTCTGATGCGTAAAAATGGACTGCGTAGCACAATTATCAACATAGGGCAGCCATTGGTTGTGCCTGTTACTCAATACTCAAGCGGTATCTCATCCAGTGAAATAGCTACGGTGGGCGCGTCGTCCAATGGCGTATCAATAGCCGACGCAAAGCCCATGCGTATTCAATACGGAATGCGTTCGGTAAGACCTATTTCAGCATCACAGAAAACAGCACTTGATTCTGGATTATTGATAGCCAGGGCCCAGGAATTGGCAAAGCAAATCGCTGTCGAGAAAGCGAGTGAAAAGGCGCCGGCGCCTAAAGAGGAGAAAACTACCGCAAAACCAGAGAAAAAAGTAGAAGTTGCCGAAGCTAAAACCGAAGCAGCAAAGCCTTCTCGAGTTGTTTACCGGGTGCGAAAAGGAGACACATTGATCAGAATTGCAAAGCAGTTTAAGGTATCTGTATCTGAATTGCGTACATGGAATAACATGAGCAATAGCTTGATCAAAATTGGACAACGCCTGACAATATATGCCAAATAATGTAGCGTCAAGTTAGGTGTTGCCTGCTTTTTCAAAACGTCTGGAAGAGGCTGTAGGCGAATAAGGGGAGGTGTAATCATTATTACAAGCATGCGCTCTTCTTTTTAATGCTCTTCATGAAAGAGCCGTTAAAAATTATCTTTACACTACCCCGGATCGATTATTTGGTGTTCGGTCCAGGGTTTGGGGTGGTCAAAAGCGACTATAAAGATTGCAACTTTAGAGCTGCGATTTGTACAGGATGACGCCAAAAACTCAGTTTGTATGTGGAGATATCCCGCAACCCTTTCTTTTTGGAAGGATCTTTGTGAAAGGGTACCTGCACAAGGCAAGCGTTTTGTGAACCTTTTTGTCAACTGGTTTGATTGACTTGAAGACTTGCTCGGTCTTTTGTTGAAACTGGATCTTTGCTGGTCTCTGAATCAATTTTTTGACAAAAAGGATTGCGATCGAAACTGATACGGAATGGCTGGTATATATCAGCTTAATGCAACAGGGTTGTTTTCCTGTTGTGAAACGGTTCATCAGAACAGAAAAGGCTGCTGTGTAGTGTATGATGTAGAAAGAGGTGATTGTTCATTAATTTCTGCACGTGGCCTTCAAAGCCGATCTACCCCCGGACAATAAAATGTTTGCAGCTTCCCGACGATGCTGCTCCGAAAGTCCGAATTTGTGTCTGTCAATTGAATATTATTCAATTCTATTAAGAAACCAGATCTGATTTCCTATGACTACCAATTCAAATAATACAATGGGACAGCTAAAAGAGAAGTTATTGGCAGCATCTCAAGAAGAGATCGCCAAAGTTGTAAAGGAGGCTCAAGATGAAGCGCTTAGTGAAGCAAAAGCTTTGTTGAAAGAGCGAATGCTTGAAGCCATATTAAAAGATGCGATTGGCAAAGTGAATCGCTTGACATCTGAACCTTCTGTGCTCATCGTTGATGAACAAGCAGAATAATTGGAAGAGCCGAGTATTTGTGTAGAAAGAGTAATTTATAAGGATAGTAGTGCCTGAATTCTGCCTTCAAAGGGAGTTCATAGCGGCTATCCCTGCCCCTCTTTTGCAAAGTGATAAAAAGAGTGCTTCTTAACAGGCGAATAAGTTCGCTCTGGTATGTTTACGTGACGAAGCATTCGAAGAGAAAGTACTCCAACTATATAAAGTGTCTTCGCTTGTTAGCAGGATTTGAGTTGCCCTTCGCTCTAAGCTCAAATTGCATGCTGATATTTTCGAGGTATTTGAGATTTGAACCCAGTAGGTATTGACGATGAATGAACAAACAACCCAGCTAATCGATCAACTCAAGGATAAATTATTGCGTGCCTCCGATGAGATGGTAATCAAAATGATTCAGGAAGCGCGTGATGAAGCATTAACTGAGGCCAAGGTAATACTTAAGGAACGCATGCTACAGGCGATCCTAGAAAGTGCAGCCGAGGATCAGCCTGAAAAGACTTCCAATAACAAGAAGCCCGCTTCTTCTGGCGGTACTTGGTTCCAGCCACAACCATCGCTTTGACTTTATCTTACCTAGAGGAGGCAAGATATCCGTATGGAAAAAAATGGAACGATAGAAATCGTCGATCAATTTCAAGACGCCTTCGCTAGAGTATTTGAAGACCAAATTCAACAGTTAATACAGGATTCTCGCAAAGAAGCGCTGGCTGCTGCCAAGCAAATATTGCGAGAGAATGCATTACATAATGTGCTTGAAGCTGTTGTTGGCAGCGCCGGTGGTAACGATATAGCTGAAAGCGATATCGCGATTGCGGATCTAGCCAACAGTAGCATGCATTCAGCTAATGAAGCTGTTTCAAGTCGCGCTGTTCCTTATGAAGCTGTCGCAACTGTTGATGTAGGTACTGTTGTTGAGAAAACTACGTCTTCGCCGGCTGTAGTCGAACTTCCTGTTAAGCCGTCGCGTATTAAGGCTAAACCGGAGACGGCTACACGCTCTAAAGAAGCTGGAAGTGCCCCTCCAATGCTCAATGATCGTATTTTGGAAGAGATTGAGGCGATAAGAGAGCAAATACGACGGAACGAACTATTGCTTAGTCAAATAAAACCTTTCGTTCAACTGAGCAAAGTACAAGACGAATAAACGCGCACGTGAGGCAGTTATCGTGTCATCAAAATTAAGATGGATGCCCGACTGGCTCACTGGTCCTTCATTAGGTCAGTATATGAAGGTCCGGCCGGGTGATAAAACAAATCATACTGGAGCAGTAAACGAAACACCTGAAGCTGAGGAAAAGGGCCTGAGCTCCACCAAGCAGATGCTTAAAAAGCATATGGTGGACTCGTTTTTTGAGAGAGCACTTCATCAAATTGACCCAGAATTAGTAGATGAGGTCAGTGTAGATGAACTGGTTACTTTGGAACAGCCTTACGAAGCTTCCAGGAGAGTTGAGCCGCTGGTTGATGTTGTTACCCATGAGCCTATTTATGAGGCAGAAGTACCGCTAGATGACAAGTTTCTTGTTGTCGAGGAGGATTCTTATGTAGAGGAAGTTTCTGAAGAGCATATCATTGAAGAGACTGATATTTACATTGGTAAATTAAACCCAGATACAAGTGCTGATCAAGAAGAGATTGTAGAAGAGCATATTGTAGAAGAACATATTGTAGAAGTTAGGGAAGATCAAGAACGCGTTGGATACTACGTAGTGGCCATCACGCTTGGCCACTTTGAATTTCAGCTCCCTGACCTAAGTATTGACGAGGCGTATCCGCTGTTTGTGTTTCCTTTTGGAAGTGCGCAAGCGATCATATCAAAAGTCCCGCTCAATGTATATAGTGATGAAGCACTACAGGCAAAACTAAACGATCCTGCCTGGTTTGAGGGGACATTGCGCAAGCATACACAGATCCTGGGTCAAATTCAGACGCAGGCATCCATCGTGCCGATGCGTGTCTGCACAATTTGTGATAGTAAAAATGGTCTGGATGCTTTTTTACGAGAGCACCACGATGATTTTGTATCGACACTGGAGCTGATTGAGGGTAATTATTCCTGGCGATTTAGCATTTATTGCAATGAGCCCAGATTACGCACACTGACCGCAAAAGCGAGTAATCGTGTTCGGGCCATTCAAGCAGAAATGGCCGGCAAAACGAAGGTTGCAGGACAGCCGCTACACGAAAAGCTTGAGGCTGTACTGGAAGAAGAGGCAAGATCCGTTTGTAAGGCCTGTGTGAAACATAGCCACGGCACGTTGTCTGTCATTTCTTCCAAAAACATCGTTCAGTCTTTTACAGAAGATCAGGCTGGCGATACGCAGAAGAGAGAGATCTTTAGGTGTGAATACCTCGTTTCTGTAGCGCAAAAAGATAATTTCAAGAAAAACATTGGTGTGCTTGTTGAATCCTACAAATCTTTGGGATTTGAGCTGGAGATAGATGGGCCTTATTCGCCCGCAAAGTTTGCCGGCCGAAAAGTATTGCCTGCCAGAGAAGGAAGAGTTGAAGAAAAAGAAAGCCCCATAGCGGTTAGCTAAAGGGCTTTAAGTCGAATACGCGGTTAGCCAGCGTTGGCTGCTTGTCTTGCGTTTGTTAATCTGATGAAAGGATGGCTTTCATGTATGCTCTGCGCATGGTTGCAATGCCGGCGATCGAAATGCCTTTCGGACAAACGGCTTCGCACTCTGCATGGTTGGAGCAATCTCCAAATCCTTCTTCCTGCATTTGGTTTACCATGTTGATTGTCCGGCGATTCTCTTCGGGCTTGCCTTGGGGCAGCATGGACAAGTGGGCGATTTTTGCACCTACGAAGAGTGAGGCCGAGGCATTCGGGCACGCTGCCACACACGCTCCGCAGCCAATGCAGGCCGCATAGTCCATCGCCTCATCAGCATGTGTTTTGGAAATCGGGATGGCGTTGGCGTCAGGCGCGTTCCCCGTGTTTACGCTCACGTAGCCGCCGGCTTCTATAATCCGATCGAAAGAACTGCGATCTACAACCAGGTCCTTGATTACCGGGAACGCTGCTGCGCGCCATGGTTCTACGTCAATTGAGTCTCCATCGTTGAAGCTTCGCATGTGCAGCTGGCAGGTAGCCGTACGTGCATTGGGGCCGTGTGCCTGACCATTGATCATCATATTGCATGAGCCGCAAATACCTTCACGGCAATCATGGTCAAACTCAACAGGTACTTCCCCTTTCATGGTCAACTGCTCATTTAGCAGGTCGAACATTTCCAGGAAGGACATGTCGTCGCTTACATCCTCTACACTGTAGGATTTGAGGGCACCAGGTTTCCCCGGTCCTTCCTGTCGCCAAATATTCAGATGAATGGTCATGTTTGGTTCGATGTTCTGGGTTCAATGTCCAAAGTTTATGATCAGGTTCAGGTTCAATCCTTGAACACAGTACTCAATACTTTGAATCTGAAGCTTATTTGTAGCTACGCTGGGTTAGCTTAACATTTTCAAAATTCAGGTCTTCTTTGTGTAGTTTTTTGGTCCCATCAGATTGATGTGCCCACGCAGCTACATAAGAATACGCTTCGTCGTTTCGTTTTGCTTCTCCTTCCTGCGTCTGGAATTCCTCTCTAAAGTGACCACCGCAAGATTCTTCCCGGTCGAGGGCGTCGCGTGCCATGAGTTCGCCCAGTTCGATGAAATCTGCTACGCGCCCTGCAAATTCGAGGCTCTTGTTCATCGTGTTGTTCTCTCCGGGGACTTTTACATCATTCCAGAAAGACTCACGCAATGCGCTGATCTTCTCAATCGCAGTTGTGAGGCCTTCTTTTGTACGGGACATTCCAACATAGTCCCACATCAACTGACCTAGATTTCTGTGATACTCAAGGACCGTTTTGTTGCCATTGATAGACAGTATTTTGCTCAGTTGGTCTCTTGAGGCTTGTTCTGCTTCTGCAAACGCATCATGACTGGTGTCAACCGCGGCGATCTCGTTGCCGGCAATGTATTGGCCTAGCGTATACGGCGCTACAAAGTAGCCATCGGCAAGGCCCTGCATCAATGCACTGGCGCCTAAACGATTGGCCCCGTGATCTGAGAAGTTTGCCTCTCCCAGGCAAAAAAGCCCAGGTATCGTGGTCATCAAGTTGTAATCAACCCATAGTCCGCCCATTGTGTAGTGGACAGCCGGATAGATTTTCATGGGCACTTCGTAGGGGTTTTCGTCTGTGATGCGCTCGTACATCTCAAACAAGTTTCCGTACCGCTGAGCGATGACGTCGCGTCCGAGGCGGTTGATCGCGTCCCTGAAGTCGAGGTAAACAGCCAGTTTTGTTGTGCCTACACCTTTGCCTTCATCGCAGGCATGTTTCGCGTTCCTGGATGCAACGTCGCGGGGTACGAGGTTGCCAAAGCTTGGATATTTGCGCTCCAGGTAATAGTCGCGATCTTCTTCCGGAATGGTCTCGGGAGACCGTGTGTCGCCGGCTTTTTTCGGTACCCAAACGCGTCCGTCATTTCTCAGGCTTTCACTCATCAATGTGAGTTTAGACTGATACTCGCCGGAAACAGGAATACAAGTAGGGTGAATCTGCGTGTAGCACGGGTTTGCAAAATAGGCCCCTTTACGATGGCAGCGCCATGCTGCGGTTACGTTGGAGTTTTTTGCGTTGGTCGAAAGGAAGTAGACATTTCCGTAACCGCCTGTACAAAGAAGAACAGCATCTGCTGCATGCCGCTCAATGGCGCCTGTAACGAGGTTTCTGGTAATGATGCCGCGAGCCTGGCCGTTGATGATCACCAGGTCGAGCATTTCCTGCCGGTTGAACATCGTGATCGCACCACGCTCAATCTGCCGGCTCATGGCGCTGTAAGCTCCCAGGAGAAGCTGCTGCCCGGTTTGGCCTCGTGCGTAAAAAGTACGAGAAACCTGAGCGCCGCCAAACGAGCGATTGGCAAGGTAGCCGCCATACTCTCGTGCAAAGGGTACACCCTGGGCAACACACTGGTCGATAATGCTGGTGCTGATTTCAGCAAGCCGGTGTACGTTCGATTCTCTGGAGCGATAATCGCCCCCTTTGATCGTGTCGTAAAAAAGCCTCCAGACACTGTCTCCGTCACCCGGATAGTTCTTGGCAGCATTGATGCCACCCTGAGCAGCGATACTGTGCGCTCTACGGGCTGAATCCTGGATGCAAAAAGACTTTACATTGTACCCAAGCTCAGCCAGGGTTGCCGCGGCGGAACCGCCGGCTAAACCTGTACCCACAACGATAACCGTGTGTTTACGCTTGTTGTTCGGGCTAACCAGCTTTATTTCCTGGAGGTAGCTCGACCATTTTTCTTGTAACGGCCCCGCAGGCGATTTGGCATCTAATTTCATTACACATTACCTCCAGTAAAGAAAATCCATAGGGGGAGTACAAAAAATCCAACGGCAATCAGCAGGCCAAGGACAATTCCGATGGTGTAAATCAGCGGAGTTAGTCTTGGCGTCATGGCTCCGAGCGACTGAAATGCGCTCCAGACACCATGCCTGAGGTGAAGACCAAGGAGCAAAACAATACCTACGTAGCCGAATGTATACCAGGGACTCTGAAATTTCTCAGTAACGAGTCGTGCCAGGTCTCTGGCAGGTTTGCCGTCCAGTGTGGTCTCGTAGTACGTCCCAAATTTGAAGCTCCACAGGTGAATGACCAGAAAGACCATCAGGATAACACCTGTGATGATCATGCTTCTGGAGCTTATAGATTGTTTACTAGGGCCGCCTGCTGTTTTGAACGACTTGTAGCCTACAGCTCTGGCTTTTCTTTTGCTCAAGTAGATATTGATGCCCAGCACAATATGCAATATGATAAATAGCAGCAGGCCGGCTTCAATCAAATAAAGCAGCATGCCCAGGCTACTCAGAAATTCCGTATATGCATTGTAGGCCTCATCCCCCTGAAAATAGGAGAGATTGCCAAGCATGTGGGTGAGGACAAAAAAGGTCAGGCCCAATCCTGTTATTCCCGTAAGCACTTTCTTGCCTATGGGCGAAAACATGATCGCTTGCCAGGAAGCGTGTTCGTTTGTAGGATTACCCATGAAGTTTGGCGGGTTTCTTAACTCTGCGAATCTGGAAAACGGGGATTCAACTTTTGATACCCATTTATTTATCGCTGATAACTACGAGCTATTTTAAATGGTTTCATTCTGATTGGTGCGTCAAAGAGCTGCACCCTGAGAGACCATACGTTACAACTGAAATCATCTAAATACCGTGAAATAATTGAAGGTTTTGTAAAAAAGAATCGTTAAGAGATGATTTCTAAAATAACCTGTTGGTTTATTATCGCTGGCGTGTGTTTCTGGGCTTTTGATGGTGTTGGCTTTACGGCCGTTTTTTTAAGCCGATGATTAATTCACGGGCCTTTCGCAGATATAGTTCAGGGCCGGCGTTTTTATGGGACAGGAATTGGATTGCACGGGATCATTTATTATGTTTCAGCGATTTATAACCTTACAAATTTTTTGTCAGATTATTCTCTAACTGAGAAAACATATACTTCAACCCACCAGATTGTTGCGCAAGTACATTCAAACCGGATGTATAAACATCAGTCGCAAACTGGTTGAAGTGCTCGAGAAGTTTAGTGTGCTAGAAGTTTTTGTGTGTAGGGGTTTAGCGCTTCTATTGTAACATAGACTGATTTTGAGTTACACGGCCTGTTTTAAACGGCCTTCTATTGAAAGAGCTTTTGGGTACATCGTTCAGTTAGATTGAGATATTTATACCCTTGAGTTTAAGCAAGGTATCTGACACGAAAACCCAGATTTACATTCCGTTTTAACATTTAGCGGTCTTATAAGTGTTTTATATTTTTCGGGCCTACAGGATGGTTTTTGATTTCCTGAGAGCCTTATCCAAATTTTTTATAGAGTTTAGAGGAGTGTGTCAATTACACACCTCGGACTGGTCTATCGTCGGCGCATTATCTAGCGTCGAGCGTTGGGAACTAGGTTTATTCCAGGGACATTATCCTGGACTTCGCACTGCCGTATCTCCTGTAAATACATCGAACCGCCGGGCATACGTGCGTCCATTAAGTAGCGTTGAAGATCCTCCACCAGTGCCTTGTTTTGGCCAGTTCGCAAGGTGTGCGCACCAGCGATTTTTATGTCTAAAGAGATTATTATTCACGCAGATAAGAATCAAACGCGTATAGCGTTGATTGAAGATGGCGAGTTAGCAGAGCTGCATATTGAAAGCACGGAAAATGAACGTACGCTAGGGGATATATACTTAGGGCAGGTTCGTAGAACGATGCCAAGTATCCAGGCTGCGTTTATTGATATCGGGCAAAAGCAGGATGCTTTTCTGCATTATTCCGACCTTGCCGATAATTTGCCTCAATGGCTCAAGTTACTTGAGCACAACAAGCCGAATGTCAGTGAAGTCGCTCCGCAAATAGACGACTTACCGACAACCGCGCGCAGCAGATCCAGGCGTTCTTCTGGTCCATCCAAAACGAGCCAGGGCAAAGGCCGGCACGGAAGGGATGCAAAGGATGAAAAGCAAGATGTAGTTGCAGCGGATACTGACGTCAAACAGGCTGTTGAAGAAGGGGATGATCAAGGCGGTGAAAACGGCCGACGCAGGCCGCAGCAGCGCCGAGGTGATCACAAAGAAAAACGTTCTTCTTCCCGAAGAGACTCTCGCGATAGTGTCCCGAAGCAGGATGGCGAGGAAAAACCTCAGTCGAATGCTAAAGACTCAGCCAGGAAGGGCAATTCCAGTAAAGAGGGTGGCAGGGGTGGTCGCGGTAACTCGCGCAGCAATAGCCGCCAGGGTAAAGGGGGCAATCGAGGCAATGGAAATGTCGGTGGCAGGCCACCAGAAACGTTTCTCGATAAAGGAAAGCGCATCCTCGTCAAAATTGTAAAAGAGCCCATTTCTGCGAAAGGCAGCAGGGTTTCTACAGATATCTCTCTGGCCGGCCGTTTTCTGGTTCTGGTGCCGCTGGCTAACTATGTTGCGGTTTCCAAGAAAATATACTCTTACAAAGAGCGGCGTAGATTACGTGCGTTGGCCCGCAGTCTTTTACCCGTAGGTTTTGGCGTGATCGTTCGCACGGTAGCTGAAGGAAAAAAAGCCAAAGAACTTGATACGGACCTGCGCCTCTTGTTAGAGAAATGGCGCAAAATTGAGAAGAAACTTGAGGGATCTCCTCAGCCACCCGTTGTGGTTCATGCAGATGTTAGTATGGCTTCGTCAGTAATCCGTGATCTTTTCTCGGACGATTATGATCGGATCCTCATTGACGACCCCAAGCTATTCAAAAATGTAAAAAATTACGTACAGGCCATTGCGCCGCATATGGTGCCGGCTGTACAGTTACACAAGGGCAAAGAGCACATTTTCAAAACTGCCAAAATTGCGCACGACGTTAAGGAGGCTTTTGATAGCCGCGTCGACCTGCCTTCTGGCGGATATCTCTTCATCGAGAATACTGAAGCCATGCACGTGGTTGATGTAAACTCCGGCCGTGCCGGCCGTGGGCTTTCTCAGGAGCAAAATTCGCTTAAGGTTGATATTGAAGCGGTTCATGCGATCACGAAGCAGATTCGCTTGCGTGATTTAGGCGGAATTATCGTAATTGACTTTATCGATTTGCGCGATGAGCGGAATCGCAAGAAGGTTTATTATGAGCTTAAAAAAGCGTTCACCCGAGACAGGGCAGTAACCAAGATCCTCCCGATGAGTGATTTCGGTTTGGTAGAGATTACACGCCAGCGCCTTCGTCCAAGTATTACCAAAACCTTTTCGAATGAGGAAGGTGAGAAAAAAGGAGAAGAGCAGCGACCACAGCAGCGAAAAGAAAAGCCTTCTCGTTCGATAACCATTGAAGGGTTTGTCGAGAAAATTGAGCGCTGGATTACAAGCTACAAAAATAAAGGCGGCAGTCGCTCTATTACACTGCAGGTCCATCCTTTTGCAGCAGCGTTCCTTACCCAGAAAATCCCGGCCTACACAACGCGATGGTTCTTGAAATACTTCCTGCGCGTTAAGCTGGTGATTGATGAAAGCCTGGATCCACTTGGATTTCGCTTTATCAATCCCAAAACGGGCGAAGAATTTATCCGCCGATCTGCGAACAAGCGACGTGGGCGTGGGGGGAATCAGCGAAGAAATAATTCGCAAAGAAAAAATTCGCAAAGAAAAAATTCTGCCCGAAGCGATGATAAGGCTACGCAGAAACGCAGCAGCCCTAAAAGTAACAATAAGAATAGCAATAACAATAATAAGAACAGGCCTGGTAACAAGCCTGATGGCAAGTAGTCAGGTTATTGCCGGCTTCTTTGCTCTCTGTGTTGTACCAGGGAAATCTTCGTGAGGGTTTTCTTTGGGCTTTGACGTGTTTTTGCGTATTTTGCGACCGTAACTGATACCATCTGTGGGTGTAGCGTGGCTCGAAGTAAATCTTGTCATTTGTTTTTGTCTGCCATGCGCGTGGGTATTTGCACGCTGGTTTTTGTACTTATCGCTGATTCGTCTTTTGCACAGCCTTTTTTCTTTGGAAATAAAAATCCACGGGAATCATCTACTGCCACGATAGGCTATGCAGTTGTCGATTTTAAATTTGACGGGGAATCATCACCTGCCCAGCCTCTGTCGTTTGATTCTCCGCTCTATGCGCTAACCTATTCTCGCTCAAATTTATATGCCTCTTTTGCTTTTGGTTCGCAAAATGCGCCCGACACTACAACCAACGATCTTTCGTTTATAGATTTTACAGGAGCCATCTGGGGAGAGGTTTTCTTTTCAGAAGCTGCCACCGAAGCGGCGCATCGTGTATTCTTGCCCATTACGTTTTATACCAATTACCGTAAAGTGGCGCCAAAGGGTCTGGATGTCCTGGAAGAATTTAATATTACCACGTTCGGGCTGGGATTGGGCCTTGGCTATTATGGCCAGTTCAACGACCGGGTGCTGCTGGAAGTGCGTGCAACGCCTGTTATAGGACTTGCTGTTAGATCTTTCGGAGATTCAACCGGCAATGCCCGGTTACTGGACGGCGATGTTCAACTGCATATTGGAGAAGTTTTCAGTACCATTGGTATCAGCTTGGGCTATCATTTCAGGGCGATGATTTGGGATGTGAAAACGTCTAGTGTTTTTGGCGGCATCACCGAAGATCTGTTTGACTATCGAGAAAATAACCAGACCTTTAGTATTGGGGTAAACTGGTGAGCTCGACTTTGTCCATTTCGGACAAAGCCTCGAATGTCGAATGCTGAATATCCAATTTTGAATGTTGTTAAGCCCTGCTTAGGTTTTTATTACTCCATCTAGTGCTTAAATCAGCTTTAATGAGTGTTCGATTGGGCAACGTCGAGATAAGTTACTTGATTGGCTCAAAATTACAGTTTCTGATCATAGATTCTGGCGTATGAAAACGCAAGTTATAGTAAAAGAACTCG
The DNA here is from genome assembly GCA_045106435.1 of Rhodothermales bacterium. GTDB lineage: Bacteria > Bacteroidota > Rhodothermia > Rhodothermales > JAHQVL01 > JBCCIM01. Next base: position 14,059 of record JBGCEN010000438.1, read on the forward strand.
AAGAGATTGCCAAGCAGCTTGGGTTGGCAGTCAGAAAAGAGAAAGGTAATTTTAAAGGAGGGAGGTGCATCGTTGGGGGGGATGAGTTGATCGTCCTCAACAGGCATCACGTTCCTGAGATGCACGTTTCTATTTTGGCAGAAGGCCTTCGTGGGCTTCCTGTGGATTCTCTTTTTGTCAAGCCGGCTGTGCGCAAAGCGCTTGAAGAGGCGTGGGAATCGCAAGAAGCTGTAGA
>JBGCEN010000439.1:0-8638 GCA_045106435.1 Rhodothermales bacterium
TTTGTCCTTTTGGACAAAGTCTCGAATATCGAACACCGATCAAGGAATGTCCAATTTTGAAGGGTTTTTAAGCGCTATCTCGATGTTAGACCTACCTTTTGAGTCTTCGCCGTTTAATTTATCCAGGTCTGGTTGGTAAACATAAATAATCGAAAAAGACTTTGGTGGCGCTAAAAAGAGGCTTTGACATTTTCTTAGCTCGACTTTATCCATTTCGCATACCCTTTTGAATAAACTTTTGCGCGGGGATATCCCCGCACAACGCCACGCATTTGATGGGATATCCCACACACATTATTGACGATTTATCCAGGTCTGGCATAGATGCCCAGACCTCTAAATATTACCACACCTTTCTATCTATGCAGATTAAGCCTCTTTTGCGGGCTTCAAATGGATAAAGTCCAGCTTAGACAATCTGTCTATAAACAGAAATGCCCCTCTACTCTGGCAGACACACGGTTTCTTTATCCAAAACCAGCGCGCGCCGCAAAGGGGCAACTACATTTCCTGATGTTTAAAAGTCTTTTTCTGGAAACCAGTTGGGTCTCAAAGCATCCAGATTGTGGATCTAACGGATATCGCGAATGTCACGTATATCTGAACGGATGTCACGGATGTCAGATTGGTTGTTCATGATGTACCTCGTAGGATCGGAATGTAAAGAGAACACTTACCTCTTCGTATGAACAGCCCTAAAAGTTACAGTAATAATCAAAAAAGTGCGATTCACCCCTGTGAAATTGGCTGACTTTATAGCCCAAAAGTACCAAGGTTTTTATCTCGTTTTGTAATAACTGAGACTGAACCGACGCTCCGTAATGCCGCATTGTCAGACCATGCTTCAATTTTCATGCTGTCATCAGCTTTCTCAAATTGACGAAATAAGCCTGTAAAGTTTCCTTGTATATTTATTTCAAAAGGAGTAACTGTAAGCCCTATTTTATTAGCTTTGGCACTTGGTTCACTCACAATGATCGCTTCAAAGATGATTTCTTTGTCGGGGATTTTAGACGTAATTTTTACTAGAGTCTTATTTGATTTTTCAGAAGCTGACGTAGAAGGGTTACAAATGCTAAACCAACAAGAAGAATGATTGCCAGGAGGCTGATATGTTTTTTCATATGTCCGGAGGTGATGTGTAACTATTGACATAATACTATCCATACAGTATATGGATTTTCTGGAATCAACCCCGTTTTAACTATCAAATTTACGCATGAAAACAATCAACATAGAAAATGCGCCGGCTGCCATTGGTCCATACAGCCATGCCGTAAAGGCCGGCGGTTTTTACTTTTGCTCCGGGCAAACGCCCCTTGACCCAGCCACGATGAAGCTTGTTGGAGATAATATTGAAGAACAAACGCAGCGTGTTTTCAAAAATATCAAGATTGTTCTCGAAGGATTGGGCTTGACGCTAAACAATGTCGTAAAGACAACTGTTTTTCTGAAATCAATGGATGATTTTGCCGGCATGAACGCTGCATATGCAGAGGCTTTTGGAAATCACAAGCCGGCGCGTTCAACCATCGCCGTGAAGCAAAACCCCATGGACGCATTGGTTGAAATTGAATGTGTGGCGTTTTAGGTCTGTAGGTCTGTAGGTCTGTAGGTCTGTAGGTCTGTAGGTCTGTAGGTCTGTAGGTCGAGTTGCGCAAAACCTTGAACCCAGAACCCGAAACGAGTCACAAATCATCTGTGACTCACTCAATAAGCCTGCCGGGTTCTCTTGCGCCGGTGGCGATTGTCTCCGTTAATTTATCGCCGAGATCAGCGCGTTTTGCATCGGCCATTTTTGAAAGACGTTCAACAACCTCCGGGTGTGTGCTTGCCAGATCATTTGATTCGGAGATATCGGCTTCCAGATCGTACAGCGCCAAGCCAATTTTAGCATCGTAGTTATACTTGCCCGGTATGCCATCCACGCCAAGTGGGTTGTCTCCCATGGTTCGGTAGGCGTGTGGGAAATGCAGCTTCCATTTGCCGCTACGCATGGCGTGTAATTCGTTTTGGTGGTAGTAAAAGTAATACGCTTCCTGGGGCGACTCCGTTGATTCGCCCGTCATGAGCGACCAGATGGGTTTGCCGTCGATGGTGTGTGCTGGAAGTGGCGCATCAATAATTCCTGCCAGGGTGGGGAGTAAATCAATGGTCATTGCCGGTGTCGAGACCTCAAGGCCATCTGGAATCTGTCCAGGCCAGCGCGCTATAAACGGTACCCGAACACCGCCATCCCAGGTCGTACCTTTTCCTTCTCTCAGCGGCTTGGCTGAACCGGCATGATTTCCATAGCTTAGCCAAGGGCCATTATCAGAAGTAAAGATAACCAGTGTGTTTTCATCAACGCCAAGCCGCTCTACCGTTTCCAATACTTGTCCGACCGACCAATCAATTTCTGCAATTACATCGCCAAACAAGCCGGCGCCACTTTGCCCTTCCCGCTCACTGGAAACAAACAGCGGCACATGGGGCATGGGGTGGGCAAGGTAGAGGAAGAAAGGTTCGTTGCTTTCAACGGATTGCTCAATAAAAGAAACAGACCGCGTGGTGAAGTCTGTGGTGAATCTGGTTTGATCTGTGTTTAGGCCTATCGTTTCTCCACCTTCTATGGTTGGGAGATCTGGCCAATTCTCCGGATTTTCAGGGTGGAATGGCCACATATCGTTGGAATATGGAATGCCATAAAAGTCGTCAAAACCGTGCTCCATAGGCAGGAATTGTGGATGATGCCCAAGGTGCCACTTTCCATACATCGCTGTAGCATATCCTTTTGATTTAAAAAGCTCTGCCATGGTGACTTCCTCTTCGTGCAGCCCATGTTTTGCACTCGGTCCAAGGGCGCCGTGAATGCCGATCCTGTTCGAATAAGTGCCTGTTAACAACCCAGCTCTAGAAGCAGAGCATACGGGCTGGCTTACATAAAAGTCTGTGAACCGAACACCCTCTTTAGCCATTTTGTCGAGGTAGGGTGTTTGAAAAGCCGTGGCACCAAACGGACCAATGTCGGCATAGCCCATGTCATCAATAAAAATGACCACTACGTTGGGTTGAGCAGGAGTAGACTGATTGGAAGCTTGCTGGGTAGGCTGACAAGCTGATGATAGCGTAAGGAAAACAGCTAAAATGAGAAACAGAGTACGATTCATAATCAGGAATAGGTAAAGGACAAAAAAATGTAAAACCACAGAAGTAGAAGGCATGGGCTGTCTTCTACATTCTGCAGTTTTACATTTTGCTGTTTAATATTTACAAAGTGTATCCTGCACGATATTCTCTGTGCAGAAACTGGTTTGCGTCTTCGTTATTTGTTATTTCGCCACGATCAGCATCCCAGTGTATTTTTACACCTTGTCCGGCGCGTAACGCAACGATTCCAAGTAGCATGGTTTCTGTAAGCGGGGCTGCATAATCGAATGGAGAAACCGCTTCGCCGATACCTTTACACGCGTTTGCCCAGTTCATTTCATGGGAGGTGGTGACGCGTTCGTAAGTTTCGGGAAAGTCTGCTGTTTCTTCGTTCAGATGTTCAGGGTAGAGTTTGAAATCAGTACCCCAGTCTTTGTGCATCATGGCCCCTTTTTCTCCAACATAAATGACGCCTCCATCGCGAGGGAGCGGCACATCATCAGGTATGAAAGAAGGACGTTGTGGCATCAAGCCGCCGTCATACCAGTGCAGGTTTACCGCCGGCATATTGTGGCGCGCTTCAAACTTGTAGTGCGCAGTCATCGCAAAGGGGAAAGAAGCGATATCCCGTGGTGCTCCACCCCACGGACTGATATTGTCAGCACCCCATGGCGTAGAGGTTGCTTCAACCGATTTTGGCGCGTGTAAATCCAGTGCCCAGAACGGATGATCGATCAAATGTGCACCCATATCGCCCAGCGCGCCGGTACCATAATCCAGCCAGCCTCTCCATGTAAATGGTTGATAGATTGGATGATAGTCTACGTAAGGCGCCGGCCCGATAAATAAATCCCAATGGAGGTTTTTAGGCGTTTTCATTTTTCTACGGCCTGTAAATCCTCTCGCAATCCTGGTTTGTACCTCATCCATCCCCCAGCCGGCTCCTTTGTCCATGCTGGGTCTTTTAGGCCTTGGTACACCTTGTGGCCATACGGGACGATTCGTCCACACATGCACTTCGCGCACCGCGCCGATGGCTCCGCCCTGAATCAGCTCATTAACGCGTCGCGCGCTGTCGGTTGAGTGTCCCTGGTTTCCCATCTGGGTAACTACGCCCGTGTCCTTTGCCAATTGTTGTAATACGCGTGCTTCGTGTACGGACCAGGTAAGTGGCTTTTGTACATACACATGTTTACCCAGGCGCATTGCCTGGGCTGCGGCCGTAGCATGCAGGTGATCCGGGGTAGCGATTACCACGGCATCAATATCTTTCTGTTTGTCGAGCATGACGCGGAAGTCGTCGTAACGCACAGCCTTTTCATAGGCCGCTGCCAGATCAGCTCTGCCATTGCGGGTGTTTCCTTTGTCGTCGTACAGTCCATTGTGTACGTGGTCATAGTTCACGTCACAAATAGCGACGATATTTTCACTCGTAAGCTGGGACATGTTGCTACTGCCCATGCCGCCGGCACCAATAGATGCGACATTCAGTTTGTCGCTTGGCGCGATAAATCCCGTTCCACCTAATACATGGCGCGGCAATATGGTTGCTACCGATGCTACGGCACCGGCTGCGCCTGCCGCTTTTACAAATTCACGACGAGTTACGGATTTCCCTTTCATACGACAATTCTATCAAGATTGGTGGAGAGGTGGCACAACGTTGAACTATGAATATCGAATATCGTGGTCTGTAAAGCAATGAAGAAAGGCAGTCACAGATGCGCTGGCGCTTTATCTGTGACTGGTTTCGGGTTCAGTGTTCAGTGTTTCGCGTTTTTTAATGCGAAAAACGTAGTTTGGTGCACTCTGTTTTAGCATCTATAATCAATATGAGTCGGTGTAATTAATCAATGCAATCAGCGAAAGCCCTCGAACTTTCAAATGATGAACTGGAGCAGCTTGTAAAGTCTGTGATGGAATACATTACTGGATATTTAGCCGGCATAGAATCGCATCCGGTAGATACAAGCCATGCTGCTGATCCCGAATATATCCGCTCGTTGGTGGAATCAGCACCGGAAAACGGGACAGCGGTGGATTCATTGCTGGCACTATTGTTTGAAAGAGGCGCCGGCGAGAGTCTGAATCCTACTTCGCCCGGATTTATGGGCTATGTGCCCGGCGGTGGATTGATACATGCAGGCGTGGCGGACTTGATAGCGAGTACGTTAAACCGGTATGTAGGGGTCGCAACCGTAGCGCCGGTGCTTGCACAAATTGAAGCCAACGTGATCCGGTGGTTTTGTGAAATCGTTGGTTACCCCAAAACAGCGCGTGGCTTTCTTACATCAGGCGGCTCGCTCGCCACAATGAGTGCCATCATCACAGCGCGCCACACCGAGCTTGGGGAGTCTTTTTCCAAAGGGGTGATTTACGTATCTGACCAGGTCCATCACTGTGTGAACAAGGCCGCTATTCTTGCAGGATTTCCACGGGCCAATGTACGCGTGCTGGAAGCAGATGCGTCGTACAGACTGGATCCACGTGATGTGTTAGCGGCTATTCGTAAAGACCGTGCGCAGGGGCTTACGCCGTTTTTGCTTGCTGCCAGCGCCGGCACCACAAACACTGGCGCTGTAGATCCATTGCCGGCTTTGGCTGCGCTGGCGAAAAAAGAACATCTCTGGTTTCATGTAGATGCTGCGTATGGCGGATTTTTCTGCATGACCGATCGTGGCAAACAAATCCTGGAAGGCATTTCTCAAGCAGATTCGATTGTGCTCGATCCGCACAAAACACTGTTTTTACCCTATGGCACCGGCGCATTGCTGGTACAAAATGGCAATCATCTAAAAGCCACACACAGTTCTGTTGCCGCGTATATGCCGCCCATGCAACAGGAGGATGCGTTTGTAGATTTTTGCGAACTGTCTCCAGAACTCACCCGGCCCTTCCGTGGCCTGCGGGTTTGGCTTCCCATGAAAATGCATGGCCTTTCGGTTTTTCGCGCGTACCTGAATGAAAAACTGGATCTTGCCCGGTGGATCCAGGCACGTCTTGAGGAAATCTCTGCGCTTCGCATATTGGCGCCGGCTGAGCTTTCGATTTTAGCTTTTGCCATTGCTGATCCTTCATCGGTGGATACTTCGGTCGATTTACTGAATCGTAAGACAAAAGAACTTCTTCAGTTGATCAACAAAAAAAATCGTGTCCACCTTACGGGTACTATGGTAAAGGGTGTTTTTGCCATTCGCATTGCGATTAGCTCATTTCGGACGCATCAGGGCCGGCTACAGATGTTGTTGGAAGATATCGTCGAATCGTTATCGGAAATGGACTAATCGCGCAGATCAACATATGCGCATAAGGTTGATTAGTGGCCTGTTGGTGTAGCGTTCAAAGGAGGATTTTGCAACTTATCTCCCTTTCTTCCCATCTCCCCATCAAACACGGACCTGAGTATTTCAACCTGCCAAAGCATCAATGCAGGGTCAAATCATGCATCATGATATGGTCGTATTGCACATCCTTACCTACAACAAACTCATGCTCGCCTACAATTTTATATCCCCATTTTTCGTAAAATCGGACGGCTTTTTCATTCTGCTTCCAAACACCTAGCCAGATGGTTTTGAAGCCGGCATCCCGTCCTTCTTCAATAGATCTTTTCATGAGCGCAGCCCCTACGCCTTTTCCGATACATCGCTGGTCAACATAAATGCGCTCAAGCTCGATAGGGTTTGGATCGGGGATACAATCTGGCGATTTAATGGCACGTAGCTTGGTATATCCGACGGGCTCTGATGCTTCAAATGCGATGAAAAATCGAGACGTTGGCTCATTTAGCTCTTCAAGCATCTTGTTTTTAGAAAATGCCTCGGCGAGGTATGAATTCAAATCTTCCGGATTATTATCAGCACCAAACGCATCACGGAAAGTCCGTGCGCCCAGTTCGGCGAGTAGGCCGGCGTCTTCTATGGAGGATTCGCGTATTTGAATTTTGGGCAGCATGATGAGTCAATTATGTACAAAAAGATGTTTCGACGTGTCAACACGCCCTAAGCAACAACTGTTATGAGGCCGGCTGTTATATCATCCAAATATCCTTGCTTATTCTGAGATAACCGGCTATAATGCGTGCCTCACCTAATTCCATGGCATAAGTTCGACCCGGTTTAGCAACAGGGCATGACTAAATTTAACGTCGAAGACTCAAAAGGTATATCTAACATCAAGATAGCGCTTAAAAACCCTTCGAAATTGGACATTCCTTGATCGGTATTCGATATTCGAGACAAGAACCCACCTAACTACTGGATGCCCCGTTTGTATGCAAAATCTTGCTTTCATAGGGAATCCGTGTGATGTATTTGGTATGAACGAATCTGATAAATTGGGGGATGATCCTACGCTTGGAAAGGTGCTTGCAGGATTTCAAGCGGATAATCCTGCGTTGGTAAAGCAACTGGTGCCCAGGCTATATCAGGAGCTGCGTCAGCTTGCCCACAAGAAACTATATTTTGAACGTAAAAACCATACGTTGAATACCACCGCGCTGGTTAATGAAGCCTACATCAAGCTTTCCAATCAGAAAGAAACCCAGTGGCAAAGTCAGGAGCATTTCATGGCCACAGCAGCCCGGATCATGCGGCACTTACTGATTAACTATGCAGAGCGAAGGAATGCGCAAAAAAGAGGCGGTGGCAAGGCTGATCTATCGCTTGATGAAATCCCTGATGTGATAGATGATGAACGTGCTGAAGTATTGTTGCGGTTGGAAGAGGCTTTGAAAGCGTTGGCTACGTTTGATGAACGTGGTGCCCAAATTGTTGAGTATAGATTTTTTGGCGGGCTAAGTCAGCAGGAGATTGTTGATATTATGGGTATCTCGGAGCGAACCGTTCGCAGAAGCTGGATGATGGCCAAAACATGGATCCAAAAAGAACTGCAAAACAACGAAGTGCTGTCCTGAATTCTGTTGCGAGCTTAACGTTGGAGAGGGGTTAAATAGATTGCTGCACCGGCGTTGAAAAAAGAAAACACCCTGAAAATTGGATCGTTGACTCGATTGTCTTTAATTCGTTGTACAAGATCCACCAAATAAAACCAGAGCCCCTCGTATGAATAAACAATGGCTGCTTGTCCGTCGCCCCGTTGGTTTACCGCATCCTGCTGACTTTGAATGGCGGGAAACAGCGGTATCGGAATTGGCCGATGATGACGTGCTGGTTCGCGTACTGCAATTATCGCTCGACCCGGCCAGTCGGGGCTGGATGATGGATAGAAAGTCTTATTTGCCCCCGGTCGCATTGGGCGAAGTGATGCGTGGTATTGGTATTGGTGTTGTAGAAGCATCGAAGAGTGATGTATTACCAGTTGGCACGCTCGTGCAAGGTATGCTGGGTTGGCAGACGCATTGTGTAGCGCCGGCGCAAAGAATGACTGCGCTGCCTGAGATTCCGGGTATGGCCCTCGACGCGTATTTGGCCGTGTTGAGTCATATCGGACTCACCGCTTACTTTGGTTTGTTAGATATAACAGACCCCCAGGCCGGCGAAACCATTGT
>JBGCEN010000440.1:0-20984 GCA_045106435.1 Rhodothermales bacterium
TTCTCAGGAACGTAAATCACATACGTCTGCCCCGGCTTAGCCAATACATAATCCCTAGAAGAAGGCGTCAACTCATTGGCGGGCGCCATCTGAGAGAATGGCACATGTCGTTGAAAAAAATCGTGTGCATACGCCATTTCATCCCACAGGAGATCATACTTGCGAAAATCCTCGAGGCTCAGGTCTGCCGAGAAGTACCATTCAACGCCGGCACCGCCGCCCATCAAATTGCCATACAAACCAAGTTGTCGAAGCTGGTCAGCACGATCATTGCCGGCGTTTGGCGATTGCTCGTCCGCGTATACAGCCCACTTTCTACCCGTAGCCAAGCTTTCCTTGCGATAGTACGCCGCCAACTCATTGTAGTCGGAAATATCAGCCTGCAAGGAAGTTGCTTCAAAAGCTGAATGCCCCAATAAGTCATCGTAAAATGAAAAGGCCTTACTATCAGAGGTATGAACAGTTATGGGGTGATCGTATGGATCAAGGCTCCTGATATAAGCCGCAAAATCTTTCCGGCGTGCATTGTTGTTCGTATTCTCCTCACCCAGATTCCACTGAAGCGCAAGATGATGCCCAAAGCGGGCGATCATTTCTCTGTAGTATAGCTTTCGAACATTGTTCAATGTCCCGCCATTCTCCCCAGGGCTACCAATATCTTTTGCATTCTGACGCTCAGAGAGCACCATGTGCAATTGTATCCCATTCTTGTCCATGTGGTTAAAAACCACTTCCCATTGCGCAAGCTTGCTCACGTCAAATCTGAACTTGTCCTCATCATCTACCCAAGGCCATACATCACAGCCATCCCCACCATCCAGGTTGTACGTCAGGAAATACAGGCTATTCAACCCTTTACTGGACAGATAATTAAGGGCGCCAATCAGACCTTTTCCCTTCCCTTCTTTCCAGACAGGATCAGCCGGCTGCCAATCGGCGATATGCGGCTCATACTGATGTAAAGAGCCATCTGCATCATTTTTGTTACAGGCAGTATCATAGGTCCCGTCAAAGTCGCTGTATGCGAGAAGATTTTCGGGACCATTGGGGCCAACTTTTATATAATACGCTTTACTGCCGGCATATTGCAGATGATAGCCGTCAACGTACTGCAGCATACCGCGACTCCTGAAATCTCCTTCGACGACCTCCGCTTCTTCTATTTCAAAACTGCCAGCATCACCATCAAATGAAGCAGGTTTGCCAGCGCCCGGTTGTTCGCTAATGGCAATATCGTTTCCTGTTCGAAAAGATGCTGTATATGTCCATTTGCCGGCAGCATGCGGTGTAAAATGAACACGCCACTTGTTTCCGTTTGCAGCGCTTGATTCTGCCGCATCTCCATCTGCTGCATAAAAGCCCGGCACACTAAACTTCCGGCCAGAAGCTTCGTGCGTGAGCACTACTTGCAATCTGTAATCTGTAAAGGGATTTATCGCCGCCCTTTCATTTGAGAATGGCCCGTCAAATGTGATGGATACTCTATGCCACGTTTTTAATTGTCCGGTAACTTCGTTGGCATACGCAAAGGCATGAGTAAAGACCAAGAAGGAGATGAGTGTACTGAGGTAAAGAGATATTTTATAGATAGAAGAAAAGGAGGGCTTTTCCAGAATCATGATATGTTTTTAAATGAAGGGACTTACCTGAAAGGGACCGGATAGCAGAGAAATGCGTGGCTATCACGTTGATCGATCCAGGTGTATTCAGACAACAACTATACCGCGTGTTGATTCAGGCAGTTAGCCTATGCGTTTTGCACTCAGGAACTGGCTAAACGCTTCATACGAAGCCGGCATAGGGATGGCAGATTTATGCCGAACGGCAAGTTCTGCCAATGAACGGGGCGTATCGGGCTCAATACCAACGGCTTGCTTGACAATCTCGGGAAACTTGGAAGGATGCGCCGTGCCCAAAACGATGCATGGATGCTCGCTACCGTGCATTGCCTGGTACCGTTTCACACATTCAATACCCACGGCCGTATGCGGATCAGCCATATAGCCAGTATCCCGGTAAACCGTACGCATACATTCCAGCGTATCTTCATCGCTCACGCTGCTACCCCATATCATCTCATCAGCCTGACCATTCGGTAGCAAATGCCGCAAGCGCTCAAAATTACTCGGCCGGCCAACGTCCATCGAGCTCGAAGGCGTTTGAACCGATGCTTTGAAAGATACGTCTTCCTTTTTCAGGTACCGGGGGAAGTAGTCATTTCTATTGTGCGCAGCGATAAACTTGTGAACGGGTAATCCGCTTAGATGCGCCATGACGCCGGCAGTCAGATTACCTAGATTCCCGCTTGGCACACAAAAAACTGGTGACTCAAATCCGCCATGCGCAACAGCCCAAAAATAGTATAACATTTGGGGCAGCAGGCGGCCGATATTGATCGAATTTGCAGAAGACAGGCGGCAGTCTGAGAGGTTCGGATCTTGGAAGGCCTGCTTTACAAATCGCTGACAGTCATCAAAGGTGCCTTCAACAGCCAGGGTTTCTACGCCGGCGCGTTCAACAACCAACTGTAATTCCTGCGTTGGGCTAACTTTCCCTTTGGGGTAAAGTAATACCACCTGCACTGCATCCTGGTTTGAAAACCCATCTGCCACAGCACTGCCTGTGTCACCAGATGTAGCAACCAGAATGGTTAGTTTTTCACTGGCACCCCGATTAAAATAGGAGACCAACCGCGCCATAGTGCGCGCGCCAAAGTCTTTAAAAGAGAGCGTTGGACCATGGAAAAGCTCTAATACATAAACGTTTTTCCAGCCTTTCCCTTTCAGTGGCACAAGAGACAGTGGGAAATTCAAGGCATCATCAAGCAATGCATCCAACTCTTGCCGGGGAATGCTATCGCCTAACCACTTGCCAAGAATAGAGGAGGCAATAGAAGCCAATCCCCCATTATTTTGCCAGTCTTCTTTTTGTATTTGTGCGATATGCGAAGGAGATAAAAGACCGCCATCCCGGGCCAATCCCGCCAGGAGCGCTTGTTGAAAAAGCAGACCTTGCTCCCCTCCTCTGGTACTTTCGTAGGTAGGTGACTGCATCACCGATCACTCAGGTTTGATTCCCTAAAAATAGTTGTCATCAGACTTTTCCGGGGTAAGGGGTAGCATTGTTGGTAACAGCGGTGCCAGTAGTAGCAGTACCAGCAGTAGTGCTTACGCCATCACGATTGACGCGTGACAAATACAAGGACGATTCAATGCCGACTGCAGTACTGGCTTCATGCATTGCGCGAAGAATGCTTTGGGCTTTCTGTTCGTTATCAGAAATGGCAAACATCGCCGGCCCCGATCCTGTCAAAGCACAACCAAAGGCACCTGCTTCGAGCGCTGCCTTTTTGATTTGATCGTAGCATGGTACTAATGTCGAACGTACAGGTTCTGCCAGTTTATCGCGCATCATCCACTTCCCCACAGCCTGCCAATCACCCGCCCGAAAAGCATCCGTCATAAAGGCGAGCGCCGATGCTTGATGTACTGCAGCCTTAAGCGACACCATCCCTGGCAACATGGCACGGGCTTGCTTTGTCAGCACTTGTACCTCGGGCAATGCAACGATTATCCAAAGATCATCGGGGAGCGAAATCATTCGATACTGGGTTGGGTCTTCTGAAGACACAAGTACCAATCCTCCGAACAAAGCCGGCAACACATTGTCACCATGCCTTGCGCCCGAAGCAATGGCCTCTCCCCCCAAAACGGCTTCGATCAAGTCGTTTTTACTCAACCCGCCTTTCAGCAATGCATTCACAGCGTAGGCAGCCGCAACGGCTGAAGCTGCTGAACTGCCAATACCCGATCCCGGCTTGAATCCCTTGGTAATCTCAAGCGAAATGCCTCCTTTGTATTGCAACTGCCCCGCCACAATCGCAGCAGCTACGCCAGCCGTGTTTTTCGTGGGGTCGAGCGATATGCCCTGACCGAAGGCGTTGTCTGAAAAACTGATTTCAACACCCGGCAGATCAGACTTCCGTGCCTCAACAATGTCGCCGATGCCTTCCAGGCACAATCCCAGCGTGTCGAATCCAGGGCCCAGGTTAGATAATGAAGCCGGCCCAAATACACGCACTGTATCGTCAGAATTCAACAATGCTGTCACTGCTTTGCCCTGTGCATTTTCGTTAAGGGAATACATAGAAATCCAAAATGAATAATGGGGCAAATCTTAAGGTATTAACGCCATTTTGTTTCTAAAAGAAATGAATTAGGGATAGGCCGAGAAACACCCTATACTTTTTAGGCTACAAGAAAAGAAACGCCACAAATGCGTCCAACCAGACAATTTGAACGTAAATATCTATAACATCTGTCTTTTCCTCAAAGTTGGCTGGATTGAGTAGCTTTTGGGGAAACGCTTAATTCTTTCTCACTTAACGTTGATGATCTAAAGCGCCTCTTCAATTAGTATTCAAATTCCTTATCTTACTGCCATAATTCGTACCTGCAAGTAATTAAAAACCATGTCAGTATCTTCAGAAGCTATCCAGTCATCAAGCGATGACGGCGCGCTCAAGTCTCTTTTCGAAAGAAGACTGCCGCAAATTATAGGCATCTACATTGGTGCTGTCTGGACATTTTTCGGATTTGTCCAATGGATGGTCAACCGATATGTCCTTTCGCCACACCTGGAAGAATTGGTCTTGCTCGGCGCACTGCTGTTTTTACCTTCTGTTGCCATGCTCGCTTACGGACATGGTTCTCCAGGACGTAATGTGTGGAAGTCGTACGAAAAAATTGGCCTCACATGTAATGTTCTCCTCGCGGCAACCGTACTCTTTTTCATGTTTGGCGACAAAGAGTTGGGATCTGCTCAAAAGACAGTACAGATCGTCGATGCTGAGGGAAATGCCATTGAGCGACTGGTACCGAAAGAGGCATTCCGAAAAAGACTCGCCTTATTCTATTTCGAAAACACTTCAGGCGATAGCGAACTGGACTGGTTACAGGAAGCTATTCCGACAGCCTGGCAAGCCGATTTAAGCCAGGATCTCTTCCTAACGACTAGCCCTTCTGAACTCTTTATGGACAAGTTTCAGAAGGCAGGTTTTCAAGATGGATTGGGCTTGCCGCTGGCATTGAAACGATCCATAACAACAGATTACAATTTAAAGTACTTTTTGACCGGCTCCATTAACAAAGTGGACGACAACCTGGTCATCAAAACGACACTGCATGAGTCCAAGAATGGAAAAACAATCTCCACTCACGAATATACTGGAAGTGATCTATTCCCTTTAATAGATCAGATGACCGTAGAGCTAAAGAATGATCTGGATCTGCCCAAAAAGCACATCGAAGACACCATAGATCTGCCCGTATCAGAGATTTTAACCAGTTCTGAAAATGCCTTGGCACGCTACCGCAATGGTATCCAGCAAATGTTTGTCGCCCGGGACTTCCCGGCTGCTGTTGCCAGTTTCACAGAGGCAACCACTGAAGATCCTACGTTTGCTATGGCGCACGTGCAAAAATACGCCCTGCTTCTGCAGCAGGGTCAGATGCAGCCGGCGCTCCAGTCACTGGCTGATGCACAGCAACACAACTACAGACTTACCGAGCAGGTAAAATACCTCCTTAAAGTGGGTCAGCTTAATCTGGGTGGCAACCAGGAGGAAGCTCTTGAAGCAGCCAATCAATGGAGAACGCTGTATCCAGATGATCTGCAGGCACATTCAATTGTGGCCATGCTTTATGTGATAAGGAATAATTTCAAGGAAGCACTTGAAGCGAACCAAAGGATCATTGCCATCGATCCTTTCCAGGACAAGGCTGCTTTGGAAGTAGGCCGGCTGCTTAAAGAAACTGGAAAAACGGAAGAGGCTATTGCGCAATACGAGGCGTACATTGAACAGTACCCGGACAAAAACGATGGGTACAATCGGCTCGCCGAGGTCTATTTTGAGCAGGGTGATCTGGACAAGGAATTAGAAACACGCAAGATCGCCCTGTCTGTCTCTCCTGACCCTGAGGCATTTCGGTCTATTGGAGATGTTTTGAGACGTAGTGGTGATCTGGATGAGGCACTAAAGCAATATGAAACAGCTTTATCAAACAGCAAAACGCCTCAAGAAGAAATGGAAAGTCTCCTCAGTATAGGCAGGTATTACGCCTTTAGAGGTCAGTACACCAGGGCCATCGAAGAATACGAGAAAGCACTGAACATCGTTAAAACGAGCTTTCCTGCTGTAATGTATACGGTTTATCAAGGTCAATTGGCCCTTGATTATTACGACGCCGGCTATGTACAAGAGATGAACGACTATCTTGTAAAAACCATGGCAGACCCTACCACCAAGCAATTCCCCGACTTGCTGGTTCTCACCAACACAACCGGCAGTCAGATTTATGCGCGTGAAGATAAGACAGCAGAAGCACTGCAATTGCTCGATGAGGCTGATGCGGCCATTGAAGCAAGTAGCTTTTTCTTGTTAAAATCAAGAGTACTCTATAACAGAGCACTTGTGTATCAGAAAAACGAGCAATTTGCTGAAGCCAAAGAAGTACTGGAGACCTACCTGGAAACGGAAACCACAAATGCTTCAGGCTGGAATCGACTGGGTGAAGTTCAAGTTGAACTGGGCGAGCTGGAAGATGCAAAGTCCAGCTTTGAAAAAGCACGCAGGTTCTTTCCCGGAAGTCCACTTTCATACCTGGGCCTTGCTAAAATTGCGATGGCACAAGGTACCAGTTCAGAAGCATCTGACTACCTCGACAAGGCTTTGGCAGTATGGAATGAGGCTGAAGAGAACTTTGAGCCGGCGCAAGAGGCAAATGCATTAAGAACTTCCTTATAAATGCCCTGAATTATCCGGAAACAAAGAAGTTCAATATTGAACAACTGATTCACTTGATTCAGGCCGGTACCAGAGCAGTCGCCTGTTAGATTGGTCGTCAATTAACTGTTCAATAGTCCACATCAAATGCCCCGTCAAGTACAGGTAAATCGGTGGCACCCAGCAGTCCTCTGGCTGTACCAGTAAAAGTCCCAGCTATTCTGGAATCAGTGAACGTGGAGACATTTACAGAGCCGGAATCAAGAGTATATGTTTCTCCATCTGCAAAATAGCCGCCGGCAACACCCGCTCCAGGCGTCAGCGCACGATTGATCAACGGGAATGGTCCCGTGGAATTTATGTCGATAAATGTTAAATCGTGAGATCTCCCGTCTTCGCTTCGTGTGGACAGCGGAAATCCATTGCTGGTTAGTATCGTTATAGAACTGGCACTATACGAGATTCCTCCCATTGTTGCTGTTAATGAGCCAGAAGGCTCTGCGCTCTCATTGCCTCCACTGTCGCAGCCTGGAAGTGAAATCACTAGGGCGTGTTGACAATTAGCTTCAGTTCCTCAGGTTAGTTTTCATCCTTCCTAATGACTCAGAAGGCCCGCTGAACAGTAATGCACAAAAGTTGGAGGGAATCCGCAAGATCTTTCCCAATACTATTTGACCACTGCCTTTGCTACACGCTGCGCCGCATGCACAGCTCCATCCATGTATCCGGGAAAAACATCAGCCGTTTCAGATCCTCCCATGTGCAAACGGCCATCCAACAAAGGCATTCTAAGCATCTCATGTCCGTTATTCTGATGCGGAAACAGCTGGTCCACCAGCGGCACCCGTGTGTAAGGATCTGTGCTCCATACGACATCATCGTATTGCAAAATGTCTTTAGCGCGCTCACCCAAAAAGGCTACCAATTGCGCCAATACAGCTTCCTTCCGTTGTGCGTGAGAAAGTTTAGCTGCATGGCCGGCTAGAAACCCCTTTAGCGCATACTGCTGTCCATCTGAACTGGTATGATCATACATCTCGGGGATGATACCACTCTGACTAAAAGCCGCACCTGAGAAAGCCTGCTCTTTCCAAAATGGAGCCGCATAGGATACAAAGAACTTCATTGAGTCAGCCATCCACGTATGTGTCTCACGTGCTATCTGCATCCACGCCTCTGGCAGCGCCGGCTTTACATCAATGTTGTGCGCAAATACGCGAGGTGGCAACGTAGAAATGACGACATCGGCTGTGTATTGCTTCCCTCCCCGAGTTGCTACCTCACATATACTAGCCTGAAAATCTAGCGAAGCCACCGCATCTCCCAGTTTAATAGACGCAGCCGGCAACTTCTCGACCAGCGCACGAATAAGTGTACTACTGCCACCAGATATGCGGTAGCTGGGCGGATCACTGGGCGGGATATTGAATCGCTGTGGCGGCACAAAAGACATGGTTTCGAACAAACTAATGCCGGCAGTATGCTGTGGAAAATGCTCCAAGTCTAGCTCATCCAAAAGTGCAATCAAATTTGTATGCTGCATGCCAAACCAGGTGGCACCAGCCTCAACAGGCGTATCGCCGGCGATGGTTTTGGTCCAGACTCGCCCACCCACACGCGTTCGTGACTCTAGTATTGTTGTTGCAACGCCCGCCTTCCCTAGTAAATATGCTACCGTCAAACCCGACAACCCGGCTCCCATAATTACAATGTGCATGCGTGTGGTGTTTTAGAATATCAACCAAGGTCAACGACAACTACCTGATGAATGGTAAATCCCCCTTGCCTTTTTGGGGCAATGAGGTTTCTTTCATCAAGTAGATATCAACGGCCGCTGCCGCTTCACGCCCTTCTGAAATCGCCCAAACAACCAATGATTGACCACGCCGGCCATCACCGGCTGCAAAGACACCCGGCACCGAAGTAGCATAACCATCGCCTGTCGAGATATTCCCTTGTTTGGTCAGCTCCAGGCCCAGTGCGTCGATCAAACCAGCTTTCTCCGGTCCAACATATCCTACCGCCAACACAACCATATCAACTGGCCAGTGCTTTTTTGTGCCGTCAAGTTCGTCCAGCACCATCTTGCCAGTAGCATCTTTGCCGATCTCAACATCCACTGTTGTGAGATGTGTCAGTTTACCTTGCTCACCTTTGAAATTGGTTGTAAGCAATGACCAACGCCGGTCAGCACCTTCTTCGTGAGACGTGCTTGTCCGGAGAATCATGGGATAATACGGCCAAGGCTGGTGGCCTGGACGCTCTTCTGGCGGTGTTGGTAACAATTCAAATTGCACAACAGACTTCGCGCCTTGTCTGTTGGATGTGCCTACACAGTCGCTACCCGTATCCCCACCACCAATAACGATCACATTCTTATCGCCGGCGTGAATGGGTTCAGCATCAAATGCTTCGCCGGCAACGCGCTTGTTTTGCTGCCAGAGAAAATCCCATGCAAAGTAAATTCCTTTCAAGTCACGGCCCGGGACACCCACATCCCTTGGCTTGGTTGCGCCGACACACAACACAGTAGCGTCAAACGATTGCAATTCATCGGCAGAAATATCCTCACCAACCTTGACCCCCGTTTTGAATGTAATGCCAGAGACCTCCATCAATTTAATGCGACGAGCAACAACTGATTTCTCGAGCTTAAAATCGGGAATACCATATTGCAGCAACCCGCCAGGCTTGTCATCTTTCTCAAATACAGTCACCGTGTGCCCGGCTTCATTAAGCTGCACAGCACAAGCCAATCCCGCCGGCCCCGAGCCTATGACGGCTACGCGTTTCCCCGTGCGCATAACTGGCTCATTTGGCGTCACCCAGCCGGCTTCAAAGGCGTGTTCAACGATCTCTTTTTCAATCTGTTCAATGGTAACCGGATCATCGTTTATCCCAAGCACACAAGCCGTTTCGCAAGGTGCTGGACAAATACGCCCGGTAAACTCAGGGAAGTTGTTGGTAGAAGTCAATTTATGGTATGCCTCCTGCCAACGTTCTTTAAATACCAGATCGTTCCACTCTGGTATTTTATTGCCTAACGGACAGCCAGCATGACAAAACGGAACACCACAATCCATGCACCGCGAAGACTGCTGAATCAAATACTCCTCAGGAAAAGGATAATATATTTCCTGGCTGTCTTTCAAACGCTCTGCTATGGGACGTTTCTTGGGGAGCGTGCGTTTGTGTTGCAAAAAACCGCGCGATTTATCTTTTGTCATAATCCCTAATTTCTCGATGGTACTGGTGGGTACAATATGGGTGGTGTTCCGAGCTTTGTATTTCAAGCTGTGCAGTTCATGCCCTACAGTTCATGCGCCACTGTTCACGCGCTGTAATTCGCTATGCAGCCACTGAAGAGGTAACGATAGATTTACGGGCTTGCTCTTCCAGCTTCTTCAAAGCCTTCTTGTATTCAACTGGAATAACCTTTGTAAATTGCTTCAGCGCGGCGTCCCAGTTTTCAAGGATGCGCACTGCGACCTGACTTCCCGTCAATTCAAGATGCGTGGTAATCAGCTCTTTCAAGTAGTCGATTTCATGCGCAACGTCGACCTTTTCCAGGTCTACCATTTCTCTGTTGCAGCGTTCTTCCGCAAAGGTACCAGCTTCATCAAATACATAGGCCACGCCGCCACTCATGCCGGCGGCAAAGTTTCGCCCTGTTAAGCCCAGCACAACCACATTCCCACCGGTCATATATTCGCAAGCGTGGTCTCCAACGCCTTCAACGACCGCTGTTACGCCACTATTACGTACACAAAAACGTTCTCCAGCTTTACCGCGGATAAATGCAGATCCGCTCGTGGCACCGTACAGCGCAACGTTACCAATAATGATATTGTCCTCTGCTACGTATCCGGCATTGGCCGGCGGGCGAACGATCAGCTTGGCACCTGACAGGCCTTTCCCCAGGTAGTCGTTAGCGTCACCCTCGAGATCCATCCACAACCCTTTAACGCCAAAAGCACCAAAGCTCTGGCCGGCAGATCCTTTACACTCGATTCGGATCGTTTCATCTGGCAATCCTTTATTCCCAAACTTGCCAACAATTCGATTGCTAAGCATCGTACCAAAAGTCCGGTCTGCATTACAAATGGGTGTTTTGATCGTAACAGGCGCCCCGGTTTCAAGGGTCAGATCTGCCTGTTTTATCAACCATTGGTCTTTTACATCTTCCAGGCCATGATCCTGTGCGTATGAATTAAAGGGCACCAGCTCAGCCGGCACTTCTACTTTTTTCAGGATCGGAGACAAGTCCAGATACTTCGCTTTCCAGCGATTTTCCTGCGGAGCTGCCTTGAGGAGATCTACGCGACCTTTCATTTCATCGATGCTCCGTATCCCAAGCTGCGCCATATATTGCCGTAGCTCTTCAGCAATAAAATGGAAGTAGTTCACTACGTGCTCCGGCTGCCCCTGAAACTTCTTGCGTAGCTCTGGATCTTGCGTTGCGATACCTACCGGGCATGTATTCAGGTGACACTTGCGCATCATGATGCAGCCCATAGCAATCAGCGGAACCGTAGCAAATCCAAACTCCTCGGCCCCCAACAAGCAGGCTACAGCCACGTCTCTGCCCGTTTTAAGCTGACCATCGCACTCTACGCGTACACGGTTTCTCAACCCGTTGAGCGTAAGGGTTTGATGGGTTTCAGAAAGGCCTAGCTCCCAGGGAATGCCGGCGTGCATCAATGATGTTTGTGGCGAAGCACCCGTTCCACCATCGTTACCGCTAATCAGAATCACATCTGCTTTTCCTTTCGCAACACCGGCAGCAATGGTCCCAACTCCTACCTCAGAAACCAGCTTCACTGTTATCCGCGCTTCCGGATTCGCATTTTTCAAGTCATAAATGAGCTGGGCAAGATCCTCAATAGAATAAATATCGTGATGAGGCGGCGGGGAAATAAGACCCACATAAGGCGTCGAGTGACGCGTCTTGGCAATCCAGGGATACACCTTTTCCCCAGGCAACTGCCCCCCTTCACCCGGTTTGGCGCCCTGTGCCATTTTGATCTGAATTTCGTCTGCACTCGCCAGATACGAAATAGTCACACCAAATCGACCGGAAGCCACCTGCTTGATACGACTTCTTTTAGGGCTCGACTTTGCATAGCGCTCCGGGTCTTCGCCCCCTTCTCCAGTATTACTTCGCCCCCCCAGCTGATTCATTGCAACCGCCAGCGTTTCATGCGTTTCCTGGCTAATTGAGCCGTAAGACATGGCCCCCGTTTTGAAGCGCTTGACAATTTCTGTCCACGGCTCCACTTCGTCCAACGGAACAGGTGTCACCTCATCGCTGAATTCAAGCAGGCCTCGCAGCGTTCCTCTTTCTTTACTTTCTGCATTAACGATTCGTGAGAAATCGTCATACGTTTTCGGATCATTGTCCCTCACAGCTTGCTGGATTTTGGCAACACTTAGTGGATTCAGATGGTGATGTTCTCCATCACGACGCCACTGATACCGGCCTCCAGCATCAAGGTCCTGGTACTCTGATGCTCCTTTTTTGCGGGCGTAATCATATCGCAGATTTACTTCTTCAGCGATCACATCCAGGTTAATCCCTCCAATCCTCGAAGGGGTATTCGTGAAGTAATTATCAATAACCTCCTTGCCGACGCCAATGGCTTCGAAGATCTGCGCACCCTGGTAACTCTGAACGGTTGAAATACCCATTTTGGACATCACTTTAAGGATGCCTTTGCCAACTGCTTTGATGTAGTTTTTACGTGCTGTGTACAGGTCTATTTCGCTGCCGGCTGCCTCAATCACTTCGTTTGCAAACTCAAACGCGAGATAAGGATTAATCGCATCCGCTCCATACCCAATCAGCGTACAGAAATGATGCACCTCTCTTGGTTCACCACTCTCCACAACAATACTGGCATTAAACCGCTGCCCGGTATTGATCAAATGGTGCTGCAATGCTGCAGTAGCCAGCAGTGCCGGCATGGGTAGTTGCTCAGCAGACCAGTCTCGATCACTCAAAATCAGCACTGTATGACCTTGCTCAATTTTCTCTGAAGCCGCAGCAAACAATTGCTCCAATCCTCTCTTCAGACCTTCTCCCCCTTTACTGCCATCAAACAGGATAGGAATGGTAGCGGTATTCAGCGTTTCAATCTTACTCCCCCTAATGCTCGCCAATGCCTCGTTCGACAATACTGGATGCTCCAGCCGTAGCAGCCGGCAACTTTCCGATCCTGCAGCAAGCAGGTTTTGCTGTGCTCCCAGATTTGTATACAGCGAAGTAACAATTTCTTCCCGTATAGCATCCAGTGGCGGATTGGTTACCTGAGCAAAAAGCTGCTTGAAATAATCGTATAGTAATCTTGGTCGTTCAGAAAGTACTGCAAGTGGTGTATCATCACCCATTGAGCCCAGGCCTTCTTTGCCGTTGAACATCATGGGCGGCATTAGAATCTCGCGGTCTTCACGCGTATAGCCAAACAAATGCAAATCTGTACGCAGCGCTTCATTTTCTCGCACCGGGACATTGTTTTTGCCCTTGGGTAAATCCTGCAGATAGATCAGATTATCTGAAAGCCACTGTGCATAGGGTTCTTTCCGGCTGATCGTTGCTTTGATCTCCTCATCTTCAATGATCCGCTTTTCTTTCAGATCAATCAAGAACATCTTGCCAGGTTGCAGCCGGCCTTTTCGAATAATGGTTGCCGGATCGATATCCAGAACACCTGCCTCGGAAGCCAATACCACGATGCCATCTTTAGTAACGGAGAAACGCGAAGGCCGCAATCCATTGCGATCCAACACCGCACCAATATATCGACCGTCGGTAAATGGCACAGTCGCCGGCCCATCCCAAGGCTCCATCAAACAGCTATGATAACTGTAAAAAGCTTTTTTATCCGCGTCCATTAATGTATCGTGCTCCCATGCTTCCGGGATCATCATCATCATTGCATGGGGCAATGAGCGGCCGGAATGACACATCAATTCCAGCGCATTGTCGAATACCTGGGAGTCACTGGCCCCGTCATCAAGTAATGGGTACAGCCGCGAAATATCGCCACCGAACTTTGGCGCGTTAAACAGCGCCTGGCGAGACTTCATCCAGTTGATATTGCCTCTGAGCGTGTTAATCTCTCCATTATGACTCATCCGCCGAAACGGCTGGGCAAGTGACCACTCAGGAAATGTGTTTGTACTGAATCGTGAATGCACCATCGCAATCGCACTATCGAAAAGCGGATCGTTAAGGTCTTCAAAGTAAATGCCCAACTGATGGGTTGTGAGCATTCCTTTGTAGATGATGGTTTGGCTTGAAAGGCTCGGCAGGTAAAAGAAGCCATGATCCGGATGAGCAGATTTGCTCACTTGATTTTCAATCAGCTTTCTAACCAGATAAAGCCGGCGCTCGAAGTCTACTGTTTCAAGTGCTTCATTACCGAGTCCAACAAAAAACTGGCGGATAGCCGGCTCTGACTCGCGGGCCGTTACACCAATTGCATCGCTTTTCACGGGTACCGAACGCCATCCCAGGAAGCGAAGATTTTCTTCCTCAACTACACGTTCAATGATGGCTTCCTGGCGGCTGAACTCCTGTTTATCTTTAGAAAGAAAAGCCATACCAACTCCATAAGAGCCGGCTTCTGGTAATGAAATACTTATTCCTTCAACAACCGACGCAAAAAACAGGTGTGGGATATGCGTTAGAATTCCCGCGCCATCTCCAGTGTCAGGGTCTGCACCTGTAGCCCCGCGGTGATCAAGATTTTCCAGGATTCGCAAACCACTCTGCACAATATCGTGAGAGCGATTGTTATAGATGGAGCAAATGAAGCCAACGCCACATGCGTCGTGTTCATGCTCGGCGCTATACAGCCCGTTAGACAATCCGTCTGTTGATAAATTCGATGGAAATCCATCTGCCGACAGTCTGTTGCGGTCTCTAAAGCTAGATAATTTCATTTCAAGGCATCTTTAATCCTGAAGGACAGCGGTATCACGCGATGCCTCCTCAAGGGCATACATCCACGTGACATACTGCATGCAATTCTTTTGAAATGCACGACACAGTGTCTTAAGCTGTGCTCAGTTAAAGAACTACCTTGACTCTTCTCTTGGCCGATAAAACCCCAGGGCCTGAAGACGACTCTAATTTACGAAATTTCTTATAGTTACGCCGTCGCTAATGGCCGGCTTTTGTAATTTTGCGCTGTATTTTCTTGCGATACGGCATTACTCGTAAGTAAGTGGTAGCGGATGCCATCGGATAGCGCTTGCCAGCTTGCATCAAGCAGGTTATTCGAAACGCCCACCGTATGCCAGCTGTTATTCACACTACTGCTGTGATGCTCTATGAGCACTCTTACTTTGGCTGCAGTGCCATCTTCCGGTGTAAGAACGCGCACTTTGTAATCGGAAAGCTTTACATCACTTAATGCCGGATAAAAACCTAAAAGTGCATCGCGAAGCGCATTGGACATCGCATCCACCGGTCCATGCCCCTCAGCAGCTACCAGGGCTCGATGCCCATTAACATCGATTGCAAGTGTTGCTTCAGAAAAGGCCTTGTCTCCTTGCCCATCTTCACTACGTACACGCAAGCGTTCCATTGAAAAGAACTCCGGCGCATCTCCTTTGATCGTACGGAGCAGCAATTCAAAGGATGCTTCAGCACCTTCAAACTCATAGCCCAAATGCTCCAATTCTTTGATACGCTGAACGGCTTTCTTCGCTATGTCTTTTTCAGACAAAGTAATGCCCAGTTCCTCAGCTTTGTAGCGAACATTGCTTTGTCCTGACAAATCAGAAACCAGCACCCGCCGCTTATTTCCGATGATTTCCGGCTCAATGTGTTCATACGCGCGCGGGTCTTTCATTACGGCAGACACATGAATCCCTCCTTTGTGAGCAAACGCGCTTCTGCCCACAAATGCAGCCCGATCAACCGGATCCAGGTTTGCAACTTCATTCACAAAATAGCTCATGTCTGCCAACGTTGTCAGTTGCTCCGGTGTAACACACTCGTAGCCCATTTTCAACTGCAAGTCAGCAATCACTGCGCATATATCTGCGTTACCACAGCGCTCTCCGATGCCATTGATTGTACCCTGAACATGACGGGCGCCGGCTTCTACAGCCATGAGTGTATTTGCAACTGCGCAAGCGCCATCGTTGTGCGTATGGATGCCAATTGGGATAGCAAACAAATCGCTCACCTTGCCAACAATATTATACATTTCCATAGGCAAAGTACCGCCATTGGTATCACAGAGCACTAGCACATTGGCCCCTCCTTCTACTGCTGCATGCAGGGTCGAAAGTGCGTATTGTGGATTGTCTTTGTATCCATCAAAGAAGTGCTCTGCATCATATACAATGTGCTTGTTGTGCGCTTTCAAAAAAGCCACTGAAGAATGTATCAGATCGACATTTTGATCGAGCGTTACACCAAGCGCTACTTCAGCGTGCAGGGTCCAGCTTTTACCAAAAATAGAAACAACAGGGGTCTTCGCATTCAACATTGCGCGTAGGTTCGGATCTTCTTCAGGCGCAAATTGAAAGCGTCGTGTTGATCCAAAAGCACAAATACGGGCATGGTCGAAATCCTCATCTTTCGCACGATCGAAGAATTCCTGGTCTTTCGGGTTCGACCCCGGCCAGCCTCCTTCAATAATGTCAATCCCCATGTTATCCAATCGCTTTGCAATTCTGATTTTGTCCTGAGCAGACATTGCGACGTGCTCACCTTGCGTTCCATCACGCAATGTAGTGTCGAATAGTTCGATGTGATCAGCCATGGATAGGAAATTGTAAAGTTGATGATTGATAGTATTTAGTGGTTAGTTTTTAGTGTTTAGTAAGATAGGCTTATGCATTTCGAGCATAAGAATCATTTGACTAACCACTACCTGCTAATGACTAAAAACTTAGACATTCATTAAGCCGGCCTGGCGTGCGTATTCAAACACATTCCCGGCTTTTAAAATCTCGGCTACTTCTCCCAGGGGGTCCAGCAAAAACTCTTCGCCGGTTGTTACATTGGTAAGTTTCCCAAGGGACGTATCCAATCGCACCTGATCGCCTGTCTTTACGCGATCATTGATTTTTTGCCTTGTTTCGAATGGCACGAGAAAGCCACCGTCAATTGAGTTTCGGTAAAAAATCCGCGCAAAACTTTCGGCAATCGCTGCTTCGCAGCCGGCTACCATGAGCGCAAATGGCGCATGCTCGCGAGAAGAACCGCAGCCAAAATTGGAGCCACCAATAATAATCTTATAGGGGCTTTCGTGTGACCCTTCTTCTGTAAAAGGCTTATCGCCGAAAGGCAATCCTTGCTGTCCAACCGGCACGCCGCTTAGTGCAAACTCACCGTACTTTTTGCGTTCCTCAGGATCAGAGAGGCTGTACACAAGATGCTCAGCCGGGATCATCTGATCGGTATCAATAGAGTCTCCCAATACGTAGGCCAGACCTTCTATAATTTCTTTCATGTTTTTTTAGTTTTAAGTTTTCAGGTGTCAGTTGTCAGTAGGCAGATCTATTTCAATCTGAAAACTGATTACTGAAAACCAACAACTGAAATCACACCAATACTTCGCGTGGATCCGTGATCACACCCGACAAGGACGACGCAGCAACAGTGAGCGGTGAAGCCAGGTAAACGGATGACTGCTTGGAGCCCATTCGTCCAGGGAAATTTCTGTTGGTAGTTGAGATTACAATCTCTTCCCCATGCGTACGGCCAAAGGTATCTTTGGGCCCGCCCAGGCATGCCGCGCAACTGGATTGTCCGATCTGGCAGCCGGCGTTCATGAAGATATCGAAGATGGATTCTCCATCGACCATTGTGGTATGTAGGTCCCGGGCAACTTCTGTAGTCGCCGGCACAATGAACGTCGGGATTTTTGTCTCCTGTCCTTTCAATATTTTTGCGGCGGCCTGGAAGTCTTCCAGTTTGCCTCCTGTACAGCTTCCGATGTACGCACGATCAAGTCTCGTCCCTTCCACTTCGCGTACCGTTGCCTTGTTATCAGGGCTATGCGGCTTTGCCACAACGGGCTCCATTTTAGAAACATCATACCTGCGAACAGAATGATAATTCGCATCCGGGTCACTGTATAGCGGATCAAAAGCCGCATTTGTTCTGGCACGCACGTAGTCAAAGGTGACGTCATCAGGAGGAATGATGCCGCTCTTACCGCCGGCTTCAATCGCCATATTGGTAAGCGTCATACGCTCCTGCATTGAGAGATCAAAAACAGCCTCTCCATCATACTCCATGGCACGATAGGTTGCGCCGTCGCATCCAATGTCTCCGATGATTGTCAAGATCAGATCTTTGGCCATCAGATACGGGGGCAAATTGCCCTCAAAGACGAACTTCATCGTTTCTGGTACTTTAACCCAGATCTTGCCCGTCCCCATAATCAAGGCTGCATCTGTATTCCCTACACCCGTCGAGAACAGTCCAAACGCGCCTGATGTGCAGGAATGGCTGTCTGTCCCAATGAGTACAGATCCCGGACGGTTAAATCCTTCTTCGGCCAATCCAATATGACACACGCCTTTGTAGCGATCCGTACCCACATCATAGTAATGTGGCAGATTGTGCTCAGCTGCAAACGCTCTTAGAATTTCAATATTTCTGTTCGCGTGCATATCAGCCGTGAAAATGTAATGATCGGGCATGATCACTAATTTCTCCGGATCAAACACTTTTGCATTTTCACCAAACTCACGTTTAAAAATCCCAATCGTTGGTGGTCCACACACATCATGGGTCATGAGCACATCAACATCTATCCAGATGTTTTCTCCGGGAGCAACGCGGTCTCTGCCGGCGTTGCGTGCCATAATTTTTTCAGTAATCGTCATACGTATTGGACTTTAGCGACATTAAACTTTAGCGACATTAAAGGAGCATTACTGGAATCTATCAAAAGAATTAATAATGCCGCTCGACACATAATTTTCGTTGGCCTCATCCCGCTGACCATTCACCAGCTTATTTAACGAGGCCAGGTATGCTTCCGCTGAGGCTTTCAACACATCCGTGCTCTTAGCCTCACCAGAAAATTGCTGGTTATCCGTTCCTGTTAAAACCCGCACTTCTCCAACAGCATCTGCACCTTCTGTTACGGATTGTATAGAGTAACTGATTAACTCATGAGCTGCCCCTACTGCGTGGTTAATCGCAAGATACAGGGCCTCAACCGGACCATCTGCGCTGGCAGTTTCAGAATGCAGTGTATTCATTCTGCTATGAAAGATTGTCACGGAAGCCACAGCCTGTGCCCCAGTATCAACGGAGACTTCCATTTTTTCGAGAACGTATGCCGGCTTATCCAGCCCGGCTTTCTCGTGGTACAAGTTGTATAGATCTTCCTCAAAAATTTCTTTCTTCTGATCAGCCAGCGCCAGAAAGCGGTCGTACATTGAATCTTTGTGCTCATCCTTAACATTGAGCCCCATTTTCTCCATACGATTAAAAAAGCCGTGCCGCCCTGAATGACGTCCTAGTCGAATCTGCTCCGCCTCCTGTCCCACATCTTCCGCGCGCATGATCTCATACGTTTCACGGCTCTTCAACACGCCATGCTGGTGAATGCCGGCTTCATGGCTAAATGCATTTTTACCCACGATGGCTTTGTTAGGCGGCACAGTGAATCCAGAGGCAACCTGGACCATATTACTGGACTCCATCAATGCTCTGGTATTGATGTCTGTATGCAAATCGAAGCGCTGAGAACGGACTTTCATTGCCATGGCTACTTCTTCCAGTGAGGCGTTGCCCGCACGCTCTCCGATGCCATTAATTGTGCATTCTATTTGCCGGGCACCAGCAAGCACACCAGCCAGTGAATTGGCTACTGCCAGCCCAAGGTCATCGTGGCAATGGGTAGAAAGAATGATGTTATCCGGCGGATTCAACCGATTGATAACTTGCTTAAAGATCTCCGCATACTCGCTCGGGATACAGTATCCCGTTGTATCCGGCAGATTGATCGTGGTCGCACCTGCGTCGATCGTGGCCTGAACCATTTCGCATAAATAACCAATATCTGTACGGCCGGCATCCTCTGCACTAAACTCAACGTCGTTCGTATAGCTACGCGCCAGTTTTACCGCATCAACGGCCATTTCGATGATTTTATTGCGGCGTTCACCCATAGAATTGCCAAACCTTGGTCCGCTGAATTTGGCATTTAGATGGATATCGCTGGTCGCAATAAACGTATGGATGCGGGTTTTTTCACCCCCTTCCAACGACTGGCCGGCTGCATTGATATCGGCCTCCGTTGCACGGGCAAGGGCACAGATGGTTGGTCCCTTGATCTCTGCTGCAATCTGTCGAACAGATTCTGCATCCTGCGGCGAGGATATTGGAAAGCCGGCTTCAATAATATCGACATTCAAGATCGCCAACTGTCTGGCTATCTTGATTTTTTCAGAGAGTGTCATCGAGGCACCGGGTGCCTGCTCGCCATCTCTCAATGTGGTATCGAATATGTATACTTGATCGCTCATTGCCTTAGCTATCGCTTAATAATTCAGTATAGTTAGATATCGTTGGTTTGGGGGCGAATTACACAGGAACGCTTGCTATATTTTGTAAGGCTTTATCCCTTACAAGGTCACCCATTTCGCTCGTGGAAACGAGCTTCAAACCTTCTTGCCACATATCTCCTGTCCGATATTTTTCACGCAGCACACTGTTGATCGCCTCGCGTACCGCTTCTGCTGCCAGAGATTCTCCCAGTTCTTCCAGCATCATAACGCCACTAAGCATCGTAGCCAACGGATTGGCTTTTCCTTCACCGACAATATCGGGGGCACTTCCGTGCACCGGTTCAAACAAGCCAACATCGCCTCCCACGCTGGCTGAAGGCAGCATTCCAAGAGACCCGGGCAACGTAGCCGCCAGATCAGACAGGATGTCACCGAATAAATTGGAAGTAACAACTACGTCAAATTGCCTGGGGTTGATCACCATTTGCATGGCCGCATTGTCCACGTAGAGCATATCCAGGGTAACGTCGCTGTACTCCGCTTGATGGATTTCCTGGACAACCTCTCGCCAGAGCTGGGACACGACGAGTACATTCGCCTTATCTACCAGTGTGACTTTACCGCGCCGGCGACGTGCCCATTTCATGGCAACATGTGTGATGCGGGCAATTTCTCCCTCATCGTACACCATGGTATTCTCGGCTACCCG
>JBGCEN010000441.1:0-10513 GCA_045106435.1 Rhodothermales bacterium
AAGCGAATCCGTAACATCAGCAACGTATGTACTTTCCACAGCCCACTGTCCTGCCATCACATTGATTACCGTAACGGGCACTGTCGTTTCCCAGATCACAACCGTTTTATTGGCCTCCTGAGTCTCTGCCATCTTGATGCCAGTTGCTGTTACAGTGTATGCTGAGGGTGCAGAGATTTTGAGCCGGCTATGAAAGCTGGATCTGGCGATAGCGTCCTTGCCCAAATGATGCAACCCATCCGCATAATCCACCGATTCATAGTAATTATCTTTAAAGATCCCTCGCCGCTCATCAAACCCAGGCATAGGCAGGAATTCACCTCTTAGCGTTGAAATCAACACACCGGATGGTAAAATAAAGTGACGCAAGCCGCCGCCATTTCGAGTAAAGCCTTTCGGATATATTGCCTCATACGAAAACCCGACCATGACCGTATCTCCTGGTAACAATGCTTTATCCAGGCGAAGTATGTGTAGATCTGAACGATCTTCTGCCTCAGCAGCCACATCTCCCAATGTCCAGCGCACCGTTTCAAAAGACTGCCCAACCGTAAATGGCAGCAGTTCCATTTTATCCGACGTGTTATTAACCAGCGTATAGTTGCCCTTTATCGACATCGACCGATTTTCAGGCATTAAATCTACATCAACATCGATAAACGTTACGCTTGCGGGCGTATAATCTCGCCAGGTAGCAAGATTTTTGCTCCAGTATGCTTTTGCACGTTCATTGGCAACATCCCCCTGGAATCCCTGATTCACTTGATAGGATGTATAACCAGCCAACATCAACGGCAACAGGGCAAATGGTATGAGGCGCAGGCTTGCATGTAAAATCTGCTTAGGTTGCCGGCGCTGCGCTGCCATCATCGGATCTGGCTCTGTTCGCGAGAAGAAATGAATAGACAGCGCAAACAAGAATACTGCCAGCGAAATCGCCCAAAGCCGATTGTAGAACAGCGCCTCTCCATTCAAAGCAAACAAGCCCATGTCACTCCACCGCAAAGTACCCAATAAGTCCCAGTTATAAGTCCAGGTCATCAATCCCTGTACGTGGCAGTACGTACTGATTCCCAGCACAAGCATGCCTACTGCATAGGTCGTATACCGGCTTCGGGATATGGAAAAGACAGCCAATACAAAGCTGGTCCACAAAACAAGTGTAATGCCCAGCAACGCTCCCCAGATCAAAACAAACGTCCCGATCTCAACAAACGTCGGTCCTTGTGCAAGCAACAACATCAAAGCACTTGCAATCGCCATGGCAATAACCAACGCAGAGAGTACCACATTAGACAACAAACGCGAAAGTAAAATACCGACCGTGGATACAGGACTGGAATAGAGCAACATCGCAAACCCGGTACTGTGGTCTCGCTGCATCACTTCGATGGTATAGAACAACAGCAGCATGCACATCAAAACAGACAAGATGTCAAGCGATGCGATAGCGATGGAGCCGGCTGTCAGGAACGAGGAAGTCCCGAGAATCCCCTGCCCTGATTCAATGGCAGATTCAGAAGTCAGCCCAAGAATAAAGAACACAAACAAATAGAATATCGGCTGGCGGCTCAGCTCAAGCAGTTCTGAACGCAACATCTGAAAGATGCCACTAAGGGCTCTTGGCCGGCTGGTTTTCATATTCAGATTGCGCAATCCTTCTGCAGCAACAACGGGCTGTACATTATCCCCTTTGATTTTAGCGCTTCTTTTGAATCTGAACCACGGTTTAGAAACACCACCTTTGCGCAACCACCCTTTCAGATACACTGCAGATCCAACAAGAAAAAACGCAACCACAACCGCAAGCAAGATCCGGTTAATAATGAACGCCGGCTCGAAGACAAACGGAGACGTATTGTAAAATTCAATGCCCTTATCCAGCGCAAATACAGAGTGAATAAGCCAGCGCAAACCTGAAGGATCAAGCCAGGTGAGCAATGTGTGCATCTGCGGCCCTGCTGCATTTGCCGTAGGTACCACGCAATAGCGCATGATGCTGATGAAGAGCACAGCCGGCACGGCATAAACCACCATCGGCTTCCTGGTCCACACGCCAAATGCAAAAGCAGAGGCGGCAAAAAAGGTCATGCCGGGCAAAGCAAATATGAGGGCAGGCAGGACGTAATTCGCCAAATGAAAAGGACCGACAATAATAAGCGGGTCTGATAGCGGCCTGATTTCATAAACAACGTAGGCCATGAAGGTTTGACAGACCAGTGCAAGCACGAGGGCCACCATCACACCAGTAAACTTGCCTGTTGTGTATTCGAACGCTGTCAGGGGTGTGCTATGGATGATTTGCGCGCCCTTTGACTCCTCATCTCTTATGACAGACATGCCGGCGATGATAGAACCCAGGAATGAGAAAATCATCAATCCGCTAAACGCAAAGTATTGCGCCATCACGTACTTCGAGTTGATATATAACTTGAGCCCTGAATTTGCAACCTGTCCTGACGGCACGAAGCCGGCTGGGTTAAAACTCATGGTCAGCATCAAGGCGACTAAAATCAGGATCCAGAAAACTGGAAGCTTCAAGATGGTTTTGAACTCAAGTACTGCGATGTGTAAGATGCGGGCCATTTTCATTTTGCCACCTCATGTCCTTCAAACTCAGATACTGTTTCGCTTCCTTTTTGCATGAGCATATAGGCATCTTCCAGGGTTGGTGGCACAGGATTAAACCCAGCCGGCACGGCATCATCTGCCACGTGTATTCTGATGCGATTTTGTCCTTCAAACAGATAAGCCCTGGTAACACGACCCGTTTCTGATAAGGCCACCAATTCTTCCTTGCCAACACTCCCCTCGAAAATAGTCCCTTCAATAGCTGTACAAGCCTTGCTTGGACTGGTGGTTGTGATCAGATTGCCTTTGCGAATGACGGCAAACTGAGGGCAAAGCACAGCAACGTCTTCAACAATATGGGTTGTTAGTAAAACGGTGCGGTCCTCTGCCAGCTCAGAGAGCAATCGATAAAATCTGATGCGTTCTTCCGGATCAAGGCCGGCTGTTGGTTCATCAACGATAATGAGTTCAGGCTGACCGGCAATGGCCTGCGCAATTCCCAGCCGCTGCCGCATGCCACCCGAATAGGTCTTTACTTTCCTTTTTGCAGCGGCAGACAAATTCACGCGCTCCATTAATGCAGCTGCAAGATGCTTCAGGCCTTTCGGGGCTTCAACACCTTTTAAACGGAGCATGTGGAGAAGCACCGCTTCCCCCGTTAGATTGGGGTAAAACCCAAAATCCTGTGGCAAATAGCCCAAGCGCGCCCAGACATAGGCCGGATTTTTAGTGATGTCTACACCATTCAGCAGAATGGCACCTGATGTGGGTTCAAGCAGGCCGGCGAGAATGCGCATCATGGTTGATTTGCCTGAACCGTTGGGCCCCAGTAAACCAAACATGCCTTTAGGGATTTCGAGCTGTACCCCCTGAAGCGCAGCGACTGGTCCGGGGTACACTTTTACCAGATCCTTGATTTCTAACATATCCTACCTGATGGCTAATTGCAGTATCACTCAAAACTCATTTCAAGCAAAACTACGGGGATAGGCCGGCTCAGGATGTCAGGATGTGATAAACACCGTGTTTGATGACACTAACGATCAGATATCTGGTTTTAACTCTTTGCGTCGAATTACTACTAGTACTTTGTCAGCAAAGTTAATAGAGTATTGAGGTTCATAGGTACGAGGAGTACGATAAGTACGAAAGAAGAAAAGAAGACTTTTTCGTACCCATCGTACGCTCATACGCTTCGTACCCTGAAAATCTGATACTCCATTTATTTCCCTGACAGAGTGCTAGTAATTACGCCTGTCCGGATTCACAACCATCTCAGGGTCAAGGTTCTTTAACGGCTTGATGATAATCGCTGCCGGATTCGTTTTCTCATCTGGGGCATAAAAAATACCAGGATCAACACTGCCTTTATTTAGCTGTAAGGTTTTTTCAGTAGTTGAAGCAGGGGAAGATGTCCCATCAACAAACCTTTTTTGATACAGTAAATCAGAGACAGATAATTCGTGTGCGGTTTTGGGCTGTATAGTTTTTCCCCGCCTGTTTTTCCCCTGGGCAGTAGCATGGGGGAGAGGGAATACACTTGAAATATTCTGGCCTTTATTCTTAACCGGCCATGCAATGTTAGGAGTTAATAGACGAGATTGTGCCTTTTTAAGTGCATCTTGAGATATAAGCGTTGAGTCAAGCTGATGTCCCCATAAAAGCTTGGCAGGTAAATTCGAATGCTCAACGGTTGGTTTTCGCTCTGAAAACTTATCCGTGTCGAATTGTGCGTTGGCCGTTTGTATCAAGAAAAAAGACCCTGTAAATAATGCAATTTTGATAAATTTGGGTTTCATGGTGCGAACATTGTATAGGATGTGAGATCTTGAAGCTGTATGTCTGTAATCAGAACGAATAGATTATCGTCATTCGTATGTACTTTTTTGTATTCTGCAGATTCTGAAATATTTAGATTGAGATCGTTTGTTCTGACGCTTAGGGCATTCGTTTACCCCGAACATTGATCAATTCTTTGAGTACCAAGGAAGCTATATCACAGATTATTCTGACCCGTTTTTGCATGTACATATTGGTAGAACAAGAGAATTCCAAAGTATAGTCCGGTCTTCTCTCTCTCGATGGAAAGCATTTCCATTCGAAGAACATAGTTATGCGCAACGAGATAACACTTTTACTTAAGGGGCTTGGGGACAAAATTGACCCCCAGATCAGCGCATTTCTATTGCACGGGCTAGAAACAGGTGCTTTTGACTATAGTATTTACACCGAGGTTTACGACGTCAAGATTGTAGTTAATCAGGGGAATGAGGATACGCTGCGGCGTTTGTTGGAAAAATTCAAGCTCATTACAAAAACTGATGTGCATCGTGTCATTGAAAGATGCCTGAGCGTTGATGGTGAGCCAATCAATGAATTTGAGGAAGAGGAAGAGCCTAGTCACAACCTGAACTTTATCAAAAAAACAACGCAGTTTCTTAATCGTCCTCCCAAAGTTGATCCCATTCATTTGGGGCCATTTGCAAAAAAAAGACTGCTGGATTACGGGCCAACTATTGACCGGATTACCGATGGAATTGTCTCAAATTGCCATGGCTTTAGCCGGCTAGAGGCCTTCATCGTTTCATGGGTGATGACAGACACTTTTCTCCATACAGCAGAGAATAAAACCCGTCTGGATAATTTTAAAAGTGCCGGCCGGGTAGATAGAAAGTGTTGGATTACACAGCGTGATGAAAAGGTGCGTCGCTCACACCAAATGGTAGAACGACAAGAAGTAAGTCTGTACGACCCATTTATTGTGGCGAATGAGAAGTTGGAATTCCCCGGGGATCCAGAAGGGTCTTTTGAGAATATTTTGCTCTGTCGTTGCTACATGGTACCAGTATCCTGATCACGGCGCCATATAACAAATAATGATGTCCAAGCCTACCAAGGATTTGCTTCCACCTCTGCTCATTGATCGTGTGGCGCGTCGTTTCAAGCTGCTGAGCGAACCGGTACGTCTGCAGCTTTTGAGTGTGCTTCATAAAGAAAAAGAGCTCACCGTTCAGGAATTGGTTGAAGCAAGCGGGCACAATCAGGCCAATGTAAGTAAACACCTCAACCTGATGGCAAAAGAGGGCATTCTGAGCCGCAATAAAGAAGGTTTGTTTGTGTACTATGCCATTCAAGATACGACGATACAGGGATTGTGCCTCCTGGTAAGTGGCCGGATCCGGCAAGAAATCGAACAGGAGCAGCGCCGGCTTAAAGCCATTTCATAAAAGGCCCATTTCATAGAAGATCATACCAACCAGCTTGCCACCAAGCCCCACCGACAATATTTTCACTCGTCACTCGTCACTCGTCACTCGTCACTCGTCACTCGTCACTCGTCACTCGTCACTCGTCACTCGTCACGGGCGATATTTGATAAATCTTTTCGTAAACTCCCGCAAGTACGAATAATATTTAAGTTCGGTATTAGATTTGTAATTATCATTTGCTTAATACCTGTGTTTTCCACCTGTGTGCTGCGATGTAAATTAGGCTTTATCTGAATAGTCAGATGAAGCCAGATCCTGAATCTGATTCGGGATCCATAGGCATTCAACCCAATCCAGAATAAGGTTGTAAACGATTTTTCAGACACTGCCTGGTAGTCGAGTACGTTTAGAGAACACTTTGCCATAAACTCGTGGAAGCCATGAATTCATTTCTCAAGAAGGGCTCAGTCGGCACGGCTGCGTTTAGCGTAGCTGTTTTGTGCTTTTTAGTTTTGCCATATCCCTGGTTGCAACCCCAAACCCTGGAAGAGGAAGAGGTAGAAGCGATTGAAGCGCGTGGGAATGAATATTTTGAAATGATTTCTGACGGTGAAAATCTGAACCGTCCTTTTCCGGAAATGGTTATGCGGGCAGACAATCAGCTTTCTGATGAGAAGGTTGAACTCGGAAGAATACTCTTCTTTGACCCCGTGTTGTCGGCAGATAATACCTCTTCATGTGCAACCTGTCATCATCCTGATCTCGGCTTTTCAGATAACCGAAGTTTGTCCATGGGATTTGGCGGGAAAGGGATCGGGCCGGCTCGCCGGGGAGGCGTTACGCTTCCTCGCAATACGCCAACCGTTTGGAACGCGGCCTTTAACGTGCGGCAATTTTGGGATGGTCGCGCTGCGGATCTGGAAGAACAGGCCGAAGGACCGATCAAACATGCTGATGAAATGGGTCAGGATCCCGAAGAGCTCGTACAGGAATTGATGGGCATTCCCGCTTATGTGGATTCATTTGAACGCGTATTTGGAGAGAGCCATGCGTCTGCAATTTCGCTGGAGACGATTACTTATGCGATCGGGGCTTTTGAGCGCACCATTGTAACGCAGGATTCCAAATATGATCAATATGCGCGTGGAGATCGAACGGCATTAACAGCGGCTGAGCGAAGGGGACTTAATCTTTTTCGATCGCTAAAAACAAGATGTTTTGAGTGTCACAATTTACCGACGTTTGCGAACCCCGATTTTAAAGTAATTGGTGTGCCTGAGGGAGATGGGGTTGATCTGGATCTGGGGCGGGCTGAAATAGCCGGCGCTGGATACGAAGGTGCTTTTAAGGTCCCAACACTTCGCAATGTGGCGCTTACTGCGCCTTATATGCACAATGGCATCTTTCAGACGCTTGCTGAGGTGGTCGACTTTTATGCAGCCGGCGGCGGTACAATACTTCCCAGTATCACGAATGCGTCATTTGATATTGATGACAAAATCAGGCCCTTCTCTTTGTCTCCCATGGAGCGCGAAGACCTTGTTTTGTTTATGCACGCATTGACAGATGAGTCGCAAAAACCTGCCATTCCCGAACAGGTCCCGTCTGGTTTACCTGTAGTGCCCCATCTGAAAAATCAGTCTCCCGAGATGTTGGCGAATGATGGACATGTACCTGAGGTTAAATCTGGAGGTTATACACGCGAGGGAAATCAACTTATTGTTGCCCCGGGGCAATTCATACAGGATGCGATAGATGCTGCCTTCCCGGGAGATACGGTACGCGTGCAACCCGGCGTCTATCATGAAACGCTGGCCCTGGATGTTTCTGGTCTGACCATCATCGGCGAAAAAACCGAACGTACACGGGCTGTGCTGGATGGTCACAATGTATTATCAGATGGCATGGTTGGGTCCGGGAGTGATCTGGTCATTGAAGGCTTTGAAGTCCGAAACTACACAGCCAACGGCTTGATGATAGACCTCGCCACGAATGTTACGTTTCGGGATCTGCATCTGGAAAATACCGGGCTGTACGGGGTTTATCCCGTTGAGGTGGTAGGTGTCCTGGTTGAAGGAAGTACGGTGATTGGTGCAAGAGACGCCGGCATCTATGTTGGGCAGTCGAAAGACATCATCGTTCGCGGCAATACGGTTTATGGCAACGTTACAGGCATCGAAATCGAAAATTCGGTCAATGCACTGGTGGAAGATAACGAGGTGTACGATAATGCCGGCGGTGTACTTGTTTTCCTGTTGCCGAATAACCCTTCGAAAATTTCAATTGGATGTGTGGTCCAAAACAACCGGATCTACAACAATAACCACGTCAATTTTGCAGACCCCAATGCCATTGTAAGTTCAGTGCCATCGGGTACTGGCATTATGATTCTTGCAGCCGATGAAGTACGCGTAACGCAAAATGAAATCCTCAACAACAAATCGATGGGGATTGCGGTCATAGGTTTGGAGACTTTGTTTGGCGTGGGTAAGGAATTTGATGTAGATCCAACGCCTGATAATAACTGGATCTATAACAACCAGATTGAAGGCAACGGGCTTGAGCCAGACGCAAAGGTTCATGAATCTGGTTTTGATGGTGCGGATTTGATTTGGGATATGTACGGATTAAATAACAGCTGGGACCAGGAGACAGCTTCAAAGCTGCCTTATACCCTGCCAGGTAAAGAATGGTCGACCTTCCGCCGGCGTGCAAATTATCGCATCTGGCAAATTGCTGCGTCGGTTATGTAGATGGCGTTATGTAGATGGCGTTGTGCCTACTCACAGGCTAAATAACATCGCTCCTGGATCTTTTGGCCCGTTACTTCTTTGCTCTTCAACTCGAACATACCAAACAAGTGTGTTCATCCGTTGTTTGAAGACAGTTTTACAGGATTTCCCACAATCAGACGGTCTGTTAGTCATCGTTTACGGAAATTTCAACCTTTCAATGCAACTTTAAAGCTGAAACGGGCTATTTTTCTGCATGGACCTGAAAGAACTATTTAAAAAAATTCGACAGATCGAAATCCGTACCAAAGGACTCGTTGAGGATGTCTTTGGCGGAGAATACCACACAGCCTTTAAAGGGCAGGGTATTGAGTTTGCAGAGGTGCGCCCGTATCAGTTTGGCGATGACATAAGAAGCATTGACTGGAATGTGACGGCTCGTGTGGGTGAGACGTATATCAAGAAGTTCGAGGAAGAGCGCGAGCAGACCTTGATGCTCGTTGTGGATATTTCCGGATCTGAGAGTTTTGGCTCAAAGTACAAGTTTAAGCGTGAGATAGCTGCCGAAATCAGCGCAATTATTGCGTTTAGCGCCATCAAGAATAATGACAAGGTTGGCCTGTTGCTGTTTTCCGATCAGGTTGAATTGTTTGTGCCGCCTAAAAAAGGACGCCGGCACGTTCTCCGCTTGATACGCGATCTGTACGCGCACGACCAAAAATCCTATGGTACCGATATTTCAGAAGCGCTCAATCGCATCATTCATGTACTGAAACGTCGGTCCATTGTCTTGCTGGTTAGTGACTTTTTTGATGAAGGGTATGAAAAGCCATTGCGTGTAGTTTCATCCCGGCATGATACCATCGCTGTTTATCTGCATGATCCGCGAGAAGAAGAGCTGCCGGCTGTAGGGCTGATTGATCTTACCGACGCAGAAACCGGTGAAACCATTACACTGGATACCGGAAGTCTGAAAACGCGTCAGGCCTATGCGCAGGATGCAGCCTCGCACAAGACGCGCACATCGGAGTTGTTGCGACGTTCCAGAGTAGATCAGGTGTTTGTACAAACAGATGAGGGCTATGTTGAGCCGCTTATTCAGTTTTTCAGACGCCGAAACAAGATGGGCTGAGCGATGAAGACTGATTTTAGATTTGATATGTCAAGTTTCAGGATGTTTGCACGAGATTGTGTAATGATTTGCCAGTTACTGCGGAGAAGGCTCATTCAGTCGAAGCAGATTTTTCTTTTTTTATTTTGCATTCTGTCGATAGCGCCGGCGGCCTATGGGCAGCAAGTACGGGCGTATCTATCTGCAGACAGCGTGCGGGTAGGGGATCGGTTTTCCTTAACGGTTGTTGCGGAGCACACCTTTGTTGAAGATCCTGTTTTTCCTGCAACAGAGGCCGGCGAAGAGTTTTTTGGAGACCTTGAAGTACTGGCTGTACAAAGCGCCGGATCGCGCCTGGCGAGTAATGCCGTAGCAGGGACGCGTATCGATAGCCTG
Source organism: Rhodothermales bacterium (assembly GCA_045106435.1). Classification (GTDB taxonomy): domain Bacteria; phylum Bacteroidota; class Rhodothermia; order Rhodothermales; family JAHQVL01; genus JBCCIM01. The sequence goes on from JBGCEN010000441.1 coordinate 10,020, forward strand.
ATTTATGAAGTGACTACGTTTGCGCTGGATACGGCTTTTGTGCCTTCCGTGCCTGTATTTTTTGTCGCTGATGGAGATACCAGTTTTTTTGCATCATATCCGATAACGCTGCCCATCATTTCGCTGGTCCCGGAAGATGCAGAAGGCATTCGCGATCTGGCACCCATTGCTGAATTCCCGATTAATCCCTGGCCCTGGATTCTCGGCATCCTTCTGTTTATCGCACTGACTGCCGGGTTGTACTATTACTGGCAACGGAGGCGCGCGCAGCAAAATTCAATCATGCGCAAGGCGCCGGTCCCGAGAATTTCGCCGCTGGAAGAAGCCATTCAACGATTACGTACTCTGGAAAAATCGGCGAATCTGCAAGAAATTGAGCAGATTAAGCCTTTCTATGTGGAGCTGACAGAAATTCTTCGCGTGTATTTTAGTCGCCGGCTGGGAATCAATGCGATGGAAAGTACATCGCATGAGCTTTTATGGGACCTCGATCG
>JBGCEN010000442.1:0-7744 GCA_045106435.1 Rhodothermales bacterium
GCCATCCTTTTTGAACCATTTTATGGATACCATAAAAACCTGATCCAGCTTACGGGTGCAACGCCGCGGTATATCTCGACAAAAGGAATCTCATGGTCCATTGATTTTGAAGAAGTTGAAAATGCAATAACACCCAACACAAAGGTGATTCTGGTTAATACCCCGGGCAATCCAAGCGGTAAGGTTTGGTCAAAAACTGAACTGGAAACCATCCTGGCCATTGCAGAAAAACATGGCTTGTATATCATTACAGATGAGATCTATGAATACATGGTCTATGATGGGCATAAACATGTCTCGTTGGCCTCTCTACCCGGCGCCTACAACCGCACCATCACACTTTCTGGATTTAGTAAAACGTTCAACATGACGGGGTGGCGCTTGGGTTACGCGGTAGGGCCTGAAGCGCTGATTTCCAAAATGGGCTTGCTAAACGATCTATTCTTCATCTGTGCGCCTACCCCATTACAACACGGTGTGGCAGAAGCTTTTGAAATGTCGACAGACTACTATGATCAGATGCAGCAGGATTATGTCCACAAACGGACCATGATGTGCAAGGCGCTGGAAGCAGCCGGCTTTACTTTTTCCTGGCCGCAAGGCGCATATTATGTCCTGGCCGGCTTTGAAGACCTGAAAGGCAAGCGTTCAGGTTTTGGATCGTGTCAGGAAGCCTGTGAGACCCTGATACACAAAGCAGGTGTTGCAACAGTGCCCGGCGACGCATTTTATCACGACCCTGAGACTGCGCCGGCTTCTTTAAGATTTTGCTACGCCAAAGAATTTCCTGTGCTGGAAAAAGCATGCGAGCAACTCAAGCGTGCGTGGTCGTAGGGGCGATTCATGAATCGCCCCTACAGCATGCGCACGCAATTTATAAAAGCACATTTACGCGGCGGTAACGCCTACTTCGTTAATTGCTTCAATAACCGCATCGTGTAGCGGACCATTGGTAACGATTACACCTTTATTTGCGTGTAATCCCCAGCCGTGGTTGAACTCCAGTGGCTGACCGTAAATATCAGATGCTGTTCCACCCGCTTCGGTCATCACAAGTACGCCGGCTGCATGATCCCAGATTTTCTCTACATACCCAGGCCGCGTTGGCAGACGAAGATAAATATCAGCTTCACCTCTCGCGATCACTGCGTATTTCGCCTGGCTGTCCAAACGAACAGAATCCGCTGTAATACCAAGTTTTTCGGCTACACTAGCCGAGTCGCTGTGCGATGTATGGCCTGATTCAACAGACTCACAGAATTTCGCCAACGTTGAATCGGTTGTTTCGCTCACATGTACTGTGATCGGCTCTCCGCTGCCATCCATAGAGACGGCCTGCGTACCTTGTCCACGTACCGCGGTATAAATTACGCCAATGTTATCAGGCTGATCAGCGCTTACAGGAAGATTTGGGCATCCTAACGCAGCAACCTCAATTACACCATCAACAATCAGTGCCAAAGCAATCGCGTATTGTTCACTGCGAAGGAATCCTTTCGTGCCGTCGATGGGGTCCAATGTCCAAAAGCGTTCGCTATAATCCTGTGCTCCGCCGAAATCAATCCATTGGCACGCAGTATCTGCGTCTACGTCTTCCCGCTGGTCTTGCAGATGTGCCACTACTTTTTCCAATAGCACAGCATTTTCCTCCGTTTTCAGTGCTGCGCTATCTTCTTCAGCAATAATCGGATCGTTAGGAAAAGCTTCCCGAAGCGCACGGCAAATCAGCGCCTGGCTGCCAAAGTCGGCAACTGTTACGGGACTCTTGTCTTTTTTCTCAAGCACACTGCTCGTAATCTGCGCCTGAACGGCCTGGCAAACTTTTGCAGCTTCTCTAACAGCCTGAATGGCTATTTCCTGTTCCTTTGCGTAATTCATAATATTTATAAGGCGTCGGTTTCCTTTTAATTCTTCCAGAAATGATAGGAGCAAAATATCGGCCCAACATCCAGAAACTGTGGCCAAGTCAAGGTATATGTATGGCGATTTGGACTGTTTTGTGCGCTTATACCTTTTTAAAGCATTTCAAATGCCGGCAACTCCTTAATGAACACATACTGCTTTTGGTCCACATCTATCATGTAGCAGTAATGTTGTAAACCATTCGTTACAAATAGATACTTGGCGTGAATCACCAGGTTATATCGTGCAATTTGATCAAATACCGCTTGTTCTATTTTCACAGACGGTGCTTTACATTCAACCATAAGCACCGGACTGCCCTGGCGATCGTGTACAATCATATCCGCTCTGCGCTGCATTCCCTGAAAGAGAAAGCCTTTCTCAATACCAATAAGGCCGGCCGGCACCCCTTTTTCTGAAATCAAATATTGTATCATGTGCTGGCGCACCCATTCTTCCGGCAACAATGGTATCCATTTTTTCCTCAGCGAATCTAAAATTAGCGTACGCTCCTCTTCTTCCCTGATTTCAAACTGATATGGTGGAAACTTAAGTGATTGCACGATTCTCCGGTATAAACATTGCCTGATAAACGCAACATAATCCTGTATCGCGTTTCTCGCAAGGGATTATTTGATGCAGACATAAATTAGATGTAAATAGATTTACGGCTCTTGCGCAGCTTTTTAATATATCCAACATCATGCAGCGCAAATAGTATTTTTCAGTAAGACAAATTCTGTGTCACGAAAATATTTTTACGATTCCCACATTGTTAGAACTGGGTAACCCCGAATAATTGCTATGCATAGAGATACTATTAATACTCCTATACGACCCAATTTTTTATTCCGAATCATTCTACTCCTCTCCATTTTTGGCTTCGGCATGCAACCTGTTTTAAGTGCTTACGCGCAAACAGGACCGATCATGCGCATCAACGCCGGCACTGATACCGAAGCATCTGGTGATGGCGAAACCTTTATCGGCGACTCCTTCTTCTCTGAAGACAGTAACGTTGGTCCTGAGGTCTCAAACACAATTTCTGGATCAAATAATCAGGGCCTTTATCAGACAGAGCGCATTTCAAACGCTTCACTAGCGCCTTTTGGTTACGCCATCCCCTTAGTAAATGGTACGTACACCGTTTCACTGCATTTTGCAGAAACAGCGTTTGCCAACGCGGGACAACGTGTTTTTGACGTTGAAGTTGAAGGTGTAACTGTTCTTGACAACTACGACATCCTGTCTCAAGCAGGCGCTTCCAATACAGCGATAGAAGAAAACATTCTCAATGTTGTGGTCATTGATGGCGAACTCAATATAGACTTCACTTCAATTGTTGAGCGCGCGAAAATCAGTGGTATTGAAATTGAAGGCGCTGTTTCTGATGTAAGCATCCCTTTTGCACTGAACGCCGGCGGCATGATTGAATATCAATCCGCTGACTTCACCTGGATGGTCGACGATGGCACGTACTTCCTGAATGAAGGCACTGCCTTTTCCAAGATTGCCAACATCGCCGGCACAGACGATGATGATCTTTATGAGGCTGAGCGCTTCAATAATAACATCAGATTTTTACTTCCAGGACTGGAAGCCGGCAACTACACAGTTGAGCTTCACTTTGCAGAAACCTTCCATCAGTCTAGCGGACAGCGTCTTTTTGATGTCGCGATTGAAGGAGAGACCGTCTTCAATGATTACGATATTTTCGTTGAAGCCGGCGGCTTCAGCATAGCAATAGTAGAAGAGTTTGAAAACGTCCCTGTACTCGATGGCATCCTGAACGTAACCCTGACCCGATCGGTTGGTAGTGCTACGATTAATGCAATTGCGATTACATCTGCAAGCTCAGTGGCAAATGAATCGTTTGATGGCCCTGAATTGCCGGGTTCACATACGCTTACTGCTGCCTATCCAAATCCATTTAATCCACAAACGCAGTTTGCGCTGTCTGTAGCTGCGACGCAGCAAGTTGAAATTACTGTGTTCAACCTGCTCGGACAGCAGGTGAAGAGCCTTTACAATGGTGTAATGGCAGCACAGCAAGAACAAGCTTTTTCTTTTGATGCGGCATCATTACCAAGCGGCATCTACTTGATTCAGGTCCGTGGTGAGCACTTCCTGGAAACACAGCAGGTTACCCTGCTTAAGTAATGGTGCTAAATCAACATGGCCAAACAATGTGTTCATTGATTGTGCCATGATGGAGATAAAAAAGGTCATTGGTGATATACCAATGACCTTTTTTATTATACCGATCAAAACGATCTGAGAGCGAGGTATACCGTACACCTTCAGACCTTCGATTTTGTTGATCCTTATACCCTAAAGCGGCTTAAGCAACGCAGTAAGCATAGAATCATCAGCATAAGGCCGGTAAACCCTGACCATCGCAGTATCTCCAGGTTTTATCTTGTTAAATACCCGGATGAAGTCTGCCTTGCTCTCGATCTCTTCGCCGGCCATTTCTACAATCACCATACCTCCCCTGATGTCTCCTTCACGATATGCAGGGCTCCCGGGGTTTACATACAGCACAACAACACCCTTAAGCATAGGAAGTCCCAAGTCAAAAATCAAAGGCTGGGATAGATCATCAATAGTGAATCCAAGCGCACTCATAATGATGTTCTGAGACGTTGATTGCGTGTTCTCGCCACGCGACTCTTTAAGCGCTTTAAGCCGAATTTGCATACGCAGCGCGTCCATCCCTCGCTGAATGGTCAACGTAATTACATCTCCAGGTGCTTTTTGCTCGATTTCTTCAGATAGATCCAGATGATTTTCCAGCGATGCGCCATTAATGGCGAGGATAACATCTCCTTTTTTCAAGCCGGCCTCAGAGGCTGAAGAGCCCGGTTCAACCTCTTCAATTTGTGCTGCGCCTTTTTTCTGCAGCGAAGCAACCGGGCCATACTGGATGCCGAGACGTGCATGTCCCTCACTACCTCTGGCAATAATTCTGCTGGCGGGCCCAACCACACTTTGAGCAGAAATAACGGTTGCAAGTCCGGAAAAAGTATTTACGCCAGCATAAGGAATGGTCGCCATCCCCATAAACTGACCGTTTAAATTGATCAATGGCCCCCCACTATTACCCGGATTCATTGCAACATCAGTGAGCCAATAGGAGACGTTTTTATCCGAGCCATTTTCCGGCACTGCGCTCACAATCCCCATGGTAACAGAATTTCTAAAATCGGCAGACATCGGAGAGCCGATTGCAAACACAAACTGCCCAGCTTTTTGTGGTGCAAAATCATCCAACGAAATGAAAGGCAAGTTACTCGCGTCAACTTTTAGCACAGCAACCTGGCTCCGAAAATCTGCCCCAATGAACTTCGCCGGCAACCGCGAACCGTCATGCAGGATGACGTGTACTTCATCAACATCGGTTAATAAATGACGGGCCGTTACAATGTATCCGTCTGGAGTAACAACAAAGCCGGCGCCCACCTCCCGCTCATTGGATAAGGTCCCTTTTTGCGCATCGTGATTTTCTGGCAGGAAAAAATCCTCCAGTTGCTTGCTGCTAAACTGGTCACGCCCCCTCTTGATCAATCGTATTTGAACAACTGCACCCAAACGCGCTGCCATGATCGCTTGAAGCTCGGTCAGTGACTCCCTGGAAAGCCCCGCAGAAAGCCCCGCAGAAAGCCCTGCAGAAAGTCCTGCAGAAAGTCCTGATGTAGCCGGCATTTGAAAAACGACTCCATTTCTCCGATACATACCATTGGACACAGCATCTTCCGGAGAAGACACCAAATGAATTGCAGAATACATATTGCCGGGAAGAATTTTTTTATTGTCCTCGCTTTCCGTTTCCATATCAAGGAATGTGCAGACGACAAAAAATGAAATTATACCCGCCAGATAAAGAAAAACCTTCCGTGTTTTAGCCATCATGTTGATATACCGTGTAAAATGTTCGGTACATCATGGATCTACAAAAAACATGCACGCACGCATTACGGATTTGATACTTTCTATCATTTTTCAATAAAATTCGCGCATATTTGCAGGTATTTCTCCGCAATATCGGACCCTACCACGATTATTGAGGTTGGACAAAACAACCAAACTGATCAGATTGAATAAGCGTAACGTACATAAGAAATCAGGATATGAAGACAGCAAAACTTACAATTGGTGACCAGGAGCTTGACCTGCCTGTGATCGTTGGCTCTGAAGGCGAAGTCGGAGTTAATATATCGAAGGTTAGAGGCACAACAGGGGCCATCACACTTGATGTTGGCTTTGGCAATACCGGATCATGCGAGAGCGGCATTACTTTCATTGATGGCGAAAAGGGTATTCTTCGGTATAGAGGGTATTCTATTGAAGACCTGGCTGAGAACTCTTCTTTTATCGAAGTCAGCTACCTCCTCATTTACGGCGAACTGCCTAATGCAGATGAATTGACGAAATTTGAGCATAGTCTCAAAAATCACAGTTTAATCCACGAGGATCTAAAGAAATTCTTTGAGAACTACCCGCCAAACGCACATCCTATGAGCGTGCTTTCGGCGATGGTGGCTACACTTTCAACTTTTTATCCTGAGTCAACAGCTCCTGAAAAAGTAGAACTGAATATTCTGCGGTTGTTAGCCAAGCTCAATACAATTGCAGCATTTTCGCATAAGAAATCTGCCGGCCAGCCGTACGTTTATCCTCAAAATAGCCTGAGTTTCCCTGCGAATTTCCTCAACATGATGTTCGCAGTACCCTCAGAGCCCTATACAATTTCGCCGACTCTGGAGCGTGCGCTAGACCTGCTGTTGATTCTTCACGCTGAACACGAGCAAAACTGCAGTACCTCAACGGTACGTCTGGTAGGAAGTAGTGGAGCCAACCTGTTTACAACCATCGCAGCTGGTATCAGTGCACTTTCTGGCCCATTGCATGGCGGCGCCAATCAGGCAGTAATCAACATGCTTGAAATGATCGTTGCCGATGGTGGAGATTATAACAAGTACATGGCCAAAGCGAAGGATAGAAACGATCCATTTCGCTTGATGGGCTTTGGTCATCGTGTGTATAAAAACTTTGACCCCCGCGCCAGAATCATCAAAAAAGCTGCTGATGATGTGCTCGACGAACTTGGTGTAGACGACCCGCTCCTCGACGTTGCTAAAAACCTGGAGCGTCTTGCCCTCGAAGATCAATTCTTTGTTGATCGCAAGCTCTACCCCAACGTTGATTTCTACAGCGGCATCTTGTACCGCGCCATGGGTATCCCGACAGAAATGTTTACGGTGATGTTTGCCATGGGACGCCTTCCTGGCTGGATTGCACAATGGAAAGAAATGAAGCAGGACCCTGCGACACGTATTTTCAGACCACGTCAGATCTACACTGGCCCCAATCTCCGCTCATACATCCCGGTTAACGAGCGGTAAAATATCCCGGTTTCTGATTTCTTAGTTACGCAAAAGGGCGATTCAATTTGAGTCGCCCTTTTTGTTTGGTTGATTGCCCGGCGCATTTCACAGACCTAAGTGGATACGCTGTATCGTTCCGGGTTCAATGTTCTAGGTTCAAGGTTAGAGGTGTTAAGAAAACTGATTACCTGATTAGAACTGAAGATTATCAGACTTCACGTCACGTTGTAGCTGAAAAACACCTTGTAAATCGCAAATTATTATTGGCAATTTACAAGGGATAGCAGATTTTTCTGCTCCCTAAACCCTAAACCAGGGGTGTTCAGAAAAAACATGTTCGTTACAATTGGAGCTTTTTGAGCAAAACTAGAAGCGCTATGATCGTCCAAAATCGGCTAATTTCGCGCTTTGAAATCCAAGCGAATCCTGGGAATTTACTCTAAAAGATCGATTCG
>JBGCEN010000443.1:0-16038 GCA_045106435.1 Rhodothermales bacterium
AAAAAGCGGGATATCCATCGAGCAATTACGTGAGATCGTGCTAAATGGCTTTAGATATAGTTTCCTTGACTGGGAGAAACGACAAGCCATTCTGAAAGAAGTCATCGAAGAGTTTCCATATCCAGCCAACGCACATACGCCGGTTTGGTAGGTTTGCAAGTTTTCAGTAGTCAGTTATCAGTAGTCAGTTATCAGTCAATGTCGTTAAGTTAAGGATTTTCACAACCTGATCACTTGCGCCTTGACCTCGGAAATAGCCTAAAAACGGCGATCTTTGATTCAGCGCAAGACTCTATTTCCCTTAACTTAATGACATTGACTAACCACTAACCACTAACCACTAACCACTAAAAAAAGCCCCATGATCATACGACCACAGGGCTTTTAACTTTACACTTTTGACTTTTAACTTAAAAGTCCTACTTCTCTTCTTCCTCGTCTACAACTTCGAAGTCGACGTCTTTCACTTCTTCGTCATCAACTGGCGTTGCTTCTGCATCTGCAGGCGCGCCGTCACCGCCGGCTGCTTCTGCCTGAGCTGCTTCCTGGTAAGCCTTCTGGAGGTCTTCACTGGCAGCCGCCCATGCTTCGTTCAGCTGATCCATGGCTGATTCGATTTCTGCGGCGCTTTCTTCTTCTCCGTGAACCTGCTTGAGGCGCTCTAAAGCACCGTCAATCATGGCACGTTTTTCAGGAGAAATTTTGTCGCCATACTCTTTGAGATTTTTCTCTGTCGTGTAAATCAACGCGCTGGCTGCATTTGTTTTTTCAGCTTCTTCGCGTTTCTTTTTGTCCTCAGAGGCATGCTCACGTGCATCCGTACGCATTTTTTCGATCTCATCCTTGCTCAATCCGCTGGATGCTTCGATACGTACAGACTGTTCTTTGCCTGTGGCTTTGTCTTTGGCTGACACGCTCAGGATACCATCCGCATCGATATCGAATGTAACCTCAATCTGCGGTACACCACGTGGTGATGGGGGAATGCCATCCAGATGGAAGCGGCCAATGGTACGGTTGCCAGAAGCCACTTCACGATCGCCTTGCAGCACGTGGATTTCTACCGAAGGCTGGTTGTCAGATGCCGTCGAGAAAATTTCGCTTTTTCTTGTAGGAATCGTTGTGTTGGCTGGAATGAGCACAGTCATTACACCGCCAAGCGTTTCGATACCGAGATTTAACGGCGTAACGTCCAGAAGAAGTACGTCGCTCACATCACCGGAAAGTACACCACCTTGAACAGCTGCGCCGGTGGCAACAACTTCGTCAGGGTTTACCGAACGGTTTGGCTTTTTGCCGAAGAACTTCTCAACAGTCTGCTGAACCAGCGGTACACGCGTGGATCCACCAACCATGATTACTTCGTCGATGTCTTCTTTATTCAAGCCGGCATCTTTAAGTGCGTTTTTCATCGGCGGAATTGTGCGCTCGATGAGGTCGTCGATCAACTGCTCGAATTTTGAGCGGGTCAGATCGAGGTTTAAGTGCTTTGGACCATCCTGGGTTGCTGTAATAAACGGCAAGTTAATGGTGGTCTGCGCAGCACTGGATAAGTCTATTTGTGCTGTCTCAGCAGCTTCTTTGAGGCGCTGCAGGGCCATTGGGTCCTTGCGAAGGTCAATGCCTTCCAGTTTTTTGAACTCGTCGGCAATGTAGTCGATCAAGCGCTGGTCCAGGTCGTCACCACCAAGGTGGGTGTCGCCATTGGTCGCTTTTACTTCAAATACGCCATCTCCAAGTTCGAGGATGGAAATGTCATACGTACCACCGCCAAGGTCATAGACAGCAATGATACGATCGTCATCTTTTTTCTCGAGTCCGTAAGCCAGCGCTGCGGCAGTAGGCTCGTTGATAATACGACGGATCGTCAGGCCTGCAATTTCGCCGGCTTCTTTGGTTGCAGTACGCTGCGCATCATTAAAGTATGCGGGCACTGTAACAACAGCTTCAGTTACGCTCTCTCCGAGATAGTCTTCTGCAGTTTGCTTTAGCTTCTGCAGTACCATGGATGAAATTTCCTGGGGAGTATAAACCTTGTCATTGACCTTAACGCGTGCTGTACCGCCGTCGCCTTGTACAACGTCGTATGGTACAGTTTTCATCTCTTCACTGACTTCATTGTGCATCCGGCCCATGAAGCGTTTGATAGAAAAGATCGTGTTCGTTGGATTTGTGATGGCCTGTCTCTTTGCCGGCGCGCCAACGAGGCGTTCTCCATCAGATTTGAAAGCTACAACGGAAGGCGTAGTACGCGCACCTTCTGCGTTGGTGATCACAACTGGTTCGCCGCCTTCCATTACTGCGACTACCGAGTTTGTGGTTCCTAGGTCAATACCAATTATTTTTCCCATCTTTGTGCGTAACGTCTATGCCAAAAGGTGTATGAAATTCTGATTGCTTTGTTAAGCATAATTATGATTGACACGTCATCAAGAACAGTGCCATCATAAAAAGTGTGACAGCTTGGCAGATATTTGCGATAAACAAGGAATTTTGAAAGTCTTTTTGTCGCACTTCCAGCTGTGTATGGTTTTATGTTTGGTGATTAAATACATTAGGTTTTGTGCATGGAAAGTGAAACAAACAATAATTTCTAGCGGATTGATTGCTTTAAGTTGTAGGGGAGAGCTGGACTTGTTACACTGTGTTGTATTGCAGATTGAATGGGAGAGTCAGTTACATGATAAATGTGCCTAATGCCATAACGATCAGCCGGATTGTTCTTACCCCGGTGGTGTTGGTATTGCTTTTTATGGATTCGTTTGAAACGCGCCTGGGCGCGCTAGTTGTTTTTGTCATCGCAGCGATCACAGATTATTATGATGGCAAGTTAGCTCGATCAATGAAGGTCGGCTCTCGATTGGGTAAATTTCTGGACCCATTGGCAGATAAAGTGCTCGTTTTGGGTACCTTTATCGCGTTTGCCGTTTTGATTCCTGAAATTGTGCCATGGTGGTCAGTAGCGCTTATTGCTGCAAGGGATGCTTTTGTAACCGGACTGAGAACATGGTATGAGGCAAAAGGAAAGAGCTTGAGGACCATGCCGCTGGCGAAAGCAAAAACCACCGTCCAACTTGTATTTCTAATTGGCACATTGCTTCTGCTTACCCTCTCGAAAATGACTGGCCAGATACAAGAGATTGGTCTTTGGGTTTTGAATAGCTCAATTCCGTGGTGGAGTATGATGATCGTAGTGGCCTTCACTTTGGTAACAGGCTTCGTGTATTTACTAAATGCCTTTGAAGCGAGTGAGTAATGTGCTGCCGAGTAACGTGTTGTGATAAGACGAAATGACTGCCGCTCATCCTGAAGAGCCCGTTGTTTTTAATGAAAAATTTCATGGTTAATCAAGTGAGATCGATCGAAGAACAAATAGCTTCGTCGCTTTTGTCCATAGGTGCCGTTTCTTTAAACCCTAAAAATCCCTATACCTGGGCGTCTGGTCTGCGCTCGCCGATTTATTGCGACAATCGCATGATTATGGGATATCCCGATGTACGTGCATCGGTTACTGCCGGCTTCGTATCCGCAATGGAGAAATCAGCCTTGGACTGCGACGTTTTAGCGGGGACCGCCACAGCAGGCATCCCACATGCCGCCTGGCTGGCGCATGCCACTCGATTGCCTATGGTGTATGTCCGCTCAACTGCAAAGGCGCATGGCAGGAAAAATCAGATAGAAGGGCCGGTTAAAGCAGGGCAATCCACCATTGTCATAGAAGACCTTATTTCTACAGGTAAATCATCGATAGCGGCTGTACATGCGCTTCAAGCGGAAGGGGTTCACGTGCATGCTGTATTGGCCATCTTCTCCTATGGATTTGATGAAGCAACAACGGTATTCGATACAGCCGGCGTGCCTTTTTATACACTGACAACTTTTCAGACCTTATTAAAAGTGGCAGAAGCAGAAGGTCAGTTAGCGGCGCATGAACTGGAAACAATGCAGAAATGGAGGGAATCTCCACGCGCTTGGTCGGAGGCGTTTAAGGAATAAGAACGAGATCGATGTGGGTACCGGATAACATCGTTGTGTGATGTTGGTCTGCATGCAGTGTTTTGTATTCTATTTACCAGTTTCGACCTTTGGTTACTTTTGCATTTCAAAACAAACTTTAAGCCCCTGAAAAATGAAAGTGCACCTGATGACGGTTGGAGACGAGTTGCTGATTGGGCAAGTTGTTAATACCAACGCTTCGTGGATGGGAGAACAGTTGTTGTTAAGGGGCGCAGAAGTGGCGCGCATGGTTACTGTTCCCGATGAATTGGATATCATCGTCGATGAGCTTCGCAATGCAACAGAGGATGCAGACCTTATACTCATGACCGGAGGATTGGGGCCGACGCATGATGACTTAACCAGAGAAGCCATCGCAGCATTTTTGGGCGTCTCGTTGTCTCTTGATGAACAGGTTGTGGCTGAGATAGAGTCCAGGTTTGGCCGGCGCGGACGCGAAATGCCCGAAAGAAATAAAGTACAGGCGATGGTGCCGGCCGGGTGCGAGGTGCTTTCCAACCCCGTTGGCACTGCACCAGGGCTCTGGTATGAAGGACGCGGATTTAAGCTCTGTGCCCTTCCGGGGGTACCGCACGAGATGAAAGAGCTGATGGAGAAATACGTTTTCCCCAGGATCACCGAAGATGACCGTATTAAACCACTTGCGCAGCGTACGTTATTGACTGCCGGCATTGGGGAGTCTGATTTACAAGAACGCCTGGGTGATGCGAGCCAGTGGCTTGGGGCAAATCAAAAGCTGGCCTACTTACCACAGATTGGAGGCGTCAGGCTCCGGCTCATGGCCTATAGTGAGACCTGGGAGGACGCTGGTGTCCAACTGGAGGCGATGGAGGTCCGCGTGCGCGCAATCATCTCTCCATTTATCTATGGGACGGATGAAGACCTGTTGGAGAGACGCATTGGTCAGTTGTTACTTGCAACAAACAGCACGCTGGCTACTGCTGAAAGCTGCACCGGAGGACTCATAGGAGACCGGCTTACCAATATCAGTGGTGCATCGGCCTACTTTAAAGGAGGTGTTGTTGCCTATAGTAATGACGCCAAACATCGAATATTGGGTGTTGAAGATGATATGCTGCAAACACATGGCGCGGTGAGTGAGCAAGTGGCTATTCAAATGGCAGAAGGCGTCAGAAAAGTAATGGCCACAGATATTGGTATTTCTGCAACAGGCATCATGGGACCTTCGGGAGGCAGTGCTGAAAAGCCGGTGGGTACCGTGTGGATTGGATATGCTGATCAGTATGGCGCCAGGGCCCGCTGTGTTATGACCCAGAAAGATCGTATTCGTAATAAAAGATATGCATCTTCGTATGCATTGAATACCCTGTGGCGCGCCCTGTATCGTGCCCATAAATAGATTCAAAACGTCAGATCAATCGCTCAATGATTCGTACAATTTTAGTCCTTGCCTTTTTTGTTCTTTTTGCGTCATGCGGTACAACCCGTTCCAGTGAGATGGCGATGAACAATACGCCCAATGGTGCCCACGCCGGCAGCGATGCGCGCATGCCACTGTATGAGGCTGCACTGGGTACATTTGATCGGCCAGTTACTACCAACTCAACCGAAGCCCAGGCATATATCAATCAGGGCTTTCAAATGATGTATTCCTTTGCATCTAGCGAGGCGCCGGCTTCGTTTCGTGAGGCCCAAATGCACGATGCGGATTGTGCGATGTGTTATTGGGGGGAAGCCTGGTCGTTAGGCTCGTACCTGAATGGCGGGATGAAAGCGGCAAATGCTCCCGGTGCATATAAAGCCATTCGTAAGGCCGAAGCGCTCGCCAAAGAGAAAGCTACGCCGGCTGAAAAAGCACTCATTGATGCCATGATGACACGATATGCAGAAACGCACGATACCGATGAGCGCAAAAGACTGGATACACTGTACTCCAATGCAATGGGAGAAGTGTTCGAGCAATTTCCACGCGATTTGGATATCGGCACCTTGTACGCTGAATCTTTAATGCTGCTGGAGCCACGCCGTGGAAGATGGAATGTTGACGATCCGGATGTTCAGTCCATCCATCTTGTGTTGGAAGACGTCCTCGCACAAGATATCAAACATCCGGGTGCTTGCCATCTTTACATCCACGCCACAGAGTCAACAACAAGTCCCGGTAAAGCGGAAGCCTGCGCTGAATATCTGGGAAGCTCTATTCCGGGTGCAAGTCATATCAATCACATGCCGTCGCACACCTTCAATAGAATAGGGCGGTGGGGCGACGCGGTTCGTGCAAATATTCAGGCCTGGCATTCAGATCAGAAAGCTGCCATCGATGAAGGATTTGCAATCTATCCATCGCACAACCTGCATATGTTGTTATTTGCGGCATCGATGGACGGACAAGGAGCACTCGCGGCACAAGCCGGGCGAGATTATGCGAAAATCATCGAAGGAGGCAATTTTTATGAAGCACTCGCTTTGTTCAGATTTGGACGGTTCGAAGAAATACTGGCTTTAGAAAACGCACCCAAGCGTGAAATATTTAGAGGCCTATGGGACTTCACAAAGGGATATGCTTACCTGCGTTTAAATCAGCCTGAGAAAGCAGAGAAGTATCTTAAGATGGTTGAAAAAGCTGCCATAGAAACGCCTGAAGACAAAACCTTCAGAGGCCACAAAGCGGCTCAGCTCTTAGGCGTTGTGGGGGGCATTCTAAAGGCAGAGCTGTTGGTGTCTAAAGGGCAGCATCAGCCGGCGATTTCAGTGTACTTGAAGGCCATTGAGATTGAAGATGCCCTGCGGTACGATGAGCCTGAACCCCTGAATTTTTCAGCACGTCACTGGCTTGGGGCTTTGTATCTGGATCAGGATATGCCGGCGGAGGCAGAAGCAGTTTACAAAGCCGCTCTGGAAGATCATCCCAAGAATGGTTGGTCGTTACTGGGCTTGCTGCAATCGCTAGAGGCCCAAAGTAAAGCAAATGAAGCGATGATGGTCAAGGCAGCGTTCGATGAAGCATGGTCCAGATCAGATACCTGGATCCAAAGCTCCAGATTCTAAAGCACCCCAAACCATCATCCAACTTTTGCCTTTTACCTTTTACCTTTTAACTTTTTATTTCACCAAGGCGGTATGTCTCGCCGATGTCAACTGTCAATAAAGATGTCTGCTTGCTGTTTGGGAATTTTGCAGGCAAGAATGAAATAAAAGGATCCTAATTTGCATATATGTGTAAATAATGTTAAACTACCTGTGCATTTCATTCGAAACAGGCTTTGCATACGCTTAAAACGAACGGAAAAGCAACGGCATTAAGGGGTATGACATAATGATGTCATCAAGGCATTGTATCTTTTGTCTCAATCCCTGAAATTACTGAGTATAATCAGGAAAACACCAGATAACTTTAGCATAAAATCATGTCAGGAAAGGAATCCCCGAAGCAAAAAGCGCTTGATTTAGCCGTAAAACAAATCGAAAAGCAGTTTGGTAAAGGCGCTATCATGCGTCTGGGTGACGGGCCTTTGTCAACGATCGATTGTGTGCCAACCGGATCTCTTGCGCTGGATTCAGCACTAGGTATAGGTGGGGTACCCCGCGGTCGAATTATTGAGATTTTTGGCCCTGAATCTTCAGGTAAAACAACGCTGGCCACACATATAATTGCTGAGGCGCAAAGAATTGGTGGTACCTGTGCGTTTATCGATGCAGAGCATGCTTTTGATGCCACCTACGCTGAAAAACTCGGCGTAGATATCGATAACCTGATGGTTTCTCAACCTGATGCCGGCGAGCAAGCACTCAATATATGTGATATGTTGATTCGAAGCGGTGCGCTTGACGTTGTTGTGATTGACTCTGTTGCTGCGCTTGTGCCGCAATCAGAATTGGAAGGGGACATGGGGGACAGCGCGATGGGCTTGCATGCTCGTCTGATGAGTCAGGCCATGAGAAAGCTTACAGGTACGATTAACCGTACAAACACCGTGCTCATATTCATCAACCAGATTCGTGAAAAAATCGGTGTGATGTTTGGCAACCCTGAGACAACAACCGGTGGACGTGCGCTCAAGTTCTACTCTTCAGTTCGGCTGGATATTCGCCGTATTGGTGCCATTAAAGATGGCACTGATGTCGTTGGCAACCGTACACGAGTGAAAGTTGTCAAGAACAAGGTTGCACCGCCTTTCCGTCAGGTTGAATTTGACATCATCTTTGGCGAAGGAATCTCATCACTGGGTGAGTTGATCGACATTGCTGTTGAAAATGAAATCATCCAGAAAAGTGGCTCCTGGTATTCATACGGAGACATGAAGATTGGACAGGGACGAGATGCTACAAAAGCGTGGTTGAAGGAATCTGAAAAGCAACGTGATGAAATTAAAACACGCGTGAAGCAGGTTCTCGGTATGATTCCGGAGCCAGAAGAAAGCAAGCCGGCACAGAACGGTCAAGCCAAGGCGGTAGCGGAAGAAGGATAAGCCGGACGTAAAATATTGTCGATATGAAGCGTTATATCAAAGGCCGCATAGATACGATCTAGTAGACATCATTTCATTGCTTGAAAAAGCCGCTTCGACGCATCGGGGCGGCTTTTTTATTAACTTGACTCAAGTTTTGTGCTACGCTTGAATGGCCATCAATTGGTTGTCATTGATCGATTCTCTGAATTTGCGATATGATGAGGCCCCAGAAGGCCCCAGATCACAAAATGTAAATTGTGCAACGCGTGATTTAAACTCAACCTTAAGGATTGTCTTTATGTCGACAAAAGTGGTAGTTGTGGATGGTTGCCGTATTCCCTTTTTAAGGTCGGGTACTGATTACCTCAATCTCATGTCTTATCAGTTGGGCGCTTTTGCAATCAAGGGATTGTTAACCAAAACAGGATTAGATCCAGATCAGGTTGATCAGGTGATCATGGGGACGGTCATTTCAAACATTAAAACGCCCAATGTCGCAAGAGAAGCTGCGATCACAGCCGGCATACCCAATACCAAGCCTTGCCACACGGTCTCGCAAGCATGCATCTCGGCCAACAGGGCCATTGCGGATGGATGCCTTGAAATTATGGCAGGACGCGCTGAGGTTGTCATAGCCGGTGGATTGGATAACACGTCTGATACACCCATACAATTTCGGAAAGCGATGCGCAATAAGCTTTTCAAAGCACAAAAACTCAAAGGGCTCGCAGATACACTTAAGTTTGTATTTTCTCTTCGCCCTGCCGATTTTTTCCCCGAGCGTCCACAAGTAGCAGAATACAGTACAAATCGCGTAATGGGGCAGGATTGTGATATAATGGCTGCCCGATTTAATGTTAGTCGTGGCGACCAGGATGCCTATGCTGTTCGCTCGCATCAACTCGCGGCAAAAGCGTTTGAAGATGGACATCTGCAGCATGAAATTGTTGATGTAGCGCTCCCGCCGGCGTTTAAGAAAATAGAAAAAGACAATGGCATAAGAGGTGACTCTACGCTCGAGAAAGTGGCGCGATTGCGACCGGCATTTGACCGAAAGTTTGGGACACTGACTGCTGCAAATTCTTCTTTTCTGACAGATGGTGCGGCCGTTTCCTTATTGATGACTGAGAAAAAAGCGAAAGAATTAGGATTAACACCAAAGGCAGAAATTGTTGATTTTGCTTTTACCGGCCAGGACCTGAACGATGAGCTTTTACTCGGCCCTACGTTTGCCGTATCTAAGCTGCTATCTGGTACCGGTATGTCTTTGAGTGATTTTGATGTGATTGAATTTCATGAGGCATTTGCAGGACAAATTCTTTCAAACATACAAGCACTGGCTTCTGATGATTTTGCTCAGAAATACCTCGGGAGAGAAAAAGCAGTGGGGGAGATTGACATGGATCGATTTAACCTTTGGGGAGGCTCGCTTTCCATTGGGCACCCCTTCGGAGCCACGGGGTCACGTCTTGTAACCACGACTGCAAATAGGTTGATTGCCGAAGAAGGACAGTACGGGCTACTGGCAGCATGCGCGGCAGGTGCACATGGACATGCAATGATTCTCAAACGATATTCATCCTGATCCTGGCTAATTATTATGCGTGTTGAAGATTTTATTCAGGTAGAAAAGAATGACGGCATTGTCACGTTTTGGATTGACCACCAGTTGGAATCCCAAAATATCGTTTCGCCTGAAGTCATAGAGATTATTGACGAGGTGTTTGCTGCCTTTGAGGAAGACAATGATGCACGGGCCGGCGTGATCATCAGCAAGAAAAAAAACTTTATTGCCGGCGCTGATATTAAGTCGTTTGCCATTGAGAAAAAGGGGGACTTCAGGCCTGCACAAGCAAAAGGACATGCTTCTCTGGATCGACTCGAAAAAAGTAAAAAGCCTGTCGTTGCTGCAATTCATGGTGCTTGTATGGGGCTGGGTACCGAGTTGGCGTTGGCTTGTCATGCGAGGATTGCCTCTAATGATACTTCCACAAAGATGGCCTTGCCTGAAGTGCGCCTTGGTATTTTACCGGGAGGAGGAGGGACGCAGCGTTTACCTCGATTGATTGGTGTTCAACGAGCGCTTGATATGATGCTCACGGGGAAAAATATATACGCCCATCAAGCAAAGAAAATCGGGCTGGTTGATGAGCTGACAGATCATTTCAAGCTACACCAGGCCGCGTGTATGTTGGCAAAACGATTGCTTGAAAAGCCAATGATTAGGAAGTCAAAAAAAGGGCTGTTCAACAGATTATTGGAAGATAATGGAGTCGGCCGCAGTGTTCTTTTCAGCCAGGCCAGGAAAAGAGCATTCAAGCAGTCTCAGGGAAATTATCCTGCTGTACCGGCCATTATTGATTGTGTTGAGGCGGGATATAAGGGAAGTGCCGGCGCCGGCTATGAAAAAGAATTGGAGCTGTTTGAAACGTTGATGCTCACATCTGAGAGTAACGCCATGCGTCAGCTCTTCTTTTCAATGACAGCAAATAAAAAGGGAGCCAACGCAGATACTGCTAAAACGGTCAATAAAATGGCTGTAATTGGCGCCGGATTTATGGGGAGTGGAATAGCTGAAATTAGTATAGCAAATGAGCTTGATATAGTGTTGAAAGACATCAACAATGAAATGATCGCGTCAGCACGCAAGCAGATTTGGAAAAGTGTAAAGAAAAAGCTCAAATACAGGTCAATTACCAAGGTTGAGTCTGAGACCATGATGGGCCGGCTTCAAGGACAACTAACTTATGACCATTTTGAAAATGTAGAGCTGGTTATAGAAGCTGTACTTGAAAAAATAGCCCTCAAGAAACGCATTATTGATGATATACAAGCGCATTGCGCCGACGATGTAATTATTGCTTCAAATACTTCATCTCTATCGGTTACTGAAATGGCTGAGTATGCCAAACGACCAGAATTGGTCATTGGCATGCACTACTTCTCGCCCGTACCCAAAATGCCTTTGCTTGAAATTGTCAAAACTTCCAAAACGGCAGACTGGGTGATAGATACTTGTTATACCCTTGGCGTGAAGCAGGGCAAAACATGCATTGTGGTGAATGATCATCCCGGGTTTTATGTCAATCGAATTTTGGCTCCTTACATGAATGAGGCCTTACTGCTTCTTGATGAGGGGATTGGCATGTTGGCGATAGACAAGGCCTTGCTCAGGCTAGGTTTTCCCGTTGGCCCAATTACTTTATTCGACCAGGTTGGATTGGATATAGCAGCCCATGTTGTTGATAGCAGCGAGCGTATTGTAAAAGGCCGGGATGGATTTGAGATTAATCGAAGCGTTGTAAATATGTTTGAAGCCGGCCGGCTTGGACGGAAAAATAAAAAAGGGTTTTATCGATACAACCCCAAGACAGGCAAGAGAGAAGGCCCCGACGATACCGCATACCACTTTTTTAGAGGGAAAGGAAGCAAGAAAATGGATGCGGCTCTGATTCAACAACGTTTACTCCTGCTTATGTTGAATGAAGCGGTTCTTTGCCTGGAAGAAGGCATTATTGCAAACCCAAATGATGGAGACTTGGGAGCCGTATTCGGTATTGGATTTTTGCCATTCACCGGCGGTCCCTTTCGTTATATAGATCAAAAAGGTGCTGCAGCTATCGTAGACGAAATGGAATCTGTAGCGAGCAGCTTTGGGCCGAAGTACCTGCCGGCAGAGTTGCTGAAGAAGCACGCGAAAGCCGGCTCAAAGTTTTACGATTAAGCGAATTGCAGACTGCAGGCGTTTGCAAACAAAACCCTAAACCCTAAACTAGGGGTGTTCAGAAAAAACATATTCGTTACAATTAGAGCTTTTTGAGCAAAACTAGAAACGCTATGATCGTCCAAAGCCGGCTAATTTCGCACTTTGAAATCTAAGCTTATCCTTGGAATTTACTCCAAAAGATCGATTCGGAATTCTTCTAAACCCTAAACCCTAAACCCTAAACCCTAAACCCTAAACCCTAAACCCTAAACCCTAAACCTTGAACCCCAAACCCGGAACGAGTCTCGGAAAGCGAACGCGTATCCGCGACTCCATTTAGTTAGTAAACGTCTCTTCCCGCTCAAATTCAGCTATGGCCTCCATCATGGCATCGAAAAGTGGATTGGCCTTTTCCAGAGGAGCCTCCTGTTTGGTAACATCTTCTGCGCTGTCTGCATAAATAGGATTTTTAAGCACAATACTAGCGTGAGATATTGATTCAGGCACAATGAACAGCTTGAAGTTTTCTGGATTGGCAATTTTGTACAGGGTCTTTATTCCATCAATATGCGCTGCATGATCCCCTTTGGAATGTGCGGCAAACACCCGTTTGGGGAACTGTATTTTTTTCTTTTGAAAGGTATGTATAATCCGGTCATTGGCTTTGATAAGACGGCCTAACTGTATTGCGCCTCCTTTGTCCATTCGTGCATATCTGAATGGGTTTTCATTGATGAGTGGTTTCTTTTTATCGAGCATGTACATGAGTTTTGCAATGGGCGTACGCAAAAGCCTTTCTGCGATTTCACCCACAATGCCACCAACGCCGCCTGCAATATCCAATGCAGCTGAAAAAAGATAGAGAGAGCCTGTTATGTGCTCATTTGTACAGGCTGTGTAAAAACTCAATGCTCCGCCGGCAGAAAGGCCTCCAATTGAAAGATGTGCTGTCTTCTTACTCGCCTTTTCTATGGCAAACTCAATATTCGCTTTCCAGTCCTTCAAACGCACACGAATCATGCCTTGAGGATTTTTTAGTCCATGCCCTCTTAACAGGGGTAAGTAAACATTGTATCCCAGCTCTTCAAAAAAGAAATCTGCTATCGCGCGCATGAAATACGGCGAGTCGGTTAGGCCATGAACGAGAATAATGGCTTTGTCTGTGGGCTCTGCATGCTCCATGATTTGCGGGTGAGAGCCATCTCTTACAGTTTCGGGGGATATGTAACTGAATCTCTGGTAATATTCTAGCCACTCATTTTCCCTCCCTTGATGCCCCATAACGAAAATGTCCTTTGTGTTGTTAACAAGCCTGGGACAAGATCCGAAAATTAGACGCGTCAAGCAATAAATATAAAAGCCTCACTCTTCTAAATAAGAGCGAGGCTTTCGAATATTGTTAAGAAAAAGAAAGAAGGTTAGAAGTTATTCTCTTCGTCATTTTCTTCCTGGTCATCCTGCGAAGTATTAACAGTTGCTTCAGGCATTTCATCGCTCTCGAAGTTCATACCGTCGCCTTCCAGAAATGGGAGGAGCGTGTCTTCTCCTTCTCCCGAATCATACTCTGAGTATAATGGCGGCAAACTGTCCTCTTTGACGTCAATGTTTGCTTCTTCCAGGAGTTCTTCATCAATTTCGATCTCTGAAATAGGATCGTATGGAGAAGGGGCATGTACCTCTTCTTCATCAAGCAGATCAGTTTCTTCTTCAATGACAACGGTGGATTCGCTGTTGTCGTTATCTGTGCCAAAATCAACAGTGTGTTCAACCTGATCATTTTGTTCAAAGACAACCCGGCCCCGGTCTATATCACGCAGCAGAGAACGTCCATAATGTGATTGGATTGATTCTCTGAAGCTATCGTACTCAAGATCGCTAAGCGTATCTCTATGTCTTGCATAAGCGGCCAACATGGTCAATGCATGTTCTCCGCTCAGCAATTTTTCTGCTACGTCAAGATTTTTTTCATCCAGTTCATGGGTCAAGTCTTCTATTGATGTGCTGACTTGAGCCAGTACTTCCGGATCAGACGCGTGCTGAAGTGTCTCTACTTCAGAAATAACCAGTCTCGCTTCCTCGATTTTCATGCGAATCTCTTCAGCTCTAGCACGGGCTTCGAGTACGCGTTCAAGGTATTCGCCGGCTACAGATAGAGACGATTCTTCATCAAGCGGCTCTATTTCGAATGGTTGTCCGGCTTCAGATATTGCGGCGAATGTATCTTTCACAACCTTGCGAGCGGCCTCAAGCTGTATGCTCGGAATAGGATCTGGGACGAGTCCATTCCTTAAAGATTGTGCAGCGGCATCATACTGATCAGCAAATTCTTGGAAGATCTGTTCAATATTGGCTAATTGCTTCTGAAGAGGGTCGCGTTCATCTTCAAGTTCATGCATGATATTCATTGCGGTTTGAAGTCCAACTGGTAGGAAGTTGATTGGCTAGAAAAATAAAAAGAGGGGCGATACGGATGCTTCAACAATGATCAATCAAATCGCCAATGATTTCTCGTTGCGTTTGCGCAGCGTGGCGAAGATTGATGTAGTGAAATGTGTTGCAAGTCTTGTGCCGGAAAGCACCAAGATTGATAGGTGTTTTTAAGTAAACTCCTTTTTTTATTGCTTATATCTACATACAGTAGTGTAGTAGACTACGATAAGGCTTTTCTATAGAAGATGTTACTTAAGGACCGGCAGCCGCGCGGTCTTCTGCCAGTTCCTGATTAAAGTTGTATACTCTTCGGAGTTGTATAAATCCGTTGTTGTAACGCTGAATGTCGGAAGCGTGTAGAATCGTCCTGATCTTTACTTCCACGAGTTTAAATTCGCTTCTGACACCCGAAGGAAGAGGGGCGTCCAGATTTGCAGCAGCTACGTAATAGACACGTACGTTGGCTTCAAAAACAAGCGAATCGCCATTGGGGAAAAAGAAGGGAATGGGCTGCCACAGAGATCCCATGTCCAAATCATCGATGTCGTCACATCCAACCAGGTTCTTGAATGGCTCATCCAGGTCGCATTGGGGTGTGTTTCCAAACGATCCCTGCGTTTCATACTCGGTAATTAATGGTACAACGCCTCCATTGGCGTTCCATACAGTCGGTGTTGTGCGCTGGTCGAATGAGAGAATATCTGCAGTTTCCAGAACGCGACGCAATACACCACTTCCCATCACCTCAAGCTCATCATCTATAAGCCTTGTGTAAGATTGCGTTTGAGAGTTAAGCTGTGTGAAAGAAAGCATTGAAGTGAGAGCTAAAGCCATCAATGCATAAAGCGTTTGTTGCATCTCGGTGTAGGAAGATTAAGCAGCGCTTGAATTAAATTTACACGCAGTTATGGGTACCGCGTTAATGCCTGAATGTAGTGTTTTAGACAGATCACCCAATCAAGCCGTGGACATGCCTTCACATACGTTCAGAATGACATGATCCGTCATGTATTGTTGGTCTTTGGTACAAAAACCCTAAACCCTAAACCCTAAACCCTAAACCCTAAACCCTAAACCCTAAAAGGATCATTGAGCCAGGTCGGGTTAACAGCAACAGCGTTTCTGTGACTCAACTTAGTTACAACCAGAAGTGTACAAGTGAGCCATTTTCCAATAGAGCGAGTCGTTTGTGTCAATAGACACATAGACAGTTGTAACGTGTCCCCGTACATTCAATAAAGACACGGTTTCGATAGATAGTTCTCGATCCATGTTTGGCATGCCAATGGTTCTGCTTTCTATAACAGCGTCTGCCTCCACCGACATGGTCACCGTTCTGCCGTCGTCATCCTTGTCATACATAACAAAATCAACATGAACAGATCGCGGTGAACTGGATGGTGGGATTTCGAAAGTTTCGGTATGGATACTGTGATATAATTGCACATCCAGATACCTCCCATTACTGAAATA
>JBGCEN010000444.1:0-28298 GCA_045106435.1 Rhodothermales bacterium
TTTGTCTATAAAATGCCTGAAGGTTGCGTTTTAGGCAGATGCCCCAATCTAGTAGAGGGCAAGCCTGCACAAACATTCAGGATGACATGATCCGTCGTTTTAAAGGTGTTTGTTCTAAGCTCGACTTTGTCCAATAAGAAAATGTCAAAGCCTCTTTTTAGCGCCACCAAGGTCTTTTTCGATTATTTATACGTCTCGGTTTACCAAGCAGACATGGATAAATTAAACGGCGAAGACTCAAAAGGTATGTCTAACATCGAGATCGCGCTTAAAAACCCTTCAAAATTGGACATTCCTTGATCGGTGTTCGATATTCGAGACTTTGTCCAAAAGGACAAAGTCGAGATTAGGGCGTGCGGATATTTAGCTTCCATGCCATATTACGCGCCCATTGAGTACTATTTTCATCGCTCTGTCCAGCAATCATATCATTCGCCTATCAGCGTGAGTTTATTAACTACTCCACAAGAAAATCTGAGCTGGGTTTCAGGCTTATTACTTAAAAGAGCACGCCCAATTGGCCATGTGGTATTCTGGTTGGTGGTCCTTTCTTTCTACACACTTTACTTTGGTTTTCGGCAAGTAAATTACAATCAAAGTCTTGTCTTTATCGGCCTGCTTCTCCCGATCACCATTATCACCACCTACTTTCTACTCTACTGGCTCATCCCCAAATACCTGCTAAATCAACGATACTTTCTATTCACCCTGTACTTCTTGTACACGCTGCTCTTCTCTCTCTATCTGGAGTTATTACTCGTTTTACTGCTCTACATAAACATTTCAGACTATCAAAACATGTTCGTTAAACCCGGACTGATTGATCTGCTTGACGTTCTTGTGGGCATGTATCTTGTCGTATTTCTGGCGGTCGCTATAAATCTGCTGAAGCGGTGGTTATATATACAATCGAAGCATGCAGCACTCGAAACGAAACGGATAGAAACTGAGCTGAAACTCAAAGACGCAGAGCTGCAGTTATTAAAATCTCAAATCCATCCACATTTTCTATTCAATACCTTGAATAATCTATATGCATTGGCGCTGGATGGGTCAGAAAGGGTACCCGATATTGTTTTGAAGATTTCACAGCAGCTGGATTATATGCTGTACCGAAGTGATCAATCCGACGTGCCTGTTCGCGATGAAATATCTCATATACAGAATTATCTGGCCCTTGAAGCGCTCAGATATGACGCAGAACGCGTCAAGGTACACATGGAAGTTAGTGGCAATCCAGACAAGCACCAGATCGCTCCGCTCCTGCTCATCCCATTTATAGAAAACAGCTTCAAACATGGCGTGAGCCAGTCGAAAGATCCAGGGTGGATTGATATCTCAATCAACATCAAGGATAGTCTGCTAGAGTTCAGCATTAATAACAGTAAAGGGGCAGCCAAATCGACAGTACCCGAAAGAACTTCTGGTTTAGGATTGAATAATGTCAAGCGCCGGCTTGCATTGCTGTACCCGGACAAGTTTGAGCTAAATATTACAGATACACCCGACCAATACCAGGTTAACCTAAAAATTCAGCTTGATGCATCTGCATAACACAAAATGTATGATTGTGGACGATGAGCCGCTGGCAATCAAAGTCATCGAGAGCCATCTCAATAAGGTATCCGATCTGGATGTCGTAGCAACTTGCACAAGCGCTATCAGTGCGTATGAAGTCATCCAAAAACAACCTGTTGATTTGATATTTCTGGATATTCAGATGCCAGAATTATCGGGTATTGAATTTATCCGAACCCTTGAGCATCCTCCTAAAATCATCTTTACGACTGCGCACAGAGACTATGCACTTGAAGGCTTTGAGTTGGACGTTGTAGACTACCTGCTCAAACCGGTGTCCCTTCCCCGGCTGCTAAGGGCGCTGGATAAGTATCGCCGGCAAACTGCCGAGATCGCCCCTCCCCCAAGTAATGATATACCAACGACCTCAATGCTTACTGTGCGATCAAACCGCCAAACAGTGAGATTAGCGCTAGACGATATTCTATACATCGAAAGCTTAAGTGATTATGTAAAGATTTATACGAACGCACAAACCATTGTGTGTAAAGACCGGATTAGTCACTTAACAGAAAAACTAGCTACACAAGGATTTATAAGAATCCATCGTTCTTTTCTCGTCTCTCAATCTAAAATATCTTCTTACAATGCGGAGTATGTTTATGTCGAGGGGAAGGCTTTACCCATAAGTCGTTCCTACAAACATGCAGTCAAAAACCATCTAGGATCGATGTAGTATCGACCTCAATAAGCTTGTCGCCAAAGCATTTCTGGAATTCACTCCTAAGTAAAAAGGGATAATCAGCAGCGTTGCGTACAACGTCCACTGTTTATCCCTCAATTACCTTGTGACCTGTGGCCTGAAAAAGGCGGTTTAACCAGGCATATTGTAGTAGAAGCGCTCATGGATAATCTGATCTCCTTCCCAGCGCTGTACGGTAACCTGTTCCATTTTCATGCGGTTGCCATCCTGGAATGTTATATCCATCCACACTTCAGCCATTGAAACACCGGTTTCCTCGTTGGCAGAAATGGCTTCAACGCCGGCGCCATGAAATTCCGCAACACTCCCAAGGAATTTCTCTTCGCGCACACGATTTGCAGCTTTACCACTTGTGCTCTCGCCTGTCCCTTCGACCATGACTACGTCTTCATGGTAGTACTTTTCAAAGGCGTCCATCAACTGCCCACTCAGTACCATATTTTGTAGATTCTGCGCTTTTTCTAAATAGCTCATGCGGTTTCTCTGATTAAGATCGGTGAATTTATGTGTTGAAACACATTTAATTATAACACACAATCCTGATAGAGTTGCAGCAACTGCACAGGTAACTTGTAACGAAATCGAAACGATTCAGAATAGAAAGGACGGGGGGAGCCGGGGGGCTGGGGATTTAAAGCTGGGGATTTAAATAGTTATTGCTTCAAGACTGCTAATTATCCATACAACCTAAATGAAAAGCCGTACGACCATTGAAATCAGCAGAATCGCCATGGCCCACGATGCAAGAACAAGCGAAATTGCTACCGAGAAGTTTTTGGGGCCCATTCCATTTCCGACCAGGACAAGCCGTTCATCGACCCAGTCTACGGCTTCCTGAAAGGTCAATCCAGATTGGCTAATGGCTTCCGTTACCGAATATGCGTGAAAGGTATCTTTCTGCTCGTTATAGATGGCCATTCGATCAGATCGATAACTTTTAATGCAACGCGGCTGACTCGTGAGTTCAGTATCAGCGGTTTCAGCAACCTTCTTCTTGACCTCAATTGAAGGACGGGCAACATGCCGGCGCACTGAACGACTTTCAGGCCGAACGCGAGGTTCTTCTTGCCGATTTCGGCGCTCAGTTTGAGATCCTGCATTCCTAAAAAGATTAATCTTGCGAACGTCATCTTCTGGAGCTGCAGAATAGACCTTAAACAAGGAGCGACGATTATAATCGCTGTTGGTCTTGCTAATCACAAGCGAGAGGGGCTTATATGTTATACTCATCACACGTCACTTCTACGGAATGGGGATTTGTCTTTTCCGGGCGATAAAAAGATAAACCAACATCGTGCCACAATTTCGTAACATTTTAACTACAACTTCCCCAAACACGCGATTAAAGCTCTTTTTCGAGCATTAAATGCGTTTATCATTTTTTCCTTAAGTAAAGTATCGACACATTTTCGCAACATTTAGCAAAAATGTATCATTTTCCGCGACCGAAACGGAAGAGATGATCGCATTTTAATCCACTCATTCTCAATATGGTATCAATTTCTGATAGAGGCTGTGTTGTAATAATCATATTAGTTAGTTATACTAATCAATACAGTTTAATAACTAACATTTACATAGATAATGAAAACAACCCGCTTTCTATTGATTGGCATTTTCGCATTTTCGCCATCCCTACAGGCACAGGTGATGCCACTCAAAAAAACCTCAGACCTCGTGCTTCAGGATGCAGCAGTTCGGTATACCAAAAAGCATGACTATCTCGTGTTTGAACAAACAGTAAAAGGGATCGCCGGCAGAACAACCCCCAAATCAGCTGGGCAAATGGATGGCGCGCCCGTCCTGGGGCATGTATTCCCAACAACGCTTAAGCCGGCGGATGTCGGATTCCGGGGTGTCTCAGGCATCGTCGCCCTCGCCGTCACTTCGCATCCTGATTTTGATGACACCCCCTTATGGGACGAAAATGGAAATTCCAATTACGAAGACGACGGCCTTGTATACCATACGCACTGGGTTACTGAAACCAGACAAACGCGTACCAGGCGGTCTGGCGGTAGCAGAAATTCGCAAAGAAGAACAAGCCAACGTACTCCCGTCAACGGCTCCGGGTATGCCTATGTACCTCGACTCGCCCGGTTTTTCGGTCCAACTTGAGAAAAAGAAACTATCCGTCCTGATTCCTGCAAGTCGCCTTAACAACCAAACGGACTTTAACTATGATGCAGTTACGGTATACATGGAAGTGAATACATCTGATAGCAACCGGCCCTTGCTTGGTGTTTATGAAGTGTATAGTGTTTTATCCGGCGACTTAAGCTTGCCTTATACTGTAAAAAAAGCGAACTGAGCAAAAGAATTAAGAGTGCATCTAAAATAAATACCTGTTATTCTGAAATGAAAATAGCCGTTTGGGACACCTATGTAACAAAACAAGATGGCAACATTATGCATTTTGATATTTTAGTCGAAGAAGGGGTCGTTTGGGAGGATGTTCAAAAACATGGCAAACAATACCTCGCTGCCAAAGCACCCGGCTTCAAAGCGTTAACGACTGCAGAATGTACCTTTTGTCACATTGAAGAGGCCTCAGATGACCTCAAAAAAATCATTAATACACAAGGCTATTCCATCATAGAAATGGAAGGTTGCTAATATGACAGACCTAAACTACACCCCTATTTCCTGCTCGTACTATGACCATCTCGAAGCCATTGCAACGAAAAGGACAGAGAGCGAAATTGTATTTCTAGTCCCGAAAAACCCGACTGAGCAAAAATTAGTCGGATTTATTGACGATCTTTATGCAAAAGAGAAGATAGAGTATCTCGTTTTCTACACAAAAGAAAGCAAGGAGACCATACGCCTTGACCGGCTTAAGTCGATCAACGGCATCCCAAATCCTTCTTTTGTAAAGGATCAGCATCAAGACCTGCCTACCTGATACCAGTACTTCGTCAGGAAGATAAATGGAGATATTGTTTGAATTACGATAAGGGGATAGGGAGACGGGGAGTATTAAAGAAAAGATCTTCCGTCTCTCATGCTCCCTGTCTGATATTCAAGGACTATAAGGAGATCTGTTTTTCTCTTCTCTTTACCCGCTTCCCATATGGGTTTTAAAAAATCAACTTGACACTGCACCCGGAATGGATTCTATTTTCGACACCAGCGCTCAACACAATCAAGTCCGGTATAAAATCATCGCCGGCCTTGATCGTGTATCACAAGCGCTACGGTCGATGATGTGGGAGCACGGCAAATCGCTTGGCCTTACGCCTATTCAAATCCAATGTTTGGTCTTTTTGAAGTACCATGATGCGGGAAAGCGAAGAGCCGGCCAACTGGCTAAAGAACTGGACGTAACGCCGGCAACGATCAGTCAGGCGATACGGGTTTTAATCAAAAAAGACTATCTCGAAAAACAACCGCTTGCTGATGACGCGCGTATTCAAATCATCGAGCTTACTTCAGCAGGTAAAGCGATTTGCGCAAAGGTGGAAAACTGGGCAAATGGTCTGCTACCTCATTTGGAACAGCTTTCACCTGCTGAAGAACAGACCATTCTATCTTTCTTAATGGGCTTGATAAGCGCGCTTCAGCAAAGTGGCCAAATAACGGTGGCGCGCCAGTGTAACACATGCAGATTCTTTAGAACTGGTGATTCCACTTCCGAAAAACAGGCGTTCTACTGCAAGCTCCTGGAGCAAGAAATGAGCACGACTGATTTACGCGTTGATTGCGCAGAACACGAGACCGTCAAATAAAACTGCATAAAACATAACGCCCTCGCCGGTATGGTTGCCGGCGAGGACGGTTTTAACAATCAAGTGCTCATCACGCTAAAAGGCATATTGAATGCCGGCAACAATTTGCCAATCTGTTTCTAACTGAGGGCCATCCAGGTTCTGCGCTACTGGTACAACCCCTTCTACGGCGAACCGCAACCCATTCAACGATCCGCCAGTGAGGACTGTATTGAGCCCAAGCGCCGCATCCACTCTGCTTCCACCGCGCAAATCCGTAAACACCGTGGGGACCATCCGCATCGTTACAGCGCCAGCATACGCTGGGGATGCACCATCAATATCACCCCAGTTATTGGCCTCAATCCGAGCTGAAGCACTTATCCAGGGCGCAAGTTTCCGTGCCCCCCAGGTAGTGAATAAGAACCGGTTGCCCAACGTATAGTCCTGATCATTTTCTCCAAGACGAAGCACCCCTTTTGCTTGCGCCCCCCAAGACCAATCTGTGTTTTTCCCCATGTAAGTAATGCCCGGCATCAAGTCTACCGTTCCTGATCCCAACTGCATAGGGTAAGGTAACTGAGATTCATTCGGTGCGCTTGCTGGCGTCACATCTTTCGTTTCTATAGATCCGGTTGGAAAAGCTACACCAGCATTTAAATGGACCTGGCCATTTCCCAAAGAAGCAATTTTGTACAATGCGCTCAGCTTGATATCTCCAATTCCAGAAGCACTGGTTGTAAAGGCTCCGCCGGGGCGGGTGACGTGATCCATTTCAAGAGAAATAACAGGGACCATCGCCATCAGGGTCAGTTTACTTGTGGGAGCATACATCATCCCAAACATGTGCATGCCCATAGGCATGTTCACCGGTGAAATGATAAAATTCTGACCATTGGGATCTACAACCTCTGCTGTAGAGAGCTGGTCTGTACCGTCCCTGTTACCATCCATATTCATATACATATAGCGATATGAAAGCATGAACTCGCCAGCGCCATGCGTATGGTCTCCCATTACGCCAAGTGGTGCATGACCATCAGGTCGCTGAGCAAAACTGCTTGATACAAATGTAAACATCAGAAGGAGTGTACATAATATGCGCATTTCTATTTCCTCGTTATTGCTTGTTTTTTTGGTGGGTATATTTGGCGTCACAGATACGCTTCGCTAAATCTGTGACGCGTTTTGGGTTCTGGGTTCAGGGTTGGCCTTCATCACACGCTCGCTTCGACAAGCCTGATTTAAATCAGGCTTGTAAAGCACGCGACATGTGCTGGGGATCTGTGCTGAAACCGGCTGGAGCGATAGGAAGCGATAGTGGTGACTAATTACTACTTTAGATCAGTAGAAATGCATAGAGACGCGCAAGAAAACCAAAACAGCGATACGCAAAACATGCGAGTCTATCTATTTTCGATTTCTGACGAAAATATTACGCGTACGAATACGGCGCAATACTGCATATAATCTCTCTCCTGATAAAATCAGGACGAGCATCTGTTATTTGTCTAGAGGGTATGATTAAGTCACGCAGTCTAAGAAAGGACAGGTGGACCGCGTTGATTGAATGGACTAAAGTGCATAACCAGAGGAGCCTGAACAGGCTTCTCCATGAGCACTTCTTTTAGCGCAGGAGCTTCGACTGAGCTTGCTGCGGGAAGGCTTGCTGCGGCGAAGGTTGCAAATAAATCAGCGTATTCACATTCAATGTGCTCCTTATCTGCATCGTTCGCCTTTAAATGACCAGCAACAACAACATGCGCCTTGTGCATGCTGTGCATGTCATCCTGATGATCCATTTGATGTTCAGCATGACCGCCCATACCGTAGGCATCGCTAAACAACATGTAGGTATAGTGAGAAGCCGGCGCAAACAAGCTGCCTACCACAAAGGTAAGTAACAGGAAATAAGCACTAGGTTTGGCGTATTTTCTCACAGGGTCGGAAAGGCAATCTTGTTACGGAGGTGTAACTCTTTTTAATTTACTACAGGTGCTACGAAGGTAAAAGATAAAAGTTAATCATAAAAGGTCATTTGATGGACATCTGTTAATTTGTATGTAAATCTTCTAATTTCCGAGCCAGTTTCACAAGTGCCTCCAGGTAACTTTTATTCAGATTGCCGGGATCAAATACAATCATTTTTTCATCAGGTTCAACACCACGTCCTTCCCAAACCTGGCCGTCCATGTCTTCGTAAATCTCGTTCGAAAGAGACAATCCCCAGCCATTCGGTAGCGGTTTGGGCAGAATATCAGAGAGCGCGCCAAAGGTCGCATCTCCATAGTGGGTCACATTGGGCAGCGCACGCATCGCCATCGTAAAGCTCTCGCCGGCACTTGCCGTAATTTCACTGGTGAACAAAGCCACGGGCTTTAAATATTGGACGGTATTCGCAGGGTGCACAAATATCTGCTGAGGTTCTACTGCTGCTTTATAAGAAACCTTTGAATAGGCCGGCACATGTTCTTTTGCAAAGTGGCTCGCAATGGCAAGGCTTACTTCATCGAGCCCGCCTCGATTAAAGGCTACGTCTACAATAAGCGTCTTTGTATCTGCCAGTTCAGTAATCACCTTTGAAATGACCTTGTGTGCCCCATTGATTTCGGCTTCCATGGAAAAAGACTCGCTTTCTGCATATCCTTCCATCCAAAGAATTTTGATATATCCCACATCACCAATTTTCCCCCATACGATGCTCTCATCAGCCAGACTCCCCTGTCCACGTTTGTTGAGCACAGTTTTGCGCACAGCTTTCATGGTATTTCGATACCACCGCGTATGGAACTCTCCCAGGTTTTTTATCTTGCGCTGTTTCTTGTAATCCTCGTCCAGTGAAGGGCCCAGCCTTCGTGTTCTTGTGGGAGAAAATCGCCGGCCTTCGCCATCAATTTCTGCTTCAAGCGTCAAGTGTCCATCGAGCAAGCCGGCCATCATTTCCGAGAGTACATCAAATAGTTCTGTGTCTGTCAAATCTGGACGGATCCGTGCTTCAAACGCTTGCCGGCGTTTTTCCCAGTCAACGCCGTACAGATCGAAGAACGCATAATGCGCCTGCATTACCCCCCAGAAATAGTCGAATACAGCCTTCGGTGAAGATGCGGCATCCTGAAAACATGCTGCCGGCACGGTATCCATCTTTTGAAAATAGTAGATCGTCGAGGCATCGTCTCGAAAGCTTAACATCAGTTGATCGTTGTGCCACCCAAAGTATCGCAGTAACGCTGCGATCTCCTCGCTTGTCATAGGAGATTTGAGACAGCCGGCGTCGCTATCATCATACAAAGTGAATGTGCTTCCAGATAATTCGAGGGTCCATCCTTTGCTCTTGTTATGCCAGACCCCTTCAACCGTTTGCTGCATCATCCCACCCACAAATAGAGGCTCCAGGGTCTGGCCCAACACAACGCTATTCAGCATAAAGGGTAAACATACACAGATGATTAGCCGCTGGATGTATTTTCTCATAAATCTATTCTTAATTTTGTAACTCATGCAGAAACTGAACACGGATTTCTGAAAACTGATCACTTCAAGGCTTTTTGCATGCTAGCAACCACATTCAAAATTGCATTGTGATGGCTTTGCATAATGTTTTCTGCATCAAATACGGTCATTATTTCAGCCGGCTGAATACCGCGGCCTTCCCACTTTTCACCCGCCGCATCCTGATAAATTTCATTGGACAATTCAAGCATCCAGCCATTAGGGAGGGGCTTCGACAGAATATCAGAGAGTGCTCCCCAGGTAACATCACCTCTATGGGTCACATTCGGAAGCGCTCGCATGGCCATTGTGAATATCTCTGCTGCACTCACCGTCAAATCGCTGGTGAATAGGGTAACAGGTTTGAGATAACGTACCGATGTGGCCGGCTTAACGTACAATTGCTGTGGTTCTACATTCGCGTTATACGCTACTTTTGCATAGGCCAATACAGGATTTGCTGTAAAATGGCTTGCCAGAGCAAGGCTCACTTCATCCATCCCCCCCTGATTTAAGGCAATGTCAAAGATGAGCCCATCCGTATCCTGCAGATCTGTTAGCGCCTCATTCATCGCAGCATGGACGCCAGCGATTTCTTCTTCTAGCGATGCCCCTTCATTATCCGTAAACCCACCCATCCCAAAAACACTGATGTATCCAATGTTATTAATCCGGCCCCAGTTCATATTCCCGCCGGCAACCTTGCCTTGCCCACGCTGGTCGAGAACGTGATCGCGAAAACGGTTCAGACTGCCAAAGAACCATTTGGTAAAGAAATCGCTGCGTTCTTCAATGTCAGATTGTGCTTTAAAAGCAGCGCTCAAAGCCGGCTCCAATACGCGCGGTTTGCTGGCTGAAGAGCTTTCCTCCTCACCTTCTATTTCACCACTGAGGCCCAGGTGTCCATCATTGAGCCCCTCCATCATTTCGCTTAAGACTTCAAAGAGGGCAGCGTCTGTCATCTCATCGGTAATAGCGCTTGCAAATTGCGCACGACGCGCATCCCAGTCCACGCCATATATATCGAAAAAAGCATAGTGCGCATCCATCAAATGCCAGAAATAATCAAACACAGCCTGAGGTGTATCAGCAATCTCTTCAGCGCATGCAGCCGGCATACGGGTAATCTGATCAAAGGTATAGACCGTTGATCCTTCTGTTCTTATGCTCAACTTTAATTGTGCTGCATCCCGTGTATAGAACTGTACCAAGCCTGCGATATCTTCAGTCCCTGCCTCATCTTTGATGCAGCCGGCTTTACTATAGTGATACATTTCGATCTGCGAATCAGACATAACCAATGTCCAGCCATAACTCATGTTTTGCCAAATGCCATGCGCTTCAGGATGTATACTTGATTCATTAAATAACGGCTTCAGATCTTGACCATATCCTGTTGTCAACGACAGCAACAATACTGCGATTGACAGGATTCCTTTTTTAATAAAAACACGCATTGGCTTCTCTGCTCAAATACTATAAAGTGCGTAGGTGTTCAGGGCTCCCTCATGGAAGCGAAAGTTATTAATGATACGTGAGGCTTCTAGATTTGTATCGCCGATATTCGCCACTCAAATTGCGATATTCGCCAAATTGCACGACCTTCAAGGTTCTTTCCGCCACAAGAATCAATTTATCCAGGCGATTTCACAGTGTAGTATTTTGTCAGCGAAATAAATGAAATATTGAGCAACAGAAGGTACGAGGTGTACGAAAGAAGCTCAGTTCCCATTTCGTACATCTCGTACCCTTTGTACTTTGCGTACCTTTCCTTGCAACAGTACAATAACTTTGCTGACAAGGCAGTAGCTTCGTCCATCCAAAAAATATGATTGATCATTTCGACCGGGCTATTCTCAACATCGTGCAGAAAAACAACCAACTCACCCATGCTGAGATCGGTGAAAAAGTAAACCTGTCGCCGTCTTCTGTCCGTCGCCGGCTCAAAGCACTCAGGCAAAACAAAGTAATTGAATCGGATGTCTCGATCGTTGCCACGGGGAAAGCATTGGTTCAGGCCATTGTGATGGTCTCCTTTTTGAAAGAAAGCGTGGAAGGATACCAGGCGTTTAAGGAGCAGATGCAGCAAGACAAAGCTGTAGCACAATGTTATTCTGTGTCGGGAGAAGTGGATGCCATCCTGATTGTTAACGCAGATGACCTTGCAAGCTATGAGACCTGGGGTGAACAGGTGCTTATGACCAATCCTTTAATTCGCCGCTACAACACCCACATCGTGTGGTCGCGCGTTAAGTTTTCCACGGCTATAGATTTTTGAGCGTGATTGACGCTTGGGTGCTAATACAGATTTTAGACCAGGCTGTAAATACGGGGAAATGCGTGCGGCACACATCTCCCCGTATCATCAACCCAACCATTACTGATTTGTACGAAGGAAGGCAACCAGATCAAGGACCTGATCATCAGCCAATGCTTGAAGCAACCCTTCCGGCATCATGGAATTTGGCGTTACTTCACGTGATTGAATGGTAGATTTACCAATCACGATTTCGCCTTGACCAACGATGCGCATTGTAACCTGCCGGTCGTCCTCACCAGACACATTTCCCATGTACGTCCGGCCGTCTTGCGTGGTCACAACCACCAATTTATAATCATCCTGAATGACTTCGCTTGGACTCAGCATATTGCTAAGAATGTAATCCAGGTTTGCGCGATTGGAGCCCGTCAAATCAGGGCCCACCTCTCCCCCTTCTTCATACATCTTATGACAGGTGCCGCAAGTCTGCTGGAATACCAGTTTCCCATTGCCAGCATCAGCTGCAGACACTGCGCTGTTGGTCAATAGATCTTTATACCGTGCATAGGCAGCTTCTTTATCCGAAGACATGCTATCTATCGGGCCCCATATTTCGACAAAGCCATTGCCAACAACGCGCCGTAATTGCCGCGCTACGTAGACAGGGATATCGGCCTTCTTAATGGCTCCGGACTGTATAGCTTGCGCCAGCATCCAACCATAGGTCGGCCGGGTTGCCATTGCCTGCACTACTTCTCTTTTGGCCTCAGCACTAAAATGATCGTATTGCGCGAGTAACTGCCGGCCCAACGCCTCACTGTCATATGCAGCCACTGCCCTGATGGCTTCTACTTGCAGGTCTTCATCTTCCAATAGCGTTGGAAGCTCATCAACCAGTTCTTTTCTTTGCTTTGATGCAAGCGCTTTGATGGCATCATTGCGTTGTTGAATGGGTGCAGCATTGTTGCTGAGCGATGAGAGCAATTGCTGTGCTGCCTCTGCATCGCCAAATTGCTGCCCCACCTGAATAGCTAGTTGGGTAACTTCACCTCCCCCCTGCAATTCGCTGTAAATAGCCGGCCAGTTGGCTGGCGTTTCAAGGTCTGTACGACCTTCAAGACCCGCCAGCATCCCTGTCAGCAGAAATTTCCTTGCGTTTTTCAGCGTTCCAACTTTTCCTACCAGTAAATCAATCTCATCAGCATCAACTGCTCGCCGGGCGACATACTCCGAGATCAGCGGGATTTTGCTGACGCCGGCGATATCCAGCGCCCGTCCGGCATCTAAAGCAACCAGAGGCTCGATACCAAACCAGCTCATCAAGGGAATGTTATCATCATCCGCATCTTCTGCGTGTTGTACCAACCCTTCCACGATGCCCCAACGATCAGCCATGTCGATCCGCTGAAGCGCAGCAGCGAGGTACTTCCGAACAACTGCAGAGTCGTCTGCTTTGGCCATCATCTGGAATTTCTCCAGGGCTCGTGCGCCGGCGGCATGATCTTCTGTCAATAATTGCACGGCCCAGGCACGCACATACTCATTTTTATCTTCAAGCGCATCAAGCAATTCCGCTTCAGTTAGAGCATTAATGACGTGCATTGCCCACAGGGCCCGTAAACGATAATCAATATTGTCATCGTTTTTATAGAACCGTTCCAGCATTGCAACAGCCGGCTCGTCTATGGAGCGCATGGTCGCCCGGTGTTGTAAAATCACCCGCGCACGGCGCGCGTGCCAGTCACTTTTACTTATCTGCAGTTCTGCCAATTCGGCATCAGATTGGTCGTTAAGGTTTCCATATCTGCCGGCCCAGTCTTCAGCCAGAGACTGCTCAGGTGCTATTCTAAAGATCCGCCCCGTGTCTTTGTCGTGCACGTCTTTGCCACAGATATCAGCGTCGTGCCAATCGAGCACATACATCGCGCCTTCAGGGCCAATTTCCATGCTGAATCCAATCCACTGTGCATTGTTTGCCATCAGAAAATCATCCCCATGCGTTGCCACAAAACCAGACCCTTTGGTTTCAAGCACATCCGACAACACAGCATGTTCGTGGATGTTGGCCATAAACAGCCGGCCCCGATGTTCTTCAGGAAACGCATCCGATTGATAGATTCGTGCACCCCCATGTGCTGAACGGTGTCGGTGGTCTACAATGGTTTGAATATCACTGTATACATAAGGATTGAAGTGCCGCCCTCCCTGCCGCTGGTATATGCCGCCGGGGATTACGTGAAAAAGATGGGGGATGACGCAAGCGCTGATAAACATCTGACCCTTTGCATCATAATCGATACCCCATGGATTACTAAATCCATGCGCTACAACTTCAAATCGTTTTTTTATTGGATGATATCGCCATACACCTCCGTTAATATCAACGCCTTCTCTCTCAAAAATATCATCAGGAAATGGGTCCTTGTGTTTGTACAGCTGGTCTTTCTCATCCGGCTCCCGAATGCGCGAAGGCGTAGCAAAACCCTCCAGGCCGTACAACCAACCATCAGGCCCCCAATGAAAACTGTTGATCGTTTCGTGTCGATCCCGAATACCCCAGCCCGTCAACAGGATTTCAATATCTTCGATATCCGCTTTGTCATCTTTGTTTTTGTCGGGTGCAAAAAGCAAATGAGGCGGAGCTCCCAAGTACAAAC
Organism: Rhodothermales bacterium; assembly: GCA_045106435.1. GTDB lineage: Bacteria > Bacteroidota > Rhodothermia > Rhodothermales > JAHQVL01 > JBCCIM01. The sequence continues at coordinate 14,395 of JBGCEN010000444.1, forward strand.
CATCAAATCCGATGGCGATTGCAGAAGGAAATGGAATACCCTCCAGAAAGACTTTTCTGCTGTCGGCTTTGCCATCGTTGTCGGTGTCTTCGAGAATAAGAATCCGGCTATCTCCAGAGTTTGAGAACCCATCGCCTCTCGATTCATAGTCGCGGTTTTCAGCCACCCACATCCGTCCCTGATCATCCCATGCAAAAGCCATGGGCTGCGTGATCATAGGTTCGCCGGCGTAGGCATTAACTTCAAATCCCTCTTGTACCGTCATGCTCTCAACGGCCATCTCTGGTGTAAGGAATTCTGCTTCCAGCCCTTCCTGTTGTGCGATACCCCAGAGAGACGCCGTTGAGTACATCTCTCCTTGCCCACTGTACGCGGTGAAAATATCTCTCAGTACCACATCGTCGTGCTCGCCTGTATAAACCAGCATGCGATGTTTGATTTCCTCCGTCTCTCCCGGTGCAATCTGCCAATCGCCCATGCGTGCGCGCACCGGCCCTACCCCTAATTGTCCATCAACGCGCCAGGGTTGGGGAAAGCCGGCGTTATCAGGATGATCAAAAATCGTCACGTGTGCCATATCCTGCCGGCCTTCAATCTGCATCCCTACGTTTAGCCACATCGCACGCTTGCCTTCAGCAAACTGGTTGCGCTGCCGCGCTGCATTTACAGCCTCACCATTGATTCCTTCTGTCCATGGCATCCGCAAGAACAATCCACCATAGTCGTACTCCCCAATAGTCACATCCTGCGCAGCAGTACCCTGCCAAACCAGATCAAGGACGTAGTTGTTGTTCTCTTCGCTCATCTCCCAAATCTGCGCTTCCTGCATCACGGTTTCGCCGGCCTCATCAAGCATGTCATACACTGTTTTCCATTTCACAGCCGGCCCTTGCTCAACCAGTACTTCCGCGGATACCAGGCGCCAATAATCGCCTTCCGGGTTATGGAAGTAATCGCGGCCATTCACGCGCGTAAATCCCCAGTAAAGGCCTGTTTGGTGTTTATGATGCCCTGGCGAATACTCAGTTACAACACTCTCGCCATCAGGCGACATAATTGGATGCAAATACGGCCTGTGTTCAGACAGAGCATTTTGCGTCAGAATTGGATCCGCAGTTCCTTCCCGGTACACGGAGATGGTGCCGGCTTCTGCGTCTTGCTTGATCGTGAGTTCGATCTCGATGGGCATTTGATCACCGCCAACAGAAGGTGTGCAACCCGATGCAACGATACAAGCCAACATGAAAATCGTCAACAGGCAAGCAAGATGGTAGAAAGTGGTCGTTGAACTATTGGGGGTGGGGGATAAAATGTTCAGCATGATAAAGGGGTGATCTCTCGGTGGTAAACAAAAATCTCTATTCCTAATGTAGCAACAATTGACAAAGAGTGTAAAATCCATGCCCTGAGACACGTTTCTATCACATCGCTCTTGACAGGCCCTGCACAATTATTGAATTTAGAAAACATTGAAAATTCTGAATTTCACATTCTCAATTTTAAATTCGAGCTTAACCTTTCATCGTGTTCTCACAAACCACCCCCGGCTCCCCATGCGCTATTCCAGAAGATCTATCCTTAAAAAAGCGGCTGGTGCGGCTTTCCTTCCAGCTCTCGTTGGCTTCAATGCTCCACTCTCAGCTCAGGCTGAACCGTTGATTAAAGCAAAAGACAACATCAAAATCACCAAACTTGAAACGTTTCTTGTGAAGCCTCGCTGGATCTTCCTGAAGGTTCACACGGATGCCGGCATCATTGGATTGGGAGAACCGTTGCTGGAAGGGCGTGCAAAAACGATTGCCACAGCCATAGAAGAAATAGCGCCCTATCTGGTGGGCAAAGACCCGCGTCGGGTTGTTCACCACTGGCAGGCGATTTACAGACATTCATTTTACAAAGGAGGCCCTATCCTTACAAGTGCGTTGAGTGGTATAGACCAGGCCTTGTGGGATATTAAAGGAAAAGCATTGGGCGTTCCTGTTTACGAATTATTAGGGGGGCCTACACGTGACAAAATCAGGGTTTATGCCCATGCGCGTACGCCTGACAGCATCCGTGCTGCTCTGGCGCAAGGATTTACCACCTTCAAAACAGGCGTGCCCAGAGACCGGCCGGCACGCATCGTTGAAAGTAAGGCATTTATAGATACAGCCGTTGAACGGTTTGCTGCACTCAGGGAAATCATCGGACCAGAAAACGATATTGGTATAGATTTTCATGGTGCTATCCCGCCACAAACATCACGCATGTTGATCAAAGCCCTCGAGCCACATCATCCGTTATTCATCGAGGAGCCGGCGCCACCGGAAAACGTCGATATCATGGCAGAAATCGCACGCGGTACACATTTACCGATTGCTACAGGAGAGCGTATCTTTACCAAATGGGGCTTTCGAGAGATCCTGCAAAAAGGAGCGGCCAGTATACTACAGCCAGATTTGTGTCATGCAGGGGGCATAACAGAAGTTCGATTGATCGCCGGCATGGCCGAAGCCCATTATGCAGCCCTTGCTCCTCATAACCCGATGGGCCCCATTTCGCTTGCAGCCGGCTTACAAATTGCGGCCTCTATTCCCAATTTTCTTTGCCAGGAGCAGGTATCGCTCGGTGAAGGCTATATAAAAACACCCTTTACTGTTGAGGATGGATACATTCCGCTGCCCACCGGACCGGGCCTGGGTATTGAGTTAGATGAAGAGGCCCTCGCTAATAAAATTGACCATGATTGGCGTAATCCTGAAACGTATGATGCCTTTGATAACAGTGTTGTTGATTGGTAGCGTTTCGTGGATGTGTTTGTTGTTGACGGGAATCAGGGGTTGAAACAGACAGTCTTTCCTGGAGCATCCCCTTTACAGTCTTGCCACACTTGATGTGGGATCTATGAGAGTTACAATGACAAGATAGCTTTGGGGATTGGTTGACCTGCTTGTAGCACTGCACAGTTCAGATGATTTCTGGTCATGCTGTCTTTTTCTGAAGACGCTCATGGATCCCCAATCAAGTTGAGGATGACAAGCGTAAACGTTGAATCAAAATGGAATACAGCACTCAACCCCTGATTCGCATTATTGATGGAAGACAGGAAGATCAGGATCGCGTTTTTGATTGACGCTTTACCTGCTCAACATCTGGCGTATCTTCAGATAAATCCAGATCTAGCCGGCTGCTAACAGGTGCTTGCTCAAATTCAGGGGTGACTTGCGGACCTGCCCGCTCAAGTGCTCGGGCAGCTATATCACTCATATTCTTTTCCTGCTCTTTTCTCCAGCCTGCTAGTTTATAAGACGCACCCAAAAACCCGGCAGTGCCCACAACCGAGAATATCGACATAAAAATTAGCTTCGCCCAATCAGCTGTTAATCCGTTCTTCGCAGCCAGGATTAGTAAAAAAAACAACCCCATTACAAAAATAACAGAACTACCAATCAGCCCCCCCCGCAATGCGTCATTCAGGTTTCGAATTCTAAGTCGAGCCCCTCCTGCCGTGGGTTCAATCATTACATGCAGGTTTTCATGCACCCATTGCCTGATTCCTCCATCTTTACGCGTTACCCCAGGTACCCCAAAGGTATCGTGTAAATCTACCACCAGATTTTCCCAGTCTTTGTCTGTAAAGGTCCCTGGTAAATCCACTACATGTGCTACGCTGACTGGCTTACCAAAACTGGTTGTTGGGGATGGTTGCGGTACAGACTTGTTAATGCCTGCTGCTGCACGAGCAATTGCTTCTGAAGAAATACCTACATCCTTTCCAATGTTTGCTATTTCAGCAAGCGTTAATCCTTCTCCAGGAGCCTCACTGCGTTTTTCAGCATCATCCTCAACGGCCGCTTGTTTGAAAATTTCCGCAATCTCTTGTTCGTTATATCTTCGCTCTTGGCTCATACGTCTTACAAAAGGACAGGGGGACGGGAAGTACTTGTTACACGAATGACATCAATCGATCCCCCCCCTGTACGGTAGAAGAAAAAACTCGTTTCAGTCAACTTGTAATACCCTTAAAAAGAGAGCGAAGAGAAATGTGTTATTTCGCAGGGCTACCGTTTCACAGTCACAGGCGGGATATCGCGCATCGTTAACACACCGGGGCCGGCTTCTGCAACGCGGCTGATTGCGTTGACTGCAATCGCTACGGTTGAATAGTCTCCGTTTGTGCCTTTAAGCTTTACTTCAAGATTGGGTGTGCCTTTTAAGGTAATCACATCGCCATCATCTTCCATATCCAATGCAGCAATGAAGGTTAGTTTGGCAAACTCGCCATCAGGAGAGGATGCTGTGGCAACTTGCTTTAAGCCTTTGACCTTGCCGGCTTCAACTTCAAAATGGTCTGTTTTTGTAAGCTGTTCTGCAATGACAGGCTCAACAGTATCCGTATAGTCGGTCATTCGGTGTCCCAGGGTATCAAACAACATCGCCATCGATTCAGGAAGGCCCACGTGTCCCATGCGGCCTTCAGCCATTTTCTCCATAAAAGCTTCCACTTCCATGCCTGAGCCGATCTTTTTCTGGAAGGGTCCTCGACGTTCGCTTGCGTTGATAACCCGCGTGATTTCGATGTGATCAACCGACTGCGTGATGCCTGTGATGAACAAAGGCAAAACATCCATCAAAAAGCCAGGGTTAACGCCTGTACCTAAAACAGATTTTCCAACGCGTTTCGCTATGGCATCCAATTCAGTTGCATGGTCATGGTTATCGCGCCACGGGAAAGAAAGCTCTTCTGCTGTAGAAACGATGTCCAGGCCCGCCTCCAAAATCTCAACAATCTGAGACTTGAACATGTCAAAGTAAGAGCTGGTCATGTGCAACACGACATCCGCAGGATGGGCTGCCAGAGCATCGGCCAGGGAGCCGGCTACCTGTTTACCAAGCGACTTCCCAGCCCCAATGACTTCGCCAATATCACGTCCTATTTTCTCAGGATCAATATCAACAGCCCCAACCAATTCAAGGGTGCTCCTTTCTGTGACAAGACGCGCCGCAGCGCAGCCAATAGGGCCCAAACCAAACTGAATTACGCGGATTCTATTTTCCAAGGTATTGCTGGCTGTAAAATGTGACATTAGCGAGATTTAAGCGCATCCTATCAAGCGCTTGGACGAAGATTTGCCAGCCAACTTGAATCCCTTAAAAATGATCCTTTTTGATGGATTATGGCGTTGTTTTAATACGTGAAAGACACACCCCTGTCACGACGATGCTCGTCGCGACTGTCCCCTCTCGAAAGGGGACTTTTCTGAAGAAGATTTCTTTTATGCCTTGTAATCGCTTATTTGCTTTTCAGCTTTTCCAGCAGACGGTATCTTTCAGCGTGCTGTTCGGGCTCAGCCCTTGTATGGGCATCGATGTGCATCACCATGGGGTGATCTCCTTCATTGAATGCCGGCCATGCGGGCACACCGTGTCCATTGGGATTGCCTGTTTTTACGAAGTTGGCATAATACGTTTGAAAAATGGATGACACCCTGAAGTCTTCCGGCTCAAAATCATACACCCGGTTGGTTGGCAAGTTACCCATGGCGTATTCAATCTCGGCAGAGTGCACGGCACCTTCAGCAGCCGGTGTTTTTCCGTCTCGCGTCGCAGGGCGAGGCCGGGCGTAAAAGTAGCGATATACCGGATGATCACCGCCCGTTTTACTGTGGAGATCAGCCCACTTCCATGTACTGAAGCCGGTAAAGTTATCGCCGGCCAATGCTGAAGCAGACGCCAGAATTTCTTCTTCTGTTGATCCTGGATATACCGCAATCAGATCGTCGGCACGTTCGCCATAGGTCTTCACCAGTGCAGCCCTGTAGTTCTCTGGCGTGGGCTCTGCTCTACCTAAAACACCTTGAGGACCTGACTCCCGCGAATTCCAACCAAGCAGTAAAGGGACTTGTGACTGCTTGCCGGCAGCAAAAATCTCATCAGGTGTTTTAGGGAAAAAATATCCATCAATGGCAGGCGAAAAATGCGCCCACTGATAGTCTGCCGTAGCCTCAAGTACTTCATCTGCTGGCAATGCCCTGAGCGCAGCAAGTGATTTGGCGTTCATCTTCTCCCCAAACGCAACACCTTTGGCTTCCTGTTCATCCAACGGCCCTGCGCGGAGCGTGCCCATTAAAGACCCACTCGACCCAATGGCACCTGCAATCAGGTGTCGGGATAGCGGTGAAGCCATCTGTGCGCTTACAGACACCGAGCCGGCGGATTCTCCTGCGATCGTCACTCTGTCAGGATCCCCTCCAAACGCAGCAATATTATCGTGTATCCATTGCAGACTGGCTGTCTGATCCATAAATGCGTAATTCCCGGAAGCGTTATAATCGGCCTCAGCGGTTAGTGCAGGATGCGCCAGAAAGCCAAATATATTCAGACGGTAGTTGATCGTGATCGCCACGATGCCTTCCCGTGAAATGGATTCGCCGTCGTAACGATATTCAGAACCATCTCCAGTAAAAAGTCCGCCGCCGTAGAAGTAGACCAATACAGGTAATTTTTCATCCGCAGATCGCGCCGGCGTCCACACGTTCAGATACAAACAATCTTCGCTCATCCCATCAGAGCGAAACATCATATCGCTAAACAGAGGCCTCTGCATACATCTTGGCCCAAATCCATCTGCTTTTCTAACACCCTCCCAGTTTTTTACGGGCTCCGGTGCTCTCCATCGCAGATCTCCCACGGGCGGCTGCGCAAAAGGGATGCCTCTGAACATACGGATACCAGATTGCATTGTCCCTTCCAGTACGCCATTTTGCGTTTCAACGATTGGGGCGGTGTTGTCATCGTTCAGCTGAGCAACGGCACTTGGAGACATGGAAAAAGTTAAAAGGATAAAGACAAAAGTCAAAAGGGAGGTTCTCATTAGAAATCCGAAATTCCTTGTTGGATATTGGAAATTCTAGATATTGTCTCAATGGACAACATCTAACTAAAGGTCAATGCAGTCAGATTATCGAAGCTATCTTTTAGCGTTTTATCTGGCTCTGCGGCCATGTCTCGCTCGAGGTAATAGTGATCCACGCCGGAAGTACGTGCGGCGGCAAGGATACCATGCAGATCGAGGACGCCGGCGCCGGCGTCAGCCATTTTCGGAAACAGGCCAATCCACTCGTCGGGTTTGCCTCCATCGCCAGAAAAATGGACAAGCTCAGCCATATCTTTCAAATGCATGAGCTTGTATCTGCCCTTGTATTCATTCAGATATGCAACAGGATCTGCCCTGCCGGCAACTGTCCAGAACACATCCATCTCCATAGCAACATAGTTCGGATCTGTTCTCTCCAGAATAACACGCATCGGGATTTTGCCTTCCAACTCAACAAGGCCATATCCATGATTGTGATACAGAAATTGCATACCATGCGCCTGCATACGCCTACCAATCTCATTAAAACGGTCTGCCATCCGCTTGTAATCGTCCAGCGATGTGCGCAGGTGATCTGGAATAGCCGCAATGCCGGCATATTTCTGCCCCAATATGTTTGCTGCTTCAGCCAGTTCATCCAGGTTGGTTTCCAGGGTTTCCAGATCTGCATGCATGGAAGGCGAGGTTAAGCCATTGGCATCCATCGCCTCACGCACCTCTTTCGCCGTCAATCCAAAATACCCGCTGCCGCTAAAAGGAAGGTTCGGGGTAATTTCATTCCAACGGTCGTGTGCGGATTTCACGCTAAATGGAAATGGGCCATAAAATTCCAGCTCTTTGTATCCAAAACCAGCCAGTTTTTTTAATGTGCCCGCAAAGTCCTGCTCCAGCCATAGCGGAATGGTAAACAGCCCAACACCCAACCGGGCAATCTTCGCGGGCATAACATCTGTTGCTGCGTCTTTCAGAGCTGGCTCTTTTTCACCACAACCCAACAGGAAACTGCCAGCTACTGATGATACAGCTGCAGCTTTGAGGAAAGATCTACGTTTCATCGAATTCTATTCAATTAAAGCACGATGTGTGCACAGGGTACGAAGAGTACTGGGGATACAAGAGGTAAGAGCCGGTACACCTTAAGCATAGGGGCTTATTTCGTACTCCTCGTACCCTGTGCACACATCGTACCCTTCGTCAACAAATTATCAGGAAAGCGCACCTTTACAAAACGACACACATTTACCAACCTCTGCCAACACGCTTGAATCTTCAGGTACGTCGTACTCAAGTTCGATCATGGCTGTAATCGGGTATTGCTCTCTTTGGAGGAGACGAAGTACTTCTCCGATAGGTGTATCTCCTTCTCCCCATGAGACATTTTCCCCGCCGTTAACAGCAGATTTCCGATCTTTCAAATGCAAGTGGGTAATGCGTTCGTGGTATTTCTTGATGATCGGGATAGGCGACTCACTCAGGCCGGCGATATAGTGCCCGATATCCAGGTTCAGCATGTTGTACTTGGAGAAAGAAAGAGGTGTATCAAATGAAAACCCTTCTTCAGCCACCTGGGTGTGATTGTGCAATCCGACGTACATCTGGTGTTTGTCTGCAAATGGCGCAATACGCTCTGCCCCATCGTCTGAAATCTCGAATGAAATCCCGCGTGCGCCTATGGCTTTCGCTGCCTTGAATGCATAATCAATTTCGTCATCTCCCCACCGCGGGTCCCCTAATTTCAGAATATCGATGGATATACCGGCATTATCATACATCTCACCCAGCTCTTCAAACTTCTCAAAGGTGGCCTGCAAACGCCAATCCTTGGCAACTTTCTGGTGTTCCATTCTGGCTTTCCTGAAGGCAGCGCGTTGCTCATCTGTCGCGTTGGTCCCTACACTGCTCCAGCTTGGGCCTTCAGGTGCTCCAGCAAACGCTTCTGCCGGCCCGCCCATCAATTCTACAGTACTCATGCCGGCACTCGTCAGATACCCAAGGATTTGCTCAGCACTCCCAGGAATAGATCGGTAGCTATAAGAAATAATACCAACTTTAACGCCTTTGATGTCGGCAATGCCGCCAATCGGCATGCTTGTTATCGGAAGTGCGCTTCCAGGTGTGATAAGCGCGCTTCCCAGTGCAGCACCTGCTGTGGTACCAAGAAAGCGACGGCGGGACATGGCACTGCCAGATACGAGTTGGTCTTCAGTAAGCTTTTTCATGAGTGATTTTTTTAAGTAACGATTACAGCGGAGGGAGTGGTTAGTGGTTAGTGGTTAGTGGTTAGTGGTTAGTATGAGGTTAAATTCAGGGCTTTAAAACAGAAAAACTACCCACTAAAAACGAATAACTAACCACTCCAATCATTCGGCATCCTGCGCAAAACTAATGTTGGAAAATACAAAGAGTGGGTCGATGGGGCGGGCCTCGGCATTCTTAAACAGGAAGAACAGATCGTGCTGCCCTGTTTGTCCTGAAATATCAATGGACACTGGTTCTGCACGCTGGCGCCAGCCTCCGCCCGTGGAAACTTTAATTTCAGCCATACCAAGTAACTCGCCGGCTACACTTCCCTTTCTGACCTCAATCATGCCACCTATGGCACCCGCTCTCGGGGAGGCTGAAGCAAGCAATTCTATCGTAGAGATGCCCGACAGATCAATCGCATGAAAGGCAATATGTCCGCCGGCTTTTGCATTAACGCGCAACGGACCTCTACCTCTCGACTGAGTGACCTCAGCACCCTCAATCACGTCTGCGCTACCAGGATCCATACTCGGGCTACGTAGAATAACGACTTCTTCTGAAGCAAGTGGCGACACGTTTTCTGCGCCCCGATCTGTATAGGCTGATCGGATAACAAGAGAACCGCGGCCGGTGTCTTCTTCAGGTAAAGTCAAATCATAAGAACCAGAAGCGGGCAAGGTCGCCAAGGTTTGATCATTAAAATGCAGGAGATAATCGACAATAGTGCGTGCATCGTTTTCAGTAATGGCAGGATGCGCCGGCATGTTAATTTCACCCCAAACGCCGGATCCGCCATTCCTGATTTTGTCCACGAGCTTTTCCGTCACATCTGGCCCCGACTGATATTTCTCAGCGATTTCTGTATAAGCAGGGCCGGCAGAACGTACATCCGGCTGATGGCAAACGCTGCAATCACTTTGTGCCATTAACGCCTGCGCAATTGCATATCGGGTAGAAGCATCTACGCTACGTTGGCCTTGCATCACTTCCGCATAATCAAATCCTTCAGAGATATAGTCGATGCTTATCGCAACCTGAGATGGATCAATTTTCCCGGTTGCCAGATCGCCATCTTCAGCATCTTGGACAGTCACATCATAGCCAATCGGCGTATCTGGAAAAAAGAAGCTTTTGTTGCCTGCAAGATTCAAGCGAACCTCTGGTGGTTCATTGCCGGCGATCAAGGTCAGCGTTTTTGAGTTGGATGCGCCAGCGGGATCTTTAACAGTCAGCTCAGCGGTGTAGCGTCCTTTTTTATCCAGCGTAATGTTGGCTTCATCCCCTTCATATACTTTCAACTCACCACTTGCATCATGTTTTACGGCCCACTCATAGGTTAGCATGTCTCCATCATAATCCATCGATCCATCTGCGGACAACGTAACTTCAAGTGGAATACGGCCCCCTGTTTTATTCGCTGAGGCTGCTACGATGGGTGTGCGATTGCCGGCGTTGTATTCTATGCGAACCAACTTGTCATCGTCACTATCCTGAAACCATCGGCTGCCATATTCGAGCACATATAAATCTCCTTCCGGACCAAATTTCATGTCGATGATTTCAGCCGGATTATACGCCGGCACAAATGGCTCCATCGATTTATAGTCACTGTTCTCATCCATTGAGATGGCCATAATCCAGCCGCGAGACAAGTCTGCAGCAAACCACATTCCTTCGAAGTAGGCCGGGAATGGACGTTCTGGGTTTTCAAAATCAGATTGCCTGTAAATAGGCCCCCCCGTTGCTGATCGACCTCCAGAACCTACCAGCGGGAAATTTTCAGAAACACCATACGGATAAGAAATAAAGGCAGGCTGCGCCGGCGGTAATTCTTTTAGCCCCGTATTATTTACTGAGTTATTGATGGGCTTCATGGCATCCTTCGGAGCCATAGGCTTATCAGCAGCATAGTCGTAAAAGGGATAGGCAATGTTCTCGCTAATGAAATAAGGCCATCCAAAAAAGCCTGGACCTTTGGCCTGATTTAACTCGTCGTACCCCCGGGGACCGAGTTCAGTATCACTGACGGCGTCTGGCCCCACTTCTCCCCAATAGATATATCCGGTATGGTTATCAATGGATATCCGCCACGTATTTCTGTGCCCCATCGTATAAATCTCGGGCCGCGTATCGGGCGTGCCCGGAGGAAAGAGATTGCCTGCAGGAATTGAATACGTTCCATCATCTTCAGGGTGAATACGCAGATTCTTGCCGCGAAGATCATTTGTGTTTGCCGCACCACGTTGATCATCCCAAACTTCTCTACCCGGGCGCTCATCGGTATGCGCCGAAAGGTTATTCCCTGTATTATTGCCGATGGTTATAAAGAGATTCTGGTCTTTATCCCACACCATGCCCCCACCTGTATGACAGCATTCCTGGCGTTGAACGGGAAATTCGAAAACGACTTTCTTTGTGGACTCAACCAGCTTATCGTCTTTGAAATCCCAGCGAGCAAAAACGTGCTTTGGTTCATCAGGATCTGCATAGAGCAAGTAAACCCATGGCTTGGTGTCAAAATCTGGATGAACGGTTAAGCCAACCAACCCTTCTTCCGCTTCTCTCACCTTCCCTTCAGCATTGGTATACTTGGTATTAACAGGTATCTGTGCTACGGTCTTGACAGATTTATCAGCCGGATTAAAAAGCTTCAACGCACCCGTTCTTTCGATAATAAACACCCGACCATCATCGAGCACTTCGAAGGCCATGGGCTCTTCCATCGTTGCTCCTTCGGTTAGTACAACAGGCGTAAATCTGCTACCATCTGGCTTTTCTGACTGGGCGTAGGTATTGCTTTTTGTACTTATTGCAAGGAGGAGAAAACTCAGCAGAACTACTCTATAGCATTCTGTTCTGTGGAAAACGGAAACCATGATAAGCCTCGTACAGGTGGATATTTCAGATACTGACTTTAGCCAGAATCTTTCAATATCAAGTTTCCCACTAGAAATGTCCACTATTGTAAAGGAAGCCATTCAACCTTTTACTTTCTTTACAAATCTTTTACTGATGCGAGTCAGGGGTTGCATTGGCTTTTTTCATAGCCCTGGTAAAAGTCAACGCGAATCACCTCCTCAACCATGTGCGCAACTTGATTAAGCAACGATTGAGTACCTGGGCTGGGAGGAATCCATTTAAGGCCCCGGAAAAGCCGGCATGACCAGAGATTATCTGTACTGTGCAATACCGCAAGTTGATCAATCAACACCATGAGCTAGCTGCGCACTATACCGCTCATGAATCTCCAATCAAGTTGAGGATGACGAGCGTAAAAGTTGAAGTCGATATAGACAACGCCCAAAAAAACCATCATCCACCTGAATACACTCTCCAGACGCAACACGTGCGTACTATATGGCTATCTAGAAACTGGTTACAGAATATTGGGTACTCTGTGAATATCGCACACCGAACAAGGCATTTCGAATTTCGAAGGATGTTGAAAAACACTTCGCCATTGGATATTCCTTGTTCGGTGTTCAATATTCAAACCCCTGTCAATTAGGCGAAAATGAGCTTACTCGGTTAACACAACCTTATCCAAAACAAAGCATCGGGAATCCATGGAAATAGGTATTTACAGCTTCGGAGAAACAACCAGAGATCCACATACAAATACAACGATAAGTCAGGCACAGCGTATGCAGGACCTGCTTGAGGAGATTGTGCTGGCAGATGAAGTTGGGCTGGACGTATTTGGTTTGGGTGAACATCACCGGCCTGATTTTTCTGCTTCCTCGCCGGCCATTGTACTGGCCGCTGCAGCTGTTAAAACAAAACGTATCCGGCTCACGAGTTCGGTGACTGTGTTGAGTTCCGACGATCCCATCCGTGTTTTTCAGGATTTTGCTGCCATCGATTTGCTCTCCAATGGTCGCGCAGAAATTATGGCCGGCCGCGGCTCTTTCGTTGAATCCTTCCCTCTTTTCGGCTACAGCCTGGATGAGTACGATACGCTCTTTGCTGAAAAGCTAGATTTGCTCCTCACCGTTCGGGAAAGCGAAAAAGTGCACTGGGAAGGCAAGCATCGCGCTGCACTCACGGGCCAGGGTGTTTATCCACGTCCCATACAGAAACCACTCCCGGTATGGCTTGCCGTAGGCGGGACGCCTCAATCGGTTATACGTGCAGCCACTCTTGGATTACCACTCGCCCTTGCCATTATTGGCGGGCAGCCTGCACGATTCAAACCGTTTGTTGACCTTTACAGAGAAACTGCAATCAAAGCCGGCCACGACCTGGCCAACATGCCGGTCAGTATCAATTCACATGGACACATTGCAGATTCCTCCCAGCAAGCAGCCGATGAAAGCTACCCCTATTTTGCCGAAACAATGAATCGGATTGGCAAAGAACGAGGCTGGCCGGCTACCACAAGAAGCCATTTTGAAAGCGAACGCGGGCCACACGGTGCCGCGCTTGTGGGCAGCCCGCAAGAAATCATCGACAAAATTCTCTACGAGCACGAAGTGTTTAACAATGACCGATTCCTGATCCAATTGACCGTGGGTACCTTACCCCACGCACAAACGATGCGTGCGATTGAATTGCTAGGCACCAAGGTAGCGCCGGCGGTGAAAAAAGCCTTGGGGGAAAATTAAAAATCAAAAGTAAAAAGTAAAAAGTAAAAATCGGAGCGCCCGTAGGGGTCGATCACGATCGACCCACTCTACCGTTAACAATAGTCCGGTCAGTATTGAGTAACTCCCATGTAACATCTGACTCTGCATCCAGGGCAATTGCATTTAAAATTGTTCTGAATCTTAAGTACTGCTGTGACGCGTTGCTCCGTTGTATAATC
>JBGCEN010000445.1:0-8854 GCA_045106435.1 Rhodothermales bacterium
TATGAAGGGATGTGAATACCTCGATTTTTTGTAAAGACTATCAGTCAATACCATCAAAGTTAAGGATTGGCAAAAAAATTCTGCTCATCCATTTAGCTTTGAACCAACAGTTTATGCAAATGAGCATTTCCAGTGTAATAAACAAGTTGATCCCCCATGCACGCTATAACGTGAAGAAGCAAGGCCCTAACAGGGTTCTGCAGTTAGGCGATGATCCTGCGCTTTATTCTCCTGAACTGAATGGGCCAACGCAAATGGGAGATTTGCCGATCTACATTTATGATGATGTGCTGTTATGGCCAGGCCAAAGTATTGCGAGTAGAGGTGGGTGCTTAATCCAGCAGACCTTCATTGATAATGATCGAATCAATACCGTGAGAAAGGCGCGTGTATTGCGGCGTTATCCGGTAATGAGATTTGACGGATGGGCAACATCAATAGATTATATATTCTCTCCCCATAACTATTATCATCAATTTGTTGATTCGTTACCAAGAGCGTGGGCATTACGCCACCCTGAATTGGCCAGATTGCCGATTACGGTTTTTATGACCCGCGAAATGAGTAATGATCAGAAACGCATATTGCAGGCCATTCTCCCCGAGAATGTCAAGGTTCGTGTTGTGCCTCGGTATATTCGGATAAAAGCAACTCATTACATCCATTTGCCTTTTTTGAGTAAAAATAGGACGGGTTATAATCCGAAAGATACGCTTACAAGCGCCGGCTTTATTCCCAATAAATACATTGAGGCGTACAGGAATATTGTCTTCGAAATGAAGAAAAACCATCTTGATAGTGAACACATGCATATGTATGTAAGTCGACATAAAGCCACGCAAAGAAGAATCACTAATGAGGATGAGGTGATTGACCATTTAAAGCAAAAAGGGTTTAGGGTTGTGGTATTAGAAGACATGAGCCTGTCAGAACAAGCTCAGTGTTTTGCGACTTCAGACATTATTGTGGCCCAGCATGGAGCTGCGCTTACAAATTTATTGTACAAGAAGTATGGAGGGTTGATAGAAATCTTCTCATCCAAACAATCACCACATCATTATTCCGAACATGCACGAACGCTTGGGCTTCATTATGAGGCTATAAATCTTGAAAATAGCAATTATAGCGACGATGTCGACGTGCCTGTTGCCCTCCTGGATGCTGCTGTTAAACGTGCGATGAACAAAATGAATGATCGACTGGCTCAAGCAGGGTAATATTGTTTTTCGCTTGAGTGTAACACAGTACAGTACAAGTAATTATGTTTCCGAAGTTGGATTGAGTCCTAATTGATAACTAATGTTACGCAAAACCTAAAAGGTGTCACGTGTAGCATCTTTCAAAAACGCGAAACCGAACAGAATACTGCATCATTTGCGTTTTGCAAAGATCCCACAATCAAGTTGAGGGGAGGCTCTTCACTTCGTTCAGGATGACAATTTGGAGTACTCTGCGTAACATCAGTTGATAAATAATCACGCGCCTCTCTTGATAAGTCGTAATTATAAATTTTGCAGTTGAATGAAAAAGGTAATTGGTACAAATACTATAGGATATCCCGAAATAAGGAATTTCACAGGGCTGCCATTTTCGCGATATAGGGTTCTTAAGAAACAGAATTTGTATAAGATACCAGCTTACTTGTACTTCAAATTTAAAAATAACACGCATCAATATTTCTGGAATACATTTAATGATATGGATTTCCATAACGTTGAGCTGTTTCATTTTTTCAATGGGCTAAGCGTTGGTAAAACGCCCTGGGTAACTACCTTTGAAACTGTATTACCCCGATGGGGAAATGATAAGCTTATCAGAAAAGGGCTTGAACTTGTTGCCAGAGACTCATGCAAGAAAATTATTGCAATCTCTGCATGTACCGCAAATTTGCAGAAAAAATTAGTGCAGGATAAATACCCGGAATTGGAGCATGAGATAGAAGAGAAATTAATGGTGCTTCATCCTGCGCAGAAAAAAATAATCAGCTCTTATGATGACAAAAAACTGGATAGCGAATATATAGTATTTGCGATGGTTGGAAATCAAATATTCAGCAAGGGTGGGCGAGAAGTGATAGCAGTGTTGTCTGAGTTTGTGAAGAAGGGATATCCAGTCAAGCTTAATCTGGTGAGTAATTTGTCTAGTGATAATTACGCCACGATGACATCTGAGAAAGATATAGTTGTAATGAAAGGCCTGATCGAGGGAAATAAGCATTATATCAATCATTATTGCAATATCTCGAATATTGAGGTGATTGAGTTGTTGAAGGAGAGCCATGTAGCTCTATTACCAACCTATGCGGATACTTATGGATACTTTGTGTTGGAGGCTCAAGCAGCAGGATGTCCTGTGGTGACAACCAATATTCGCGCATTGCCCGAGATAAATAATAATGAAATTGGATGGATGATAAAGGTGCCGCTGGATGAAGAGAGTAATGGTGTGCTTGTAAGTACGCTGGATCGAAAAATCTTTAGTAAAGCAATTTCTGATCAGTTATACCCAATCATAGAAGAAATTATTAGCTCACGTGAGTTAATAAAGGAAAAAGGGATTCGTTCGCTGCTTAAAATTGATGCAGTACACTCTGTGGGAGAAAACGTAGCAGTATTGGAATCTCTTTATGATGAAGTAAGCAATGTCAAGACCCTTGCCAAAGTGTAAAGTTAGGCTGCATTTAACTGGGTTTTATGAATCGAGCATGGGTTTAAATCCAGATACAGAGGCTCACGTCATGCAAGATCTGTGTTAAAAACGGGAGTTTGGTATTGATGTGCTATACCAGGCAGTCAAGTAAGGTCACAGAAAAGAGTCCAGATTGAAAGAGAGGTGAAAAATCACAATCTCAATAGATCCCCCTCGGCTCGTCAGGCAGCTATCTTTTTGTAGATGCCATAAACAGCAATAACTATATGGTGTTATTATGAGGAAGTTAATTCTACTTTACTTCAGGTATTTTCCAATTGATCACTTTAAAAATCTCTTTGAGAAGTTCGTTGAGATGTCAAGGGATATTGTACTCTATACAACTCCCTCAGGGATTAAGTACAAACTGAACCTGAAAGATCATGTAATGCGGCAAATTTATTTGAAAGGGGTCTATGAAAGAAATACTTTCAGGCACCTTTCGAAATTGATAACGCCTTCAGATACCTTTGTTGATGTAGGTGCTAATATAGGAGCTTACTCCGTAGGGTTGAGCCCGTTTATAAAGAATGGCAAAATAATATCATTTGAGCCCAATCCGCGAGCACTTCATTATTTAGAAGAAAATATTAAGCTAAATGATATAAAAAATATCACGGTGAATAAGGTAGGGCTATCAGATAGAGATGAGGATGCGATCTTGTTTACGTCGTCGTTAACAACAGCCTCTATCAATAAGAATAAAGAATCAGTTCAAAAGGAGTGTATTTCTCTGATTACCCTGGATAAATACTGTGAGGAGAATGATATAAACAATATTGACGTGCTTAAAGTTGATGTGGAAGGACATGAGGTCAAATGTATCAAGGGAGCAATTGAAATAATCAAAAAAAGCAAAAGCATGGTCCTTGTAATGGAGATAGATGATAATTGCCTAAATGCCGGGTCTTCAAAACAAGAAGTGTTTGAATTCATCAGAAGTTTGGATTTCAAGGCCTATGCGCCCAGAGGTTTTCCGTTTGGATTGCGAGAAATCAAGTCTATACCAGAGAATTATGCTGATAACATAATTTTTAAAAAGCAGCTTGGGAAATCTAATCTGTTAAACCCGCAGACTAACTAAGACGCTACATCTCTTAACAAGTCAAGCTTATACATTTCTGACAAGAAAAGAAATGTATTTCTGACACGGATGCATCTCATTGTTATGAAAATTGGATACTTTGCCCATTCTAAGGTTGGTGTAAGCGAGACCTTTATCTCTGATCTTATGATCGCGCTAAATAAAAAAGCACATAGTTTTTCTTTCTTCTCAGGAGCCTCTGCCGGCACTACGGTACAAGGCATACCAACACATTACACGGGTTACTATGACACGCCAAGTCGCAGTTCATTCTTGCTTTACAAAGTAGGTCAGATTTTAGGCGGGAGAGGAGATCGCATGAAATTTCGCTATGCACAGCGATCAGCAGTGCAAATTATGCAACGCTATGAAAGACATTTAGCCGAGATTGATGTAGCCTTTGTAGACTATGGTACATCAGGTGCCTTGTTATATCCGTTGTTGGAAGAAAAAAAGATTCCTATGGTGATGCGAGTTCATGCCTATGATGTTACAAGTGCCTTTGCCAACGTTTCTTATAGAAATGCCTTTCTAAGAGCCTGCAATTTCGCAAACTGTGTTTTAACAGTTTCAGATCACATTAAGAGATTACTGATTCTTGCTGGTGTTGAATCGTCAAAAATTCGGTTGGTACGGCTTGGTATTGGCAGCCGAAATGTATCTGTGATGCCCTGGGATGAAAAGATGAAAGGTCCTCCTTCTATATTACATCTTGGACGTCTTACTCCCAAGAAACACCCTTTGGCGTTGATCCATGCATTTTCAATTGTGAAAAATAACATTGAAGACGCGCATTTAACAATTATTGGAGAAGGGCCGCTTCTAAATGAGTCGAAAAAAAGGGTTGCAAAATTAGGCTTGGAGGAAGCGGTTCGTTTTAAAGGCGCATTGGCTCAAAAAGAAGCGTTTGGTTTGATGAGGAGACATTGGGTGTTTGCCCAGCATAGCGTCACATCGATGAACGGAGACCAGGAAGGGTTTCCCGTAAGTCCGGCAGAAGCTGCTTTGCACGAGTTGCCAGTTGTTTCAACTTCGCACAGTGGAATCACTGAAAATGTGATTGAGGGCGAAACTGGTTTTCTTGTGCAAGAGCACAATTATGAAGAGATGGCTGAGCGCATGATTCACTTGCTAAAGCATCCTGAAATAGCTGAGCGAATGGGGAAAGCTGGCCGGCAGCGAATTCTTGGGATTTGCAACCCGGAAATACAGACCCAGAAGGTGTACGATTTGCTGGAAGCTGCATATGCAAAGAATCGATTAGCATTCGCAGGTAATTAAAGTATAATTATAACTGGAGCAACAAGGAGTTTGTGGATTGTTTCAGGCTTTAAGTTTTATAATTTCTTTATTTATAATGCAACTTGAATCTTGAATTTGACGCCTTGGGAGGATAAGAAACATATTCCCTTTATTTGTGTCCCTCCTTCATGATTAGGTGTAGAGCAAAATGGACCATTTAGTATTTATCCTTAAGGAAAAGACTTGGCAATTATATTGCACTTTGAATATTGCTTTTAGGAAACCCAGATATACGAGTAAAATGTTTTGTATTGGCTATAATAAAACTGGTGCAACAAGTGTTGGAAAAGCACTTCAGATTCTTGGCTATAGTCATAGTTCATTTAATGAAAAAGTATAGCGAAAGTATTATGAAAAAAATGAAGATTAAGAAAGTATTGAATTAAATGGCCAAATTTGACTCGTTTGATGATTTGCCGTGGCTGAAAGAAGATATGATTCCTGTACTAGATCAAGCTTTTCCGAATAGCAAGTTTATTTATCTGACTAGAGACGAGAATTCTTGGCAAAAGTCCTTTGGAAATTGGACATTCAAAATGACAGGAGTATATCCCTATATTGAGAAAGGTCTGAGTGAGTATAGAAATCACAAAGAGTATTTTCTGAAATACTTTGATAATCGACCAGAGCAGGGTTTCCTAATTTTTGATGTACAAGACGAATTTGGATTTAAGAAACTAGCCGAGTTTCTGGGGAAAACAGCAGGGGCAGACAAATTGCCGCATTTCAATATGACAAACTCCAAGCCTGAATTAGTTTAGGTAAATACTCCAGCCTGATAGTAATTTTCAATAGAAGGACTATGGCAACATAGTAGCGACTTATTGAAAGAAAGAACTTCGCAGACGGTTTCTTAGAATCCTTGGTTGAGTATTGCGAGTTTTTTAATCTGTCGGGTGTCCTGGATAAGGAGTTTTACCGAATTGCCTCTTTTAAAACACAAGATTCTATAGAAGTAAAATCTACATGAAATACCATGTCATTTGTGTTTTGGGATTAAAAAATGCACCCATGATATTGGAATGTATTTCATGATATGAATTTTAGTGATGCTGAGTTGTTTCTTTTTTTAATGGGATAAGCATAAGCATTGGTAAAACAACTAGGGTGAATACCTTTGAAACAATTTTGCCTCGATAGAGAAATTATAAGCTCGTCAAAAAGGGGCTTAAGCTCATTGCAGGCAATTCATATAGAAAAATATTACATAGCACACATGAATTAACTGCAATTTTGGGGAAGAATGAAAAAAATTATTCGGAAAATAATCGATCAGGCTGGGATTAGTGTTTTTAGACACTCCAGATTGCCAGTCGGAACGGATTATAGAAAAACAATACGTAATAAATTTGATGAGAATCAAATAAAAGTTGTATTCGATGTTGGGGCCAACATCGGGCAGTTTTGTGTTCACTGCCAAGAAATCTTTGGCGAATCTGATATTTATTCATTTGAGCCAATATCAAGTACCTTTGATGTATTGAAGGATCGAACAAAAGGGTTTGGGAATATTTCTTGTTTCAAGCTTGCATTTGGAAATGAAAAGGGAACGGGAGAAGTTTTCTTGCAAGCAGACTCATCAGTGAATTCGATAAACCCTTTGGTGAATATTCGAAAAAATGATGAGCAAGAGTCAGAGCAAATTGAAATAGATACTATTGATTTGTTCTGTGAGCATGAAAATATTAAAAGAATAGATTTGCTCAAAATAGATACAGAAGGATTTGATTTAAATGTGTTAGAAGGAGCAAGGAAAATGCTGAGGTCCAGGCAGATCCAATTTATTTTTATCGAAGTAACATTTGACGGAGATAATATTCAAAACAGTTCTTACAATAGTATTAGTTCGTTTTTGGGGGAGTTTGGTTTTAAAATTCATGGCTTATATAATCAAAGTATTCATGAGAATAGTACTCTAATGAATTATTGTGATGCTCTATTTTATCTGCAACCAGAAGAAAAGTAGCTAGCACCATTTATATGCCAAATCTTGCGGGATACGACGCATGCACAAACCCGTTGTAGGCAATTAGCACAACACGGCCTAAAGCTTTTCCTTTATATCGTTCGTTAATATTGCTCTGCAACACAAGCGCCAAATCCAAGCATTTCCAGGGCAATAAAATCATCTCTGTAGGTTAAATTGATTACACCATTGCCCTTGAATTCCAGTAACACTACTTCATCGATTGGTGCTGTTAAATAGCCTGTTGAAGTTCGTTTCTTTCCATGTGACACTTCAACTCAGTTCTTACAACTCGGAAGCACGCCACTTCCCTTCATTTCTAAACGCATTCTGCGTCTAATCTGAGACCCATATTTTCATGAGCACAGTCGTTCTTGTTGCAGGCTTTGGAATTGCTTTGTTTGCAGCTTTTTGTCTCACACCACTGATAGCCAGGCTGGCCCGTTATAACAAATGGGTTGATTTGCCGGGCGGTGAACGTACGGTTCACAAAAAGCCGACGCCGCGCGCCGGCGGTATTGCTGTAATCATAACATTCCTCCTGGGGGCCGGCTTCATGCTTTTGATGGGGCCGGGCTTCGATTTGCCGCTTGGAGCAACCACACATTTACTGTCGTGGGCCATGATTCTTGGGGCTGCAGCGATTGCACTTACCGGACTGTATGACGATGCCTACGGACTCGGCTTTAAAAAGAAATTTCTCTTTCAGCTTCTGGTTGCCTATGGCATGTACCTGGCGGGATATCGCATACATGTACCCGAAATCTATTTTCTGGAGGCAGATCCGTACATGCAAGCCGGCCTGGGGTTACCGCTAACCTTGCTATGGTACATAGGCATCATGAATGCCGTGAATCTGATCGATGGGCTGGATGGACTCGCAGCCGGCATTTCTACCATCTCTTTTGGTTGTCTTGCTATTATTTTCGGATTACAGGGGCAGCAATTCCTTATTCCGATTGCAATCGTGATGGCAGGTGCTTTGATCGGGTTTCTGTTTTACAATTTTAATCCAGCCTCTATTTTTCTGGGGGATACGGGCAGTCTGTTCCTGGGCTTTGTTATCGCAACCTATGCTTTGCAAGGTACCGTGCACCCGCAGCCTTTTGTTGCCCTGGTGATTATGGCTCTTGCGGTAGGATATCCACTGCTCGATACAACCCTTGCTTTTGTGCGCCGCTTCCTTAAAGGGCACTCTCCTTTTGCGCCGGATAAAGATCATATTCATCATCGCATGACCGGGCGTTTCAAGTTTTCAACGCGCAAAACGGTGCTATCTCTGTATTTGATTCATGGTATGCTTTGCGCTGCAGCCATCACATTGTCGCTGGTTGCAACAACGTATTCATTGTTGATCATAACCGCTGTAGTAGCAGGGATATGCCTATTCTTAAAAGGACTTGGTTATCTGAAGCTGCAGCGCGGTATGGTTTTGATTCGCCGGCGAATCTCAGATCAAATTGGTGAGCGTGTCCCTCGCGGTCAATGGAGTGGAGATGGAAGTGTTCGGACGATTCTGGAGCCCACATTAATGGAGCCCATTGCGACAACAACCAAAAATATACGACCCGAAAAAGAAGAAGAGAGAGAATTTGTTGTTCACTCGCTCGAGTGATGCAATGCGTTCTCTTCTTGTTAAAGTTTAAGAGACAGTTTCGAAATGATTTTACTAAGTGATATTGTTGAGGCAAACGCCGATTTAATGATGGCCGACCTGGAAGGGGAAGCTGTGTTGCTGAATATTCAGTCGGGGCGTTATTTCGGGCTCAATGAAGTAGGCACCAGCATATGGTCCTTGATCAAAGAACCGCAAA
>JBGCEN010000446.1:0-4416 GCA_045106435.1 Rhodothermales bacterium
ATTTACCTTCATCATGACAGATGCTGAAAGAGCAAGAGTGCACTGCTGCCAACTGTGTGGACTTAATTGCCGGATAAAACCTCTGAGAAGATAATCGTAGCCATCAAAACCATTCGTGTGGCAGCCCCCAGACGCATACAACCCGCTGTGATAGCGGGCTGTGAGTATAAAACTGATGGATTGAATTACCGGCAAACTGTAATCGTTCCTCTTGCTGTAGCAGACGTGTTACCCCGTGCGGTTGTACCAGGGGTCGGCTTACAATACATGTAAAAAGTAGGCACATCTCAGCTGATAGGCACTGTCAGCAAGTCTAAGTCAGGGGGTTTGTTCTCCATATCGACATCATATCGCCCAAACCTTCGGATCTGATCTCTGATAAAAGGACTCAGGGAAGCGGCTAATTCAGCCGTGATGGTATAGCCTTCTTTGGCCATGTTGGCCAACACCTGTGTGAGGTCAGCGACATTGTTGAGCATGATTGAGTTAGCAATAAGATTCGAGTACTTGATTTGCTTAGCCTGCTCAACAGGATCCCCACTTTTGATAATCTGGCCGCCAAACGTAATCCAGTCCTGGAAATCATTGTATGACTCTACTTTGGTAGTTTCTGCCCGAATGGTCTGACGGAAGTCGGCCTCTGATATATAACGCAACAAAAATAAAGTTCGTATTACCCGGCCAAGCTCCCGGAAAGCTCTATACAGCTTGTTTCGCCGATTATTACTGTTGAGCTTGCGCAGCAACATTGAGGGTAAAACTTTTCCTGCCTGGATCGATAAAACCACCTGCATCATATCCTTCCAGTGCATTTCAATGAGTGCCCAATCGGCTGTCTTCGTGAATAACGAATCGATATGCATGTACCGGGTCGTCCTATCGGGCCGATAAAATGCAACATCATTCCAGGTGCGCATTCGTGGGTAGAGGTTAATTCCCAACAAGTGAGCCAGCGCGAAAACGGGTTCACTTTGGCCATGCGTATCGGCATGAAGGGTATCAGGTTGATAAACAGACTTATTCAGGAGTAATGCATCGAGGATGTAAACAGCTTCCCATACACCACATGAAATGAAACGGCTGAATAGTGCGATATACTCACTGGAAATATGGTGGTAGGCAATCCCACCAAATCCACCATAGCGAATATGCTGCTCTCCCATGAGTGTATTTTTGCGTAATTCCATTTGAGTGCCATCAGCAATAGCCACATTACTTTTACCCCAGAACCCTGGTAGTTCGAAGCGGCTGTACGCATTGATAACCTCGTTCAGAGCCTTCTCTAGTTTGGCAGCGTTGATATGTTGCGCATTGATACGCAGTAAGTTTTGCGCATTAATATCTTCCGGTGCATGTCGGGCCGTTTGACCCGCACCCAGGTTGCAACCATAGCCGAACACAGTGAACAGGTACCGGCTGTTGGAATCAGACATCTTTGTATCTGATCCTGAAGGCGGCCCAAAATGCTTTGTGTAGCCCGACCAATGTTGGACGTTCTTCAAAATATCCAGCAAGTGACGTTCTGGCATACGGGAATAGGCTTCCTGCTTGAAATCGTCCAGACCTTCCGGTGCTGGCGATGCCTTTTGCCGCTTCAGATGTGACACACCCTCAGTATCGATAGAGAAATCACCGTCCTCCGGAAATTTCTGATCAACCTGGCTTGCTAATATTGTTAGCTTCTCTTTCAGTGAGACGACAAATTCATGGCTTGATGTCGGCAACCCCATTGACTGGCAGTACGCTGGAAGGCGTTGTTCACATTCTTGTGAAGATAATAATTGTTGCCGGTAGTCACCATATTCACCAGAGTTTTCAACATAAAGATCCGTACCGGCCAATGCCTCAGCAACATGGCTCATAACACAAACCTCCAGTGCCCGGCGATCAAGCATAAGCACCCCATTCACTCTTACGTGGATAAATGCCCGCCACCGTTGAGAGGCAAAGTTCAGACTGATTGTTGCTGGCAAATGTGCTTTTCTTAACTTTTGATGCTGTTGTACAAAATATAAGGCCTGAAGCAGGCTCTGATCCTGAGTGGATGATTCGATTTGAATCTGATCCAAGACTCTGAAGATGACAGTCCGGTTATTTGAATAAACTGGCCACAAAAACGGTAGGTAGTTATTTTGATGATAAGCCGTCACGGATCTGAATTGGTCAGCCAGAAATTCGGCACCTCCTTGTTTCTCAAATACGCTCCGAATATTTTTCCCAAGCATTTTATCGGTGGCGCAAGTGTCAGCCTGTTGTAGCACCTGACCCAAAACATCAATTAAGGACTCCTCCATCTCACGGTGTTTTTCCTGCAGTTCTCGCAGCTTATGTTGTGCTGAATGATGTACACCCTTCATGCGCTTCAAAAACATATCAATTAGCTGATCCCGTGTGTTTGCCTGAGCCTCTTGTAAAAGGCTGAGCAGCAAGGTGTAACGTCTGGTGTTGTTGGTCACCCCCCGAATATCGCCGAGTGCATAGGCAGAGGCCTCAGCCTCGAATTGGCGTACCTTGGTGTATGCAACGCCTTTAAAAAACGGCCTTGGATTAAGAATTGAGTCCAGCTGAACAAGGCGGTTAGCCCAAGCCCGAAAATGTCCCAGTGTGGCCGACCCCGGTGCTTGCTTCAGCTGTGTAAATACAGTAGTTCGTGCTCCATCTTCAACGGCTAGTAATGCATCTAAGATTTGGCATTGATCGGGGGTAAGCGTATTGGTAATTTTTGCGTAGAGTTTTGCATGAATGACCTGGCGTTCGTGATTGGCTAAACGCTCAAGGCTACTGAAGGCGGGTAGTTCAATATTTTTGGTGACCAGTACTTCGATCGCAACATTGATGAGATCGGCCGGGTCACTCATCGTATAGGCTGCCGTGCGGAGACTATCAATCAGCAGTTTTCTGTCTTTAGCAGCAAAGACTGCACTTCCCAGAAATTTTCGACAGGCAAGCCGGTATCGATAGAGTGTTTTCTTTAGATGATCATCATTGATACTCCATGAGGCAACAGGCACCTCAAGTTGCCTGGCTAAATAAGTGATGATCGTATCTGGAACTTGCTCTAATGGCATGAAGTAGCCGAGGTGTTGCCGCGTCTTCAACATAACAGCAACGGCAAGATAGCCGCGGTTATTACGCGCCGTTCGACGAATAAAGTGCATCGTTACATCGTCAAGGTCATAACTCTCTGAAAGCACCGCTTTGCCGATGGGTTTCTTCAGATATGGATAGGCCGTTCTATCAATCGATGTCATCAGTGTTCGGACTATTGGGTAGTTTCATAAAACGACCGTTTTTGTGAACACGACCGTGTCGGTTGCAAGCAATTGTATTTAAGGCTTACAGTAGTATCATAAACAGGTTTAGATAAACAAAGTTTACTTTTCTATTTATCAATGAGTTTATGAAACTAATTATATGAAATATGGCTATACCCGCGTTTCTACCCGTGAACAGAATCATGATCTTCAAAGTGATCAACTTCACAGTGAAGGTTGTAAGCAGATTTTCCACGAAACGGCGAGTGGAGCAAAAACAGAACGACCCGTTTTACAAAGTCTGCTTGATCGGGTTAAAGCCGGTGATGTAATTGTCGTTTGGAAGCTGGATCGCCTGGGACGCTCTCTTCAGCACCTGGTTAATCTGGTAAATGAACTAATGGAAAAAGGGGTTGGTTTGAAAAGCCTGCAAGACCCTATTGATACAACAAATGCGCAAGGTCGCTTGATATTCAATATTTTTGCCTCGTTAGCCGAATTCGAACGTGACTTGACCATCGAGAGAACCAAGGCGGGATTAAAAGCAGCACGAGCACGGGGTCGCACTGGTGGAAGGCCAAAAGGCCTCAATGATTCAGCAAAGAAAAAGGCCATGGCAGCTGAAGCACTTTACGTTAAAGGTGACCTCAGTATAAAAGAAATCACTGAAAATCTCGGCATCAGCAGAGCAACGCTTTATCGATACCTTCGGCACCAGAATATTACTATCGGGACTGTTCGAAAAACTACCTCAATACCTCAGCTCCAACAACAAGTTCTCAAGATCAGCGTGCATCTCGTGGTTGAAAACAACAGCCAATTCGTTCGAGGGAAGTCTCGATCTCGGAAAGAGATTGAGGAGGATATATTTTCTTACTACGGCATGTACAAGCCTGATCCCAAAGGCTGGGACTATGAGCTCATGATCCCCTATGAAAATGAGCTGGATCTTGAAAAAACCATTGATGAAATCTTAACTGAAGCTTCCAGTTGTGCTGGCTTAAGAAATGGCTTTATTGAAGCTGATGTAGCTGCGATGGATGGGTCTGGCCGGACTTGGTAGAGGGATGTGCCTACTTTTTACATGTATTGTAAGACGACCCCAGTTAGTAGGGTTTACCTTGCGCCTGCAAAATCGCTTTTTAAAGGGATTCAGGTGGGG
>JBGCEN010000447.1:0-4562 GCA_045106435.1 Rhodothermales bacterium
ATTTGGTCTACACTGGGGTGGAGGGCAGAAACCGACTCAAAGCTGACGTAAGTGAAAACTCTGATTTCCTTATTCTGGAGGGAATAAATCACAGTATGTTGCTACGAGTTTTTGTCAATTTATCCTGGGCATACTAGTAGGGAAATAGCGAACGATGAACTGGAACGCAATTGGCGCCAGCGCAGATGTAATTTCAGTCTTGGCTGTTATTGCATCGCTTATCTATTTAGCCATTCAGGTAAAACATGCCAATTCTTTAGGCAGGGCGAACGCACGACAAGCAGTTTCCCAGATGAACATAGATACAATAGGGGCAAGTCTCGACCCACAAGTTCTTTCAATTGCATCGATGAAGGCAACTGCGGGTGATGAGCTTTCCCCTGAGGAGTATTCCAACTACATCCGGTGGATTTGGATGAGATTGCGGGTCCTTGAAAACGCCTATTACCAGCACCTCGCTGGGCTTCTTGATCATAATGAATGGCAGGGGCACTCGATTCATTTGATTACGCACCTTGGGCCGGGATCGACTGCAGGTTCAATATGGGAAACAGCGTCTCGTGCCTATTCCAAAGACTTCGTGGCCGAAGTTGATCGCGTTCTAAAAGCAAACGAATCCATGGACTTCGCGGCCGAATCCGATCGCACTATAAAAGCACAACGACCATCATCTGAAAACCTAGAGTAAGGCTAGGCTATTTAACGGTCACCGTCGCAGGATGGGCCTACAGCACTCAACAGAAGTGGTGGCATGGCAAGCGTCCGCTACTGGCAAATAAAAGACCAAATTTTCGCTGAAATTTTCCTCGTATATGGTCCCATTCGAGGTGAAAGCGGCCATCCCAGATAAGTGATTCTCTGGCTGGCCGATGTCTGCAATGTCCTAATTTGCGACATTATGTGTGTCCTGACTGGTTCGGCGACTTCCTCCCGACCTAGAGCGGACAAATGGTCATCTTCGCTCAACGAACGGTAGTAGGCGATAACCTTCTTCCCGTACGCGTTCGCTTGGTTGGTAGTGGCGAATGGCTAATGTGAATTCGCCGGATTCGTTCTCCGTCGGCAGGTTGTTCGGAGCCTCCTGGCCGCAGCCGAAGCTCACGGTGTACGTGCCGTCGGCATTTGGCGTGGCGGTATCGGAGCTCACGTTTGCCACGTCGTTGAACAAGAAACCGGCCTTGTTATACACCGTGAAGGACCAAAAAGCGCCGTTCTTGGGGTCCTCGAAGGTAGCTTGGTGACAAGCGTCGCCAGGATACCTTCCGGACACTTCGTAAATGTTGTCCTTCCATTGCGCGCCGCCCCAACCACTAGCCGCCATAATCCGGTACTTGTCAATATCGTGTTCACCACGCGATTCGTCCGTTGGCGCGGTGAAACCCCCGCGTAAAGCCAGAATCCCATCACGTTTAACCAGCATGCCAGTTTTTGCCTTGAGCTCATTTTCGACACGCGCGAACGACTCCCTCTCGACAGGCTCCCTGCTGAACATCTTGTCGCTGTTCGCCCTGACCTCAACCTGATCCTGATAACGAGCCGCCTCTTCCTCTGAGAAGGTTGCGTCCAGCCTGAGAATCACATAGAGGTGGCTTCCCATATGTGTCGCCAGCGCATACGTACCGGGTCCATACGACATTGGCTGAATGCGATGATCTTCAGTCACTGGCTGAATCGACATGTACTTACCCTCTGGGATATCAGGGAGGGTGATTGTCGCACCCTCGGACACGTCAACCACGACATTGGAGTAGTAGGTATCCCTGTTCATTCGCACAACCGGCTGATCGTCAGTTGGCGTGAGCTTGCGCTTGTGTTGAAAACGATTGACGCCTACAACAGACTGCGTAAGCAGAATCTGTCGCGAAGTTTCGTCAGTTGGATAGCTGGCTTGCGTAACAACACGCCCTTGGGGTGAAAAAAAATCAGAGACGTCGGTGACTGGGTCCGCATGCGCGTTGAACACTATTAGATATAACAATCCAGATAGAACAGTGGGTCTTTGATATATAGAGAACATGCATAAATCCCTCGCCAGTTTTTGACCAAGCGTAGCACGAGCATCTGCCTAAATGAATGGCGTGTTTGTCTGCTTCTGAAGTGAAGGCGCCCAGCTTCCCGCTTTGAAACCTGGCCCGCGGTAAGGTCCCGAATGTCGTGGCAAGGGTCATAAATCGACCCTCAAAAGCTCTCCACCCAAAGCGGTATCCTACCTAAGAGCGGTCATAGTATTGATTTGCACCGAAATTTGATCCAATTTAAGCGGATATTTGCAGGCCAGCCTGACCCACTTTAGAGCCAGAAAAGCTTTTTCGCACAATGGGATAGTTAAGAACCAGTGGTGCATTTTACGATGCAAATACCGGGTCAAATTTAAGTGCAAATCAACACCCCCAGCACTTCAGGCTGTTGTCTATCGTTGATCCCGGCGCAGCTTAAGCAACCATGAGCTTTGGTTTTTTTCTGCGTCATAAAACACTGCTACGGTAAAGAAAAACATCAGGATCAATACAATATGGGCGGCTACGCTTACACCAAAGTAGATGATGCTTCCTAGATAGGCTGCGAAGGCACCACTCCACATAAATGCCAGGATTGTCATTATGAACATCCTGCTGGTCGGGTCAGGAATGTGCCTGAGTGGATTTTTACTGGAGTCAAAAATGTACTGGTAAGCGTCGTAAATGCAGAGCCCAAATTTTTTCATTCCCAATGCTCCACTGAAACCAACTGTCTTAATCTAATACGATCGGCTGTCGAATTTGGATTTGCACCGAACCATTTATATCGACGCCTTGTGGTGAAACCAAAAATCACCGGGATGGCCGCTTTGTTCCACTTTCGCAGTTTTCCCATCATTTTATCGAGTGCCCCTATAACAAGCGGTTGCAACGGATTCGCTTCGCTCTCCGCTGAACCGGGCGTTACTGAACTTTTGCTTCTGCCACGTTAGAGACGAAATCTGAGCCAGATTTTCCATGCTTTAATGTCCCAAAAGAGGTGGCTGGTTTTGCCCCGTTTTAATGGACGGTTTCATATAATCCGCCTGTCCACTTTTCAAAGGCTGCCGGGCTGATGTTACCCAGGTAGCCATGGCGGCGTTTTCGATTGTAGAACACCTCGATGTATTCGAATACATCAGACTGTGCTTCGGCTCTGGTGCGATAACTGACGCGGTTGACTCGCTCCCGTTTCAGCACACCAAAAAAGCTTTCCACGACAGCATTGTCATAGCAACATCCCGAACCGCTCATACTGGACTGGATGCCATTCTCTTTTAGCTCAGCGAGGAAGTCATCGCTCGTATACTGTGCACCGCGATCAGAATGGTGAACAAGCCCTTCTGCAGGCTGGCGCCGTCCTAAGGCCATTCGTAAGGCATCAATTACGAGATACCGGCTCATACGGCGATCCATCGACCACCCTACGATACGACGTGAATACAGGTCCATCACAACGGCCAGGAACAGCCAACCCTGTGCCGTATGGATGTAAGTGATATCAGAGGACCAGCGTTCATTGGCGCGCTCAGCGCGGAAGTCCTGATTGAGCACGTTGGAGGAGACCAGGTGGCCAGGAGTTTTACTTGATTTGACACGAAAGCGACGTTTTGGGCACCCCCTAAGCCTTGCTTCACGCATTAATCGTGCGACTCGATTACGACCCACCCTGAAACCCTCATCCTGCAGGTCGGCACGGATCTTGGGGCTGCCATAGACCCCACCGCTGTCGACATGAAGGCGCCGAATAACACGGATAAGCTCACGGTCTGTTTTGGCTCGTGTGGACTCAGGGCGGGAGCGCCAGGCGTAATAGCCGCTCTTGGAGACCTTGAGCGCACGACACATCATCGAGATCGGGTACTGGTGTCGGCGGTGATCAATGCATCGGAACCTCACTTGGATTCCTTGGCGAAGAACACCGCCGCTTCCTTTAAAAAGTCACGCTCCTGCTTTACCTTGGCCAGCTCACGTTTGAGCCGCGTAACCTCATCATCCTTACTCCGGCCAGCTCCTGGGAAAGCATCTTCACCGAGCAAATGCAGCTCATCTCGCCAACGTCGAAACTGACGGGTACTGATGCCTAGCTCCTTGCAAACAGCAGCATCAGTCATGCCTTCTTCACAGGCCCGTTTGATGGCTTCTCGCTTGAACTCGGGGCTGTATCGTCTGTAGCTTTCCTTTGTAGCCATGGAACACCTCCATGCGCATTGCTGCGCTCATTCTAAGGTGTCCACTAAATCAGGGCAAAACCAGACAACGGAAGTTCCTGGTGGTGATTCTAGCAGAGGGCTGAAGTCTCAAATCGCCTGGCAGCGAACTTCGGTCTATCCTTGTTGAGGATCAAATAACAACGGGATAGCGCTATGAATGGTGAAGTAGAGCAGATAATAGCCACTGCGACTTTGGTTACAGAATTGTTTCCAGGTGCCTCTTCAGCGATGAGTCTATATTTGACCGTGACTAGTGGGTATTTGCTGGTTGCTTACCTTGTAGGCAGGGAACTCACCTTGCTTCAAAGCTTGATAATTACAACACTGTTCGCCTTCTTCACTAGTGCAAACA
>JBGCEN010000448.1:0-3971 GCA_045106435.1 Rhodothermales bacterium
GTTTAGCCAGGGTCTTGGGGCAGTAAGACAAAAAGATGACGTGACACAAACAGGCCCTAGGGATGGAATGCGCGATTGGGGATAAAAGCGTGCATTTTATTTGATGGGCGGCCTTTTTCGTTCTTTTTGGCCGCGCAAAAAGAACAAAACGCCCTGGTATCCTTCAAGGCAGTGTTCGTGCTTTTTACGCGCCCAAAAAGCACACAAAAGGGCGCCCGCCAAATCAATGCGCACTTTTATCCCCGTCGCACTAATCCGTACCCAGGGACATTAAATACAGTGATGAAAAGAAACGCACCAGCCTCAGTCCCTGGCTAAACGCTTCGATAAAAGCCCCACGCACAACGCCGCGCATTTGGCGGGATATCCCCGCGCAAAAGTTTTTGCGCAACAGGGTGTTAAAAGTGGATAAAGCTGTATTCCGATTATACATCGGAGCAACGCGTCACAGCAGTACTTAAGATTCAGAACAATTTTAAATGCAATTGCCCTGACAAAAAGGTCTACTGACGCCAAGCACTACATGTTCAATGCTCAATTTCAGGCCTTAATTACCTGCAGTACGTTGAGCTAAAGAGATATCCCCGTCCAGCCCCTGGAGATCTGAAAGTCCTGATATTCATGCGTCCGATTTACGGGTTTATACTGACCAGTCCAGGCCTGAACCAGTACCTCCATCAAAGAGTTCGAAGCGTCCTCATCCTCTACTGCACACCAATCAAGATCAACACCCGATGTATCACCAATTTGAATCGTGGGAATAAACGGATGCGCCGGCACAGCAAAATCGTTTGACACAACAACCAAAATCTCGACGCCCGCCGCTCCCATGCCTGAAATCAGCTCTTGTACATGCGTGGTTGGCGCGGCCATGATATGAAATCCTGGCCGCTGTATGCGTTGCGCGTAATGCAATGTAGGACCTGCTTCCGAAGAAACACCCAGTTCAGTCAAAAAGTCTGCATGCAAATCATCATCGCTGACAGTTGGAATGACCACAGAGCCATTTTCTCTTAGCACAGCCTGAGCAAGCAGGCAGAGGTGCTTGATTAATTGCCGAGAAGCTTTTCCTGTGATGATTACACCAACCGCCGGCGCCCGCGCCTCATCCTTGTCCTTATTTTCTTCTCCACTTTTGCCGGCCTGATGGGCAAACCAATCATCAATCTTTTCCAGCACCTTTTCGATGCCGCCATCTTGCTGGATACTCGCCCAACCAAACCCCGTAGTATCAACATCTTCACTTTCCAGATAATTGCGAAAGTAATCGTTGTGCGTCTTCTCACAGCCGTGCTCGAGCAACAAGGCACGTCCGACCAGCGGATGCGACAAGTAACCGCACATGGTTCTGAGAAAAAGGTGCTCTGAAGCTCCACTGGAAGCACCACATCCTTCAGTATGTACAAGACTTACAAACTGCTTGACTCCCAGCTTTTCTCCAACAGACGAGTCGTTTAACCTCGCTACAGCCATGTTGCTAATTTGCCCCGAGCAAAGACTGGTTGGCAACACCAGACCCACTCGCTCGGCATGAACATCAAGGTCACCTAACGACAAATCAGGCCCATCTCTTTGCTCCACAGATATCGGCTCGCCTGAATAACTCGCTGACTCTTCTTTCTCTATGCGTTGAAACTGCCGACTCGCAGTTTCTTTTTCTTGCAGCGTATTATTTTCTTGTAGTCGCCAATTACGCCAGAGTTGGACCTGGGCATGGCCGGCGAGTTCACCTACACTTTTACGGCCTGATGCGACATCTATCGTCTGCCCCAGCATCTTTGTGCCGAGGTCGTCCATACCAACGCCATCCAGATAGGCGCCGGCGTTTACATCCATATCCGCTTCCAACAGCTCGTACCTGCGTGACGTTGTCACTATCTTGATGGTGGGTACAAAAGGAAAATTTGTGATCGATCCATTTCCCGTAACGAAGAAAATCACATTACATCCGGATGCCACCTGGCCGGCAATGCTTTCAAGGTCATTGCCCGGACTATCCATGAAATAATAGCCAGGTTCTTTCATGGGCTCACCATACTCAATCACGTGATCCAGTCGTACATCTGGATGCCGCTTCATCGCAGCGCCGAGCGACTTCAGGTAGATGTTGTAGAGTCCCCGAAACTTGTTTCCTCCAGAAGGATTGCCGGCCGCTGAGCTGCCATGCAAGGCAGCTCTTTTCTGAAACCGATCAACAACATGCAAAAACCTGCGCGCAACCGATTCAGACTTAACTTTCTTTAACACATAGGACTCGGCGCCTATAAGCTCATCAGTTTCTGCCAGATTAGCGCCTCCCCCTTGCTCAATGACGGCTTTGGCCACCCAGCCCGCCAACGGGTTTCCAGAGATACCGGAGAAGGCATCCGAACCGCCACACTGCAAGGCAATTTTAAGATTTGATAACGGTTGTTTTGTGCGCGCTGTTTTATTTAGCTCTGTATACCATTCCTGTATGACCTGTCTTCCCTCTGTCAAATGATCGGCATACGCACCATGCAGAGACATAAAATGGTGAGGTACCTGATCAAGTGCATACCCCGCTGATTCGAGAAATGTCTTCAGATCAGCATTGGTAACTGATGCACGGGCATGGTCCACAATTAACGCTGCACCAATGTTGGGATGGGTTAAGAATCCAGCCAGCGTTCTTAAGACCAGCGTTTTATTATGCTGTACTGCATCGTCGCCTTCTGTATGTGCAATGGGTACGACCCCATCAATATTTACATACGCGGCTGTTTCTGTATCGCATGTATCTGAGAGCCGGCGCGCAAAGCCGGCGGCGCGGGAAGAAACACCAATCACGGCAATAAAATTCCGGGTACCAACACCCCGCTCTTTACCACGGTCAAATCCTTCAAAATACAATATATCATCAGCCCGTGGCACTTGCTCCGCCGGCCTGAAGCCATCACTATCAAAGGAAAAGTCGGGGATTTCGTCCGTGAAATTGGGGCTTTCGGGGAGATCAAAATCAATGCGCCGGCCTCGTAAGGCTTCAAGCAACCCCACATTGCTCACGTAGGCACCGGGTGCAATGTCTTTTATAGCCGTCCCGAAGGCCATTCCCCAGGAGTTTAACAATGCTCCTTGTGCGATTGGTTGTATTGCAAAACGATGCCCTTCCAGTATGGTATGCGACAGGGAGAATTGCTGCTCCTTAAAAACAATGGTACTGCCTGCATCCAGTTTTTTGGTTGCAATGGCCACGTTATCATCTGGGACAGGTAGCCGGCCAATTTTTTCAAAGGGAATCATCGGAAGGTTCAGGTGAATTTTAACATGTAAGAAAATGGGGCGATACCCTAGATTCATCGACAAATCATGTGCGTGAGATCATGGATCAATTGTATCAAGAATCGACCCGACTAAGCTTTGCAACGATAAATAAGCTTTCCCACAATATAGGCGAAGTTCTTGTAGACAAAAACATTGAAATTGACCTGAGGCACGTTGAGGAGTTTCATAAGGCGCTCTTTGATATTTTCGGCTCTTCTTTTGGACTCCTGATAAACAAAGTACATCCATATTCCTACAGTTTTGATTCACAGTTTCATATCACCTCCCCGCCGCAATTAAAGGCGATTGCAGTAGTTAGCTATTCGGCAAGTACATGGGCCGCTACCAAATCTCTACAGAACATCCCTCCAAACAGAAAGAAGAATATCCAGACATTCTGGGACCGTACAGAAGCATTCTCTTGGCTCACTGAAGAGCTTTCATACTAAGTAAATGGACCATTTAAAGTTGACAAGAAGCTAAAGGTTGTGCGCTGCAGGCAAAGTCCCAGTGTAGTGTCAAGTTAGTTTTTAAACAGCACCTGTATGAACAATGGTCCGGTCAGTTTTTCAAGGCTTCTTTCAATGATTATAGCTCAAAATGGCTATTTCAAAGGATTTAGAGACCGTAATACATTAAGTGCAACTTAGCTAAATCGCCAAGTTTGATTTAACGCCGGCTCAAATGAC
>JBGCEN010000449.1:0-19237 GCA_045106435.1 Rhodothermales bacterium
GTCTAACATCGAGATAGCGCTTAAAAACCCTTCAAAATTGGACATTCCTTGATCGGTGTTCGATATTCGAGACTTTGTCCAAAAGGACAAAGTCGAGCTTAGATCTTTAATATTGGTACGCAGTAGCTGTTAGGCTTAAACGTTTTAGGCTAATACCGGCAACCCCACTTAACAACCTCTCCTCTCATGCGATATCAGCACTTTAGTTTTTTACTAATCATTTTGGTCATAGCCGGCTCTGTTGCCGGATGTGGTGAAGAAACTTCTGTTATGACGAACTACGAACCTATAGATGTCACGTATCCTGAAACGCAAAAAAAGCCGGTTTCAGATGTGTATCATGATATAGAAGTAGTAGACGCCTATCGGTGGCTCGAAGATGATCGGTCTGAAGAAACAACGGAGTGGGTAGGGGAGCAGAATGAAGCCACCTTTGGGTATCTGGAGCAGATTCCATTTCGTGAGGCGATTCGGAGCCGGCTTGAATCCTTGTGGGACTATGAAAAATACAGCGCCCCGTTCAAAGAAGGAGGCTACACGTATTTCTACAAAAATGATGGACTGCAAAACCAGTACGTGCTTTTAAGACAGAAAGGAAATGCGGAGCCGGCGGTGTTTCTTGACCCGAATGCTTTTTCTGAAGATGGTACAACTTCACTGTCTGGCATTTCCTTTACTGAAGATGGAAGCCTTGCTGCCTATTCGATTTCTGAAGGTGGATCTGACTGGCGCAAGGTAATCGTGATTGATGCTGAACGGATTGAAGCCATTGAGGACACCCTTGTCGATGTGAAGTTCAGCGGGATCTCCTGGAAGGGGAATGAAGGGTTTTATTATAGTTCATACGACAAGCCTGAAGAGGGCAGCGATCTGTCTGGGAAAACTGAATTTCATAAATTGTATTACCACCGGCTCGGCACTTCTCAAGCAGATGACGAACTGATCTTTGGCGGCGAACGCACCCCACGGCGGTATATATTTGCGAGTGTCACGGAGGATAACAGATGGCTTGTCATATCAGCTGCTACCTCTACATCCGGGAATGAGCTGTACATTCAAGACTTGTCCCGGCCCAATGCGCCAATCGTCCCTGTGGTAGAGAATTTTGATAGCGACAGCTACGTGGCACATGCTGAGGGCACAACACTCTACATTGTTACAAATCTGGATGCGCCGAATCAGCGATTGGTCAAAGTTGACGCTGGAAATCCAGCGCCTGAAAATTGGGTAGATGTTATTGCCGAAGCCTCGGAGCCATTGAGCATCAGTACTGGAGGTGGGCACTTTTTCGCTGAATACTTGCGTGATGCGTTATCGGTAGTGCAGCAAATTAACCTGGAGGGTAATATCGTAAGGGAAGTTGAATTGCCAGGAAAAGGTTCTGTGTACGGCTTTGGCGGCAAGTGGGCGGAACGTCTGCTCTACTATACCTACGTAGATTACATTACGCCAAATACCATCTATTCGTTTGATATAAACGCCGGCAAGTCTACCGTTTACAAAAGAAATGGGGTCTCCTTTTCGCCGGAGGCCTACGTGTCTACGCAGGTGTTTTACAATTCCAAAGATGGAACGCGTGTGCCGATGATGGTGACGCATAAAAAAGGATTGAAGTTGGATGGCAACAATCCTACGATGTTATATGGATATGGTGGGTTTAATATCAGCCTGACACCCGGTTTTAGCACCACGAATATCATCTGGTTGGAAAATGGTGGGGTGTATGCTGTGCCAAATCTTAGAGGAGGCGGTGAATACGGAAAAGCATGGCATAAAGCCGGCACCAAGATGCAGAAGCAGAATGTGTTTGACGACTTTATCGCAGCTGCTGAATACTTGATTGAAGAAGGGTACACCTCTTCTGACAAACTCGCAATATCGGGCGGATCTAATGGTGGACTCCTAGTTGGAGCTACAATGACACAGCGTCCCGATCTCGCCAAAGTGGCACTGCCGGCTGTTGGTGTTTTGGATATGCTTCGCTACGACAAATTCACCGCCGGCGCTGGGTGGGCGTATGATTACGGTACCGCCGAGGAAAGCCCGGAAATGTTTGATTATCTAAAAGGCTATTCGCCTTATCACAATATAAAAGAAGGCGTGTGTTATCCAGCAACAATGGTAACAACCGGTGATCATGACGACAGGGTTGTGCCGGCACATTCGTTCAAGTTTGGCGCTGAGCTACAGTCCGCACAGTCTGATTGTGGACAACCAACGTTGATTCGAATAGAAACCAATGCCGGCCATGGTGCCGGGAAACCAACCTATAAAATCATTCAGGAGCAAGCGGATAAAATGGCCTTCGCGTTCTATAATCTGGATGCACCTGTGCATTATTTATCTGAATGCGAAGATGGATCAGCCTGGGAGCCTGAATGCGAGGTGAAACGCGTTGATATTGGGAGTTGAAAAACACGCAGCCCAGTACGCAGGTAGGTTCGTTGACTGATGTTTTACGGTCTTTAGAAGAGAGCAATTGGGGGAAAAGGATAGAGCGCAAATTTCTCCTTTTCTGTACTTGATATTGATCAATTGTCAAAAATGCGAATCAGGGGTTTAAATGCTATTTTTTATTCGGATTCAACTTTTAGGCTCGTCATTCTGAACGCAGTGAGGGGTCCATAGAATTTATTCGGAATTCTCGCCATTATTAAGCATCGACAGTTTCTTAGTCGCTTTCATTTGCTCTTTCAGATGCAACAAGCGAAGCGATAATATTCAAGTGTTCGTTCAACTGAGATTCTATGTCAGCCAGGCGTAAGTACGCATCTTCGCCGGGCTTTTGATCAGCGGTATTTAACATGCTGTATAGATACGTGAGTTGCCGCATTAATTTCGGTTTGAGCTGTGCGCCAACCTTTCCTTTTTGTGTTTGGATGAGTTCGTTTTCAACGCGGTCCAGTTCTTCCAGCGTAGCTGTCTTTTCCTCTGCTTGATCGGTTGCGTTTATCTGGTCTCTAAGTGCCCGGATTTGTGCGACACCTTTGCGTAAAGCTGATAATTGGTCGCGGGTTTTTAACGCAAGCAGCGTTTGGGCTGCTACGTCTGCAGGTGTTACGTTGTCTTCCACAACGCGGGGATCGAGGTGGACTTCAAATGTTTGGGTAGCAGACCAGTCGCCTATCTCTAGTTTTGCCTGATAAGTGCCAGGGTCAATCATTGGGCCGTTCTCAGTGTAGGTGCTGGATAACAGGCCGGCCGGCCCTTCATGCTTTAAATCCCAAACAAAACGGTTCAACCCAATTTTTGTAGGCAGGTTTGTTTCCGGTATAACACTTCTGAAATACTGATGAACCATCCCGTCTTCTTCTACCTCTTGATCGATAGAAACCGAGTCGCTGGTAAAAGACCGTATGAGAGAACCGTCTGATGCGATAATCGAAAGATGCATGGGGCTTTCCGGAAATTCATTCAACAGGTAATAAATGGGCGCACCAAAAGAAGGATACTCAGGTGCAGCACCATCAAACTGTTTTCGCGAAGCAGACCACCGAATCCGGTAGGTTTGGCGTGGCTCGAATAGATGATGTGCTGCTTGCGCTATGTCCTCATTATAGGCCCGCAAAGGGGAGAGGTCATCCATAATCCAAAAAGATCGACCCATGGTTGAGAGGACCATGTCGCCCCGCTGAAATCTGATGTCGGTAACAGGTGTAGCCGGCAGGTTTTGCTGGAATGGTTGCCAACTCAATCCATTATCCAGAGAAACGAACATGCCGAATTCAGTGCCGGCATAAAGCAAGCCGGCACGCACAGGGTCTTCCCGCACAACGCGTGTTGGATAATCCATCGGAATGCCACTGGTGCTATCCGTGAGAAGGGTCCAGTTGTCACCATAATCATCTGTATGATAGATATAGGGTGCCCAATCATCTAGCATGTATCTGTAAATGGCCGCATAGGCGCTGCCGGCGCGATGCGGTGACGGTTCGATGGTTTGCACCCGGCCACCAGGAGGGAGCGACGCCGGCGTTACTTCGGTCCATTCACTGCCGCCATCTCTTGTAATAAAGAGCAGACCGTCATTAGAACCGGTCCAGATCACACCTTCTTCTTGCACAGATTCTCTGATCTGATAAATCGCGCTATAAATCTCTTCTCCGGTGATGTCTCTCGTGATGGGCTCGCCAGAATATCCCTGTTTACCGGGTTCGTAGGCTGTAAGGTCTGGGCTAATCGTTTGCCAGTTAACACCTTCGTTGGATGTTTTATGTACAAACTGAGAGCCGTGATAAATGACGTCTGGGTTATGCGGCGAAACCTCAATGGGCGAAGTACGCTGAAAGCGAAAGGGCATCTCGGAGGCGGCATGTCCATAATTGAAATACGGGTACACCCAGTATTGTTTTACCTGTCCGGTATTCCGGTTGTACCGGCTGAAACGCCCTTTGCATCCTCCGTAGATGATGTCATTGTTTTCAGGATGAATAGCAATTGGCCCCGTTTCACAGCCAGATATCTCCTCCCAATGTTGTTTAGGATCCAGGGGCCGGCTCGCGGTAGGGGGTAAGCTGGGGACTTTGATCGTTGTATTGTCCTGTTGTTCACCGTACAAATTATATGGGAATTGATTATCAACCACCACATGATAAAATTCTGCTGTGGGCTGGTTGTTTAATGTAGACCAGGACTGACCGCCGTCGAGTGTTACGGTTGCACCACCATCATTTCCCTGGAAAAGAAACTGGTTGTCCACGGGATTTATCCACAACGCGTGATGGTCACCATGTGGTGTACTGATGGATGCAAAGGTATTTCCACCATTGGTTGACTTGAAAAATGATTCATTGCTCACATAAACTACGTCTTCATTTACTGGATCTGCATGCACATGCGTGTAATAGAAGGGCCGGTATACGAGGCTTTTTTGATCATTTATATGCTCGAAAGAGGTGCCACTGTTGTCAGACCGGTACAGCCCACCCAGTTCATCCGGGG
Source organism: Rhodothermales bacterium (assembly GCA_045106435.1). Classification (GTDB taxonomy): domain Bacteria; phylum Bacteroidota; class Rhodothermia; order Rhodothermales; family JAHQVL01; genus JBCCIM01. Next base: position 4,942 of record JBGCEN010000449.1, read on the forward strand.
CTTCAATCAGTGCGTAGATACGTTTCGGATTGACGGGTGAAATGGCAAGATCAATTTTGCCGACAATGCCTGTTGGGAGCCCTTCAGATAGTTTGCTCCATGTGTCCCCGCCGTCCATTGATTTGAATACTCCGCCGTCATCGCTTCCACTGATAATCGTCCAGGGTTTGCGTTCGCCCCTCCACATGGAAGCGTAGATCACATCTGGGTTCTCGGGATTGATGACTACAGATGCTGCGCCGGTGCTGTCAGATACGTAGAGGACTTTTTCCCAGATATTGCCGCCATCAAGTGAGCGAAATACACCGCGTTCTTCGTTTGGACCAAAAGGATGCCCAAGCGCAGCCACAAAAACGATATCTGGTTCTTGGGGATGGACTGTAACTTCCCCCATCTGCCCTGCATCCTCGAGACCCATGAACATCCAGGACTCTCCCTGATCGAGCGACTTGTACACCCCTTTACCAGTAGAGACATTGCTGCGAATGCCGGCTGATCCCGTTCCTACATAAATGACATTTGAATCAGACGGCGCAACAGCGATAGCGCCAATAGAGCCAACAGATAAAAATCCATCGCTCAAATTCTCGTAACTGAGGCCATTGTTGGTAGATCGCCAGACGCCGCCGCCCGTAGAGCCCATGAAAAGCGTTGGACGATTGCCGGGAATGCCCGCAACGGCTGTTACCCTGCCACCACGAAAAGGGCCGACCATTCGATAGTCAAGCGCTTCAAATAACGCGGGTTTAAATACAAAGCTCGTGTCTGTGTCCTGTGCGCTTGCGGGAACACACAAACACAGAAAAAGGAAAAGCAGGCTGAGCGTATTCAGCTTTAAGAGGCGGGCCATGCTTTGGGCTGTCTTGTAATTTGAGGGAAAAAATTAATCACTTTTGTTTAAGCCATCCTTAACGCAGGTAAGAGCAAGATAGCCTAATATCAGCAAAGAAGGGGGGCGGTTGTTTGTTATAATGTGCCGGCATATCTGGTGTAGAATGTAGCGTTCTAACTGTTTTTAAAAGTAAGCAGCCGGCAATAGATCCTGAATCGGTTATCCAGTGCTCAAGAAAGGCTTATACCGCTTTCGAAAAGTAAAAGTTAATTCTCGGCTATTTGAACAGCGGTAAGGTTAAGAGTTCACTGAGTGCTTGACGTTTCTATAGAGCGAAGGTTAACTTCCGGCACGAAGTATCATTCACTACACGAACGTAAAGAAAGTATATGCGCGCTGGAGCTGAGTATTTTGAGAAAACAATCGCCCTGTTGGAGTCCATCAGGGAAACAGAAATGGATAACATCGACGCCGCAGCTTCGATTTGTGCAGAAAGTATCGCTAACGGAGGGCTTGTGTTCCTTTTTGGCGCCGGCCATTCTAGAATGATGGTAGAAGAAATTACGCCGAGACAGGGTGGGTTTGTTGGATTTTATCCATTGGTGGAGCAGGCCGTCTCTAACCATGCCTCTATTGTGGGGATGAATGGCCTGCGTGGGCCGCTGTTTCTTGAGAAATACGAAGGCTATGCAGAGGAAATATTACAAGGCTTCAAATTTGGGCCACACGATGCATTTATTTTGATCTCTACCAGTGGCATTCGGCCGCTTATTGTGGAGATGGCGTTAGGAGCAAAAAAACGAGGGATGCCCGTCATCGGTGTTGTATCACGCCCACATTGTGAAAACTCAAAGCCGGCGCATTCATCTGGCAAGAAGTTGATCGACATTGCAGATGTCGTGCTTAACAATCATTGCCCTCCAGGAGATTGTTTGCTTGAGCTCGAAGGATTGGAATGGCGTACAGGACCTACATCAACTGTGTTGGGCGGTATGCTCATGAACATGTTGCGCGTAGATGTTGCTGAGAAGCTATTGGCACGTGGTGTAAAACCTGAGCTGCTACCGAGCCATCAGTTTGTTGGCAATGTGAGTGCAGATGAGCAACTGGATCGTTTTTATGAAGCGTATCGCAAAAGCCTCGCACATCTGTATCAGTAGGGTGCAGTTTTCAGTAATCAGTTTTCAGATGACAGATTTCTTTTGAAAAATTCTGTCGGTGATATCGGGTTGCAAGGAGGCGGGAAGACAGGATGGGTATGTCTTTCTTCCCGTCACACCTTCTTCCCATCAAAAGAAACTGATAAATGTAAGGTGGATTCGGGATAAGAAGTACTTGAAAACCACAGAAAAAGGCCGTTTCCAGCGTCATCCCTTGGCTCTGCGCAGGATGACTTATGAGAGCGCTTTGAGTATGTTTAAAAAGCTGTTATCCCGAATTTACGTTGAATGCAATCTTTCATTGTATCCGTAAACATTTCTGTCCCCTTTATTCTAAACCGAGCGGTATGAAAAACTTTGTTGTTGGATTTGATTTAGGGGGGACCCGACTTAAAAGTGGTGCGGTAAGCAAAGGAGGGAAGGTATATGCCGCCGGCATTCAGCCTTCTGGATACCACATGGTACCCAAAACGCTTTTGAAGACCTATGTCCAGGAAGTAAATCGAATCAGCAAGGAATTAGGTGCCACTCCGCAGGCAGTAGGCCTGGCTTTTTCTGGCGCAGTAGATCCGAAGAAGGGTGTGGTTTACCTGCCGGGAAAAGTGAAAGGATTGGAAGGGTATCCCATCGTGGAAGCGTTAGAGCAACGGCTCGGCGTGCCTGTTGTGGCTGATAACGATGGCCGCATTTCCATGTATGCCGAGTCTTCATTTGGACAAGCAAAAGACTGCGGGTGGGCGGTAACAATTACGTTGGGGACCGGGGTAGGGTCTGGCGTTAAGCTGGATGGCAAAATCCTGCGGGATCCGCATTTGCAGTTCGGAACGCAAATGGGCCACATTGTTCAGCAAGCAGGAGGCCGGCTCTGTATTACAAATGCCAGAGGTACTGCCGAGATGTATTGTTCAGCAACAGCCCTCGCCATGCATGTGCGCGATGGCCTGGCGCGGGGCATCGAGTCATCTCTGAGCGATGCCTATTTCAAAGATCCACGATCAGTAGATTTTAAGTCTATCATTCGCGCGGTGGAGAAAGGAGACCGGTTGTGTAAGGATGAGCTCAACGTTTGGACTGAGCACCTGGGCTGGTTGCTAGTGAGCACGGTACACGTATATGCTCCCGAGAAGATCATTTTGAGTGGAGGAGCCACCAATGCGGCAAAACATTTCCTTGAACCCCTCAAGCAACATGTGAATAGCCACATTTTCCGTTATCCGACCAACGAGCCTGTGCCCATTGTAGTCTCACGCCTAAAAGATCACGCCGGCGTACTGGGCACCGGCGCACTGGCATGGGAGCATATAGGCTAGTACTCTGTCAGCGAAATAACTGAAGGTATTCTTTTTTTCTGAAATCAAAAAAGGTTAACTCTATTTATTTCGCTGACAGAGTACTAATATTGGGTGAGTTTTCAGTTTTCAGTAATCAGAAGTATTTGTAATCACGTTACTGAAAACTGAAAACTGAAAACTGATCACTTAATACTCACCCAACCGCGTTAGGCGTGCGAATGAGCCCGTTGTAGTCCGAGATGTCGATTGGGTTGTGTGGTAAACTTCCTCTAAAAGATCGTAGATATACAAAAGGCGTATAGCTTAGGAAGTTGGATACACGAGAGGTATAAATATCAGCTGATCTTTCAACCTGGCGGGCAAAATGGCTTTTCTCATTGCCGGCCTGCAGTAACAAACCCCAGTTTGGATTTGATAAAGAAGTTGCTGCTGCTGCCAGAGGAGCGATCGTTTCATCGAGGGCTACAATGTCTTTTTTGAGGTTAATCATCATCTGGTCAATCTCTTTCGCACTGTTTTCTGTCTGGGGCCCGTAGCCTTTTCTCTTACGTTGCTGGTTAAGCCGCAAAGCAGAGTATTCCGATTCCATTTCTTCCTTGCGCGCCATTTTTAGCGACAAGTCTGCCTGTTTGGTCTCGAAATCTCGCAGCGCATCAATCTCGTCCTCCAGTTCTCTCATAATAAGAGCGGTTCTCCAGCGGTGAAGGTTCTTGCTGGCTCTTACATCCGAGTAGATATGATCGCCTACATACAGAATCTTTTCTCCCGGCAAGCCCAACGATTGTTCTATAAGAGACGCATTCGCACCTACATACATACCGCCTGGTTGTAAGGGGCCGTTGTGTACACGTAGTAACCCGGAATCATCGACAATCTCGAAAGCCGGCTGCTTGCTCGAAAAGAAATCTGGCTTCCTCGAACCCACGATGGAGTACTCAAACAAGTCACGCCAGGTCATATCTCCCGGCAGGAATTGATCAAAGGCATATGCCATCATTGGTTTTGCGTAACTCCATTCAGAGTTTGTGATCAGCAATACCTTTTTTCCAGATTCTTTTTGATCAAGCAAGGCCAGGGGCATTTTTTCATCCAACTCCACAAATCGATCGGGATTTGTAATGATTTCCTGCTTGAGTAAGCCTTCAAGATGTGCTTCATCGAGCACCTTCCTTGTCCAGCGATAGAGATGCTCATATCCAATAGATGGAGGTAGCTTGCCTTCGTCCAGTAACTCTACCAACTGCATGTACATACAGATTTCCGACAAGGAAAACTGCGTATTCATGAACTTCCAGCGGCTTTCACTGAGGTTAATCAGCACACCGCGATACGTTTCTCGCTGGTCTTCAAACTTGAGTGGTTGCGTACCGTGAAATGCGCGTCGTACATAGCCAAACCGATTTGCTTTTAACACATTGCCCTCTTCAAGGTCTATGATAAGACCCTGCATGGCCAACTCTGGCTCAAATCTCAAATGATCAACGGGCCATCCCAGAGATTTAAGCCCCTCTTTTAAATAGGTATAGGCTCGTTCTTCCCATGCATCGACATCGTAATGGATCAAGGTGTAATCCATGTCATAACCGATGGCTGCAATGCTTCTAAGGTTGGTGGTACGATTGCAAAATAATCCGTTTTTCAGAGGGATATTGGGCATACTGTAAAGATTTGTGTATAAGAATTTGAGTTGCCTTCCCTGTACTACGAACTACCTCACCGGGTTGCTAGTGTTAAGAAAAGTTAATGGGGGAGTTTTTAGTTGGTGGTTTTTAGTGGTTAGTTTTCTCTTTTTTCAATTTGTCATAACTAACCACTACCAACTAAAAACTAACCACTAAAAAAATCATTTCGCGATGAGCACGGCTGCAAGAATAGCGGTGGTGCCCATGAAGAGATAGTTCGTGCTGCGCCAGAATTTCTTCATTCTGATTTCCCTTTTGCGAGACTTGTTTACCTCTTCCAGCTGTACCTGTAGCGCCGTAGCATCCGCGGCATAGATCGTTACCTGTTCCTGCAAATTATCCCGTTGCTCTCGCAGGTTGCCGATTTGCCGGAGTCTGTTTTCTGATAAAGAAAGTTGCTGGGCAGAAGCATCTTCCAGTATCTGGATTTTTTGTTCAAGCGCCGGCATCAGTTCAAATACCAGATTACGATAATGCAGTGCAACCGATTTTGGAATAATGAAACCCACCTCATCCGTTTCCGGCAATGCAATCAAGCGTACACTATCTGCAGGAATAGGAGCGGCAGAAACAAGATCTGTAATAGCAGTATGGGGCGGATTATCCGTTGGTGTCGTTTGTGCTTGTGCCGGCGTGCAGAGAACGAGCAATAGAATTAAGGTCGTTGAGCAGTGAGTCAGTAGCGATGTCATGATCAGGAGATTGCGTGCGGAGATTATGAATAATGGAGTTTTGCCGGTCTAACTGCAGGCGAAGCCTGTCCAGGTTGTTAACCAAGCCATTTTCCTGCGTGATTAGCATCTGCAGGGTGTCCTGGTGCATGGCAAGCATGCTGTTAAGCGAGTCGCGTTGATTTTGTGATCGCTCCAATTGTTGCTGTAGGGCGAGTATTTTTTGATCCAGTGCATCATTTGATCCGCCAAAAATACTGCGTTCAACAGCAATGGCCGTCATTGCACTTAATGAAATGATCAGCAGAATTACCCAAAATGGATAGGTTTTTTTCATGTTAAAAAGTGTGCTGGGGATGAAAGCAGTCGTCGGCAAGGAATCGTTGTAGCGCCGGCTTCTTTCTGAATTCGAAAATGGATATGTTCTTTCTAAACAGATGGGTGCTGCATTTGGCAAACTACGTTGGGCATACAGCGAGCGTACAGAGAATTAGCGGAGTTTAGGAAAAACATGAACCATTCATCAACAAGTCGGGGCATTGTGCGTTAATGGGGGAGTTCTTGAAATTCATCACCTCATTTTTGAGGATGTGCATAGCGATCTGAGTGGTTTATGATCAACATTGATTCATTACAAGATATTAGAAGGCGTTTTGAAGAAGTCACAACGCTGATGTCTCAACCAGAAGTAGCGACCGACATTAAACGGATCGCAGAACTGGGAAGAGAGCATGCCGGACTAAAGGAAGTCGTCGCGGGAATTAAAGAATACGAGGATACGCTGTCCGAACTTGCGGACTTGAAGGCGATGCTTGAGGCAGAGGAGGATCCAGATCTGAGAGAAATGGCAAAAGAGGAATTTGATGTTTTGGAGGAGAAGCTGCCGAAGATTGAGGAGGCATTGCACCTTAAATTGATTCCCAAAGATCCTGAAGATTCTAAAAATGCCATTGTTGAAATACGCGCCGGCACCGGTGGGGATGAAGCTGCACTTTTTGCCGGCGATCTGTTTAGGTTATACAACCGGTTTGCAGAAAAGAGCGGGTGGAAAATAGAGTTGCTGGAAACCTCTCATGGTACACAGGGAGGGTATAAAGAGATTATTTTTGAGCTAAAGGGCGTCAATGCCTTTGGCATGATGAAGTACGAAAGCGGCGTGCATCGAGTACAACGCGTGCCGGATACCGAATCTAGCGGCCGCATACATACCTCTGCTGCAACAGTCGCTGTTTTGCCTGAAGCAGACGAGGTGGATTTAAATATCCATGCCAATGATCTGAAAATAGATGTGTACAGATCCAGTGGGCCGGGCGGCCAGTCTGTAAACACTACTGACTCTGCTGTGCGTATCACGCATATTCCAACAGGGTTGGTTGTTACGTGCCAGGATGAAAAGAGCCAGCACAAAAACAAGGATAAAGCGATGCGCGTGTTGCGCTCCAGGCTCTATGAAATAGAGATCGGGAAAAGAAACGCAGAACGAAGCGAGGCACGTCGATCTATGGTGGGCTCTGGAGACCGCTCCGGCAAGATCAGGACCTATAACTATCCGCAAGATCGCGTTACCGATCATCGCTTGCAGGGCGACAGTAAAAATCATCCGCTCCAGAAAATCGTAAACGGAGACCTGGACGGTGTAATCAATGCTTTGAGAAGTGCTGATCACGCTGAACGGATGGCGAATTTGTGAGTTGACAGTGATCAGTTTACAGTGATCTTTATCGAAAGTCGATCCCTTTTATCTGAAAACTGACGACTACAAACTGACCACTGTAAAATAGAATAATGATGAAATTGATGTCCTGGTGGATCTTATGAGCCATCTGGGATTATCACGGCACTTAATCCCTGCTCCTGAAAGTCAGGGGCATGAATAAAACTCATACCAGAGGGATCTATGGCAGCTGAAAAAAATGCCTACGAATTCACTTATATAATTAATGCAGTCCTCGGCGATGAACAAATCAAAGCTGTAGTTGAGCGCATTAACAAGTTAGTAACAGAAAACGACGGCGAGATCACAGAAGTAGACGAATGGGGCTCGCGTCGCCTTTCTTATCCCATCAATAAAAAGCGTAACGGATACTACGTAAACATGTACATGCAGGCTCCTGGAGACCTCGTTGTGCGTTTGGAACGTGCGCTTGAAATTGACGATGATGTACTTCGGTACATGACGCTGCGCATGGATGCTAAGATGCTCCGTAGCTACGAGCAGAGAAAATCAACGCCCAAGGCAGCGCCGGCGGCATAACTTTAACACTTAAATTAACAACACGCTATGAGTGATAGAGTAGCAAAGAAAGGTGATGCCGATTCCGCTGACAAGAGTGTGGGTCTTGGTGACATCGAGTACATCGATTTTAAAGACACAGAATTATTGCTCCGTTTTATTAACGAGCAGGGCAAAATTCTGCCACGCCGCATCACGAATATTACGGCAAAACAGCAACGTCAGTTGACAAGAGCTATCAAAAGAGCTCGGCACATGGCGCTTATTCCTTTCGTTTCTGATACAGTACGGTGATATTATGAAGGTCATACTTAAAAAAGATATCCATAAGCTGGGAGATGAAGGACAAATCGTCACCGTGAAAAACGGATATGGGCGTAATTTCCTGATCCCGCAGGGTTTAGCAAGGCTTGCTACTGATGGAGCCATCAGAGAGCATGAAGAGATGATGCGTCAGGCTTCTCGCAGAATTGCACAGCGCAATGAAGAGAATCAAAAACTGGCAGAAGATCTCGGCAAAGTAGAAGTTGTTGTAGAAGTCAAGGTTGGTGAGGAAAATCGTATCTTCGGTACGGTAACACCAACACAGGTTGCTGTACAACTGGCAAAACAAGGTTTTGATATTGATCGTCGTCGAATCGACATCGTTGAAGAAATCAAAGTGCTGGGTGTATACACTGCATCGCTTAAGCTGACTTCCGAGATTACAGCTGAAGTTAAAGTGCGCGTTGAACCTATGGTAGAGGAGACTGAAGCCTAGTTTAATCCGGCTTGAATGTTGCAACATTTGAGAAAGGGTGTTCGTTACCGATACGGTGTCGAACACCCTTTTTTTGTGAAAATTTAATAGCTTGCCTTTACGTTGACCTGTTCAGCCGGTTAGATAACTACATATACTGTAATTGTAGTTGTTGGGGGCACTTGTCAGCTGGTTGCAGTGACTTGTTACAGTGCCCTGTTATAATGGTATAAGTAGTAACACCGTACATCGTTAGACAACATAAAACTCCATCACGCATACTTCAGAATTCTTGGTCTGTAATGCCAACTAGCAGAATTTTATTTCTTCTTCTCTTTATCACTTGTTTTGCTAGCAGCACGCATGCACAGCAGGTTGGTCCGCCGGCTGATTATGTTAGCTGGCGCGCTACGGTGACCAAAAAACAAGTAAACCCGGGAGACGAAATAGATCTGAAATTGGAGGCTACCATTTCTAACGGTTGGAAAATGTACGCGATGGACGCTCCTTTTCCGATTCGGGGGATGACCTTCGCGGTGCCACAGCTCCCGGAAGGCATCGTCCAGGAGGGAGAAGTGATACAATCGACCCCGCCGAAAGAGGCTTTCGATAAAAACTTCAAAATGGACGTCGAGTACTTCACGGGGAGTGTATTACTGGATGCGCGCTATGTTGTCGGAGCAGATGTTGTGAATGGCCAGAATGCGCTTTCCGGAGATGTTGGATATCAGATTTGTAGTGATGAACTTGGACTCTGTTTACCACCAGCCAAGGAGAAGTTTAGCGTGTCTTTTGCAGTAACAGGAGGTGTTGACGGAGACCCGCTGGCGGCCGTGTTACCAGCCGATGCAGGCAGCCCCAACCTCAGGTTTGATTCACCTGTATCCAGTAATGTAGCGACTTCGGCTCCATTGTCTTCAATAGCCGGCGGATTATGGGGTTTTATTCTATTGGCTATAGGCGCAGGGCTCGGCGCGCTTCTGATGCCTTGTGTGTTTCCCATGATTCCACTGACGGTTTCCTACTTTACGAAGCACGCAGCAGACCGAAGTACTGCCTTTAAGATGGCCAGCGTCTACGGCTTGTCAATTATCGTGATTTTTACCGGATTGGGCGTGTTGATGGCTTTTCTTATGGGGGCGTCAGGTGCCCAGACGATTGCAGCCAATCCGTGGATTAACTTGTCTATAGGTCTGGTCTTTATTGTATTTGCACTTTCACTATTGGGATTGTTTGAGCTGCGATTGCCGAATGGATTGCTCAACTATTTTAATAAGCAAAGCAACGACAAGAAAGGATATACAGGTGTGCTCTTTATGGGGGCAACACTTACCCTGGTTTCATTTTCGTGTACGGCGCCATTTGTGGGCACTTTATTGGCTGCAACGGCCGGCGGAGAATGGGTCTATCCTATAACAGGTATGCTGATCTTCAGTGCTACTTTTGCTTTGCCGTTTGTGCTTTTTGCGCTGTTTCCAAGTGGCTTGTCTCGCTTGCCGGCTTCTGGTAGCTGGATGAATACATTAAAGGTTGTATTCGGGTTTATCGAACTGGCTGCCGCTATCAAGTTTTTGTCCAACGCAGATCTTGTGTGGGGTTGGAATTTGATTTCCCGGCCTATTGCCATCTCTGCCACTACGGTGATTTTGTTTATGGCAGGGCTTTACCTGATCGGTAAACTCAGGCTAAAGCATGAAGAGCCTGTTGAGCAGATTGGTACGTTGCGCTTGATTACTGCCATTGGTTTTTTTGGATTCTCGCTTTACCTGTTGCCCGGACTGTTTGGTGCACCGCTGAATAATCTTGATGCATTTTTGCCTCCACGACAAGGGACTGATATCAGTTTGTTGGGAAGCATGTCTCGCAGTAACGTTGCTTTTGAGAGCGAAGAAGACTGGTTTGAGGATATAGACGAAGCATTCCTGGCTGCGAAGCAAGAAGGCAAGCCTGTTTTTATCGATTTTACGGGATATACCTGCACAAATTGCCGGCAGATGGAATCAACCGTTTTTATTGATCCCTCGATATCAGAACGGTTCGAGCAAAATTTTGTCTTGCTGAAATTATATACGGATGATTTGGAAAAGGGCCCTGACCTTCAGCGTTATCAGCTAAATCTGACGGGCACAGTGGCATTGCCAACATATGCCGTTGTTCATCCAGAAACAGAAATGCTTATCGCCCGCATGAGCGGCACAGCATCGGTTGATGAATTCTCTGCTTTTCTTGATCGTGGCTCTTCCTCTTTTGTGAAAAATCTGGCGTTTTCAAATTGACATTCAGGTATCGCAAGCGCTCTTGCGCTTCTTATCCATCGTGCACTTCATTCAATCCTCGCTGAACCAATATCAGTTTTGTGGAGCAAATAGTATGTAACGTGAAACTGTCTGCAATACTGCACTTAAAACGGGTAGATAGTAAGTAGAGAACGATTAGTTCTAAGCTGGACTTTATCCATTAAGAAAAATGTCAAAGCCTCTTTTTAGCGCCACCAGGGTCTTTCTCGATTATTTATACGTCTCGGGTTTACCAAGCAGACATGGATAAATTAAACGGCGAAAACTCAAAAGGTATGTCTAACATCGATATAGCGCTTAAAAAACCTTCAAAATTGGACATTCCTTGATCGGTGTTCGATATTCGAGACTTTGTCTAAATGGAGAAAGCCGAGCTAAGTGGTCAGCCGTCATCTGGTTGTAATCAGAAAGGTGCGCATTTAGTCTCAATCGACCCGCCTCAATTAAAGGGTTTTGTTGACTTTTCCAGCCGCTAACCAGTTAAAACTAAATATTCTATATACGTACCTTTTTAGTATGAGAACTAACATGATTTATAATAAAAACGTTTGCTCATTATTCCTGGCGTTGTTGACGTTTCTTGCCTTTGCACCCACAACAAGGGCACAAGATACTTCTGCTGATCTCCAGGATATTCAGGTAGATGTGGTATATCTTGCTTCTGACTTCATGGAAGGGCGGGAAACAGGAACGGATGGGGAGGCTCGGGCTGCTTCATATATCGCTTCTCGGTTTGAGGATTTAGGATTGCAGCCGTTTATGGGGGAAGCATGGTACCATTCGTTTGATTTTAAACTTAGCACAAATCCACACGCCGCACCTGGTACAGGAGAGCCCAGGGTTGGGCATAATGTCGTTGGCTACCTTGATAATGGGGCTGATCAAACGGTTGTAATCGGGGCACATTACGATCATCTGGGGCATGGAATCTTTGGTTCTCGTCAGCCAGACGAACCGGCCATTCATAATGGTGCAGATGACAATGCCAGTGGTGTAGCCGGCATCCTGGAAATTGCCCGCCAATTAAAGGAGTCTGGGGCTACAGGCAATAACTACATCTTTATAGGGTTTTCAGGCGAAGAGCTCGGTTTGTATGGTTCAAAAGCTTTTGTGAAGAGTGATGTTTTTGATGCCGACAAAGTGAATTATATGATCAACCTGGACATGGTTGGCCGGCTCAATGCAGATAAAGTGCTGGCAGTGAATGGCACAGGTACTTCACCTGCATGGGATGACGTGCTCGCATCAGCTAAACCAGCCGACTTTGATATTAAAAAGCACGAATCGGGTATTGGAGCTTCTGATCATACCTCTTTTTATCTCGAAGATATTCCAGCACTCCACTTCTTTACTGGACAGCATGCAGAGTATCACAAAGCATCCGACGATAGTCCGCTGATTAACTTTGAAGGTATTTACGAAGTCGCATCCTACATCGTGGAAATCATTGAGACATTGGATCAGGATGGAGAACTGGCTTTTACAAAAACGAAAGACGAAGAGAATACCCGAAGCACATTCAAAGTGAGTATGGGTATCATGCCCGACTATGTAGCTGATGGTGTTGGTGTGCGTGTTGATGCTGTAATGGATGGCCGGCCTGCCGCTGTTGCCGGACTCGAAAAGGGCGATATCGTGATTCAGCTGGGTGAAGTGAAAGTGGATACCATCAACGACTACATGATGGCCCTGGGCAAACTCGAAAAAGGCGACAAAACAACGGTTGTTGTTAAAAGAGGGGATAAAGAGATTAAGAAGGATATTCAGTTTTAAAAGGAGTCGGTGAGTCGGCGTGTCTGTAAGTCTGTAGGTCGAAAAAGCTGTTGGGGAGATCCTGAATGTTATCGGAAAGGTTCTGACTTATGACTTTGTACAGCCTTGTGTATTAATTTCACCGACACACCGACACACCGACACACCGACACACCGACACACCGACACACCGCAACCTCTACGCCCAATCCCGCGTAGCCTTGCATCCAAAGTGCTAAAAAAGTCGCACACGGTTATTTAACTTTCTCCATACCAACCATGACGTATACCATAGATCGGAAAATCGCTTTATTAAGCCTTGCCTTATGTATGCTGATTTTTCCTGCATTGAGCCAGGCCCAGGGTAAATCAGATCAGGCCGGCGTAAAAATGGCGGTACTGGATTATGTAGAAGGGATATACGAAGTAGAACCGGAACGTATTGAACGGAGTGTCTCACAAGATCTGGCCAAAGTGGGTTACTGGCGTGCCGAGGATAAAACGACATATCAGGAATCACCAATGAGTTATCAGCAACTCGTAGACTTAGCCGGCAAGTGGAATGCAAGCGGACGCGTGGATGCTGATAAAGCACGCAAGGATATTGAGATTCTTGATCTGATGGATCAGATTGCCATCGTCAAATTGAGCGCACAGTGGGGTATTGATTACTTGAATCTGGCTAAAGTTGATGGTAGATGGATGATCATGAATGTATTATGGCAGAGCTACCCGGCTGACGCCCATTAACCACGAGTGGGTGTGTTTAAGAAAAAGTCAAAGCGTCTTTTTAGCGCCACCAAGGTCTTTTTCGATTGTTTATACGTCTCGGTTTACCAATTAGACTTTTGACAAAACCGTCAAAAAAAGTGATCACGACAAAAAAGGTTGCTATTATGATCTGCATGAACTCAATAGCTTCCGATTCTGCCGTGACCTCTTAAAGTTACCGATTCCGCGGGTTAAATCCACTACGAATCTGGTTATGGCCCTCGCTTCTTGTAATGAGGCTCGCTCCGTAACTGAACTCTCGTTAAGTCCGCTGTATCATTATCAGTTCAGCAGTATTGCGCGCTCGATCAAGAGCCTTGCTGCCGATGAAGCCGCTCGACGAGCACTTGAACAAGAGATTGTTGCACAGTGCTTGCCATATGCCCCCGGTGTTCACCTACTTCAAACCGACACAACGGCGCTTTGCAAACCACATTCTCCTACGCTTGCTCAGCGTACCTATGTCCATACAGCCGATAATACGGTTGCAGGCAACCGTCCCATCAGTGTCGGTTATACAATTTCATCGATTAATCTTTCGACCTCACGGTGGAGCCTTCCCTTGTCGTTTCGCCGGGTAAAGATAGATCAAACCGCCAATGAATGTGCGCTTGAACAATTAGGGGATTTGATGCCTCATTTCGGTGATGATCTGCTTGTGAATACCCTCGACTCAAACTATGGCAATGCTGCCTATCTGGCTAGCGCCTATCAGTATGCGAACCTGGTCAGTATCGTACGAATGAAAAGCGGAATGAAGGTTTTTCGGCAACCTGCTTACAAAGAAAAAAGAGTGGGTTGCCCTACTATTTATGGGGCCCGTTATTATTTATTACTTAATGATAGACACAAGACTTATACACACCC